>JAKAPW010000072.1 GCA_021811935.1 archaeon | reverse complement strand
CAGGTGGGGTTCTTGGACGACAAGGGTGTCGAAGGGGCCCTCATGTTTTCTTCGGAAGAGGGAGGGACGTTCACCATGAGAGCCTTCGCGGGGGAAGTCGCGCTCCACATGTCGAGGTTCATGCACGGGGACAGGTCGTCCATCCCTTCGATCTACAACATGGTGGAGGAGACGGCGGAGCTGCTGGGCCTGCACCTCGAGAGCATCGAGGTGTATTCGAAGGGGTCGGCGCTGAGGTCGAACCTGCACTTCAGCGGGAAGGGCGGCGAGAGCGTCCTGCAGGGCTACAGGGCGTCGGACGCGATAGCCATGGCGCTCCTGTACGACGCGAAGATCATGCTGGAGAGGTCGCTCGTCCAGTACCCCGACAGCATCATAGAGCCCTGAGGCGGCGTCAGGCGCCCGGGACGGCCACCTTGTTGAAGAGTGGGGAAGGGGGCAGTATCTTGTGGCCCGCGGGGAGGGCGGCCCCGCTGCCCGCGCCGGACGCGCCCGCGCCGACCGGGTCCCCCTCCAGCCCCAGCATGGCCCGAAGGTTGCCCGCGGCCGCGGGCATGAATGGATACATCATGACCGCCAGGGTGTAGACTGCCTGCACCCCGACATGGACCACCGTGGCCGCGGCGTCCTTCTCCGTCTTGACGAGGTTCCACGGCTGCTTCGTGCTTATGAACTCGTTCCCCTTCCTTGACAGCTCGACCATGCTCTTCAGGGCGTCCCTGATGCGGAACGAGTCCATGTTCCGCACATATTCGCCCCATCGCGACTCTATCTCCGCCAGCATGGAGGACGTTTCGGCGTCCAGTCCGCCGCATGGAGGGACGGACAGGTCGAAGAACCTCTTGACGAACGTCAGCACCCTGTGGATGAAGTTGCCCAGGACGTCGTTCAACTCCCCGTTCGCTATCCTGTCGAAGTCCGGCCAGGTGAAGTTCGCGTCCCGGAGCTCCGGCCGGAGGTACATCATGGCGAACCTCCAGTACTCCGCCGGGGCGACCTTCAACGCCTCGTCCATCCAGACGCCTATGCGTTTGCTCTTCGAAAACTTCTTCCCGTCGAACAGGATGAACTCCGTCGACGACACCTGCCACGGGAGCGTGTATCCCTCCCTGGAAGCCATCAGGAGCGCCGGGAATATTATTGTATGGAACAGGATGTTGTCCTTCCCTATGAAGAAGACGCTCCGGGTGTCCTTATCCTTCCAGAAACTCTCCACCAGCGCCTCTCCCCTACGCTCGCCCAGCTCCTTGACCGCGGACACGTATCCCAGCACTGCTTCCATCCATACGTAGATCTTCTTCCCTTCGGCCCCGTCGAAAGGGGCCTGTATGCCCCATTTGTTGTCCCTTGTCAGGGCGCGCGCCTGCAGTCCCTCCTTGAGCCAGCTCAGCGACATGTTTCTGGCGTTCGCGGGCAGGTTGGCGTTGCCGTGGATGTATGCGTCCAGGCCGTCAGAAAGCTTGGGGAGGTCGAAGAACCAGTGCCGCGACTTCCTGGGGACCGGCCGGCGGCCGCATACGACGCACCTGGGATTGACCAGCTCCAGCGGCTCGAGCAGCCTCCCGCACGCGTCGCACTGGTCCCCCCTCGCCGCATCGGCCTTGCAGTGAGGGCACGTTCCCTCTACGAACCTGTCCGGCAGGAATCGAGAGTCCTGCTCGCAGTAGAGCTGCTCCTCCATGCTGGAATGGACATAGCCGTTCTCTTCGACGCCTTTGTAGAACTCACGGACGAAGTCGACGTGCACGGCGGACTCGGTCTTGGTGTAGTTGTCGAGCTCGATCATGTAGGACTTCAGCAGGCCGAGCATCTCTTGGTGGTACTTCTCGGCGAGCCTTTCGGGGGGCAGGCCCGCCTTGAGCGCCTCCACCTCCATCGGCGTTCCGTGCTCGTCCGACCCCGACACGGAAACCGTGTCCCGACGAAGGAGCCTCAGGTACCTGGCGTACACGTCAGCGGAGATGAGGTGTATGAAGGTGCCTAGGTGGGGCCTCCCGTCAAGGTAGGGCCATGCTGAACACACTATCCATTTCGTCAACGGGCTTCCTATCGCGCGTTTGGGGCCTTTTATAAAGAAGACGCACCTCGATGGGGGGCATGGAGCTGCTCACGGGGACGGGGGGCTGGCACTACTACGGCGTCCCCGGAGACAGGCTCCGGAAGTACTCGGAGGTGTACGACTTCGTCGAAGTGAACAGCACGTTCTATGCCAACCCTTCGATGCTCCTGGTGGCGGGGTGGAGGAGGAGGGCCAGGGAAGGGTTCGAATTCACGGTCAAGTGCAACAGGACAATAACGCACGAGCGCTCGATGCTCCCCGGGCCGGAGACGGAGGCCGAGACGAAGTATATGATAGGCGTCTGCGCGGCACTGAAGGCAGGCGTCATGGTCCTCCAGACTCCCCCTTCCCTCTCCATCACCCGCGACAGGGCCGAGTCGGCGGCCGGTGTCATACGGCCCTTCCTCGACGCGGGGCTGACGGTCGTGCTCGAGCACAGGGGGATGTCTGACGAGGAATCGACCGGGCTGCTGAAGGACATGGGGGTGGTCTACTGCACGGACCTGACCAGCGGCGACCCCCCGTACTCCACCGGCGTGTCGTATTCCAGGCTCTTCGGCCCCCGCAGGGTCGGGTTCGTCGGGTTCGGAGAGGAGGAGTTCCTCTCCATAGAGAAGAGGCTGCGGGCGGTCAACCCAAGGAAGGCCTACCTTACCTTTCATGGGATGGCGATGTACGCTGACGCGGCGAATTTCATGGGCAGGGCATCGCCGGGGCGCCGGACAGGCCCTTGACGTATATGCATTGGGCGGGAGGCACGAAGAGTTCGAGCCCTTCGAATTCGTCCCCGACCTCCACCCCGGTGTCCCTCGCCACCACCATGGGGACGGCCTCGGACGTCTCCCCCATGAGCAGCTGCGCGGCAGAGGCCAGGGTATCCGCCGTCGCCCTCCTCGTCACCTTCATGAGGTTTCCGAAGAGGTCCCTCCTCCCCCTGTCGTCCGCCAGCGTCCGGACTCCCGACGCCCCTATCGCGGTGCCCACCGTCCCCATCCTGAGCGGCTGCAGCCGGCTGTCGGTGACCACGACCCCTATCGCCGCCCCGAACCTGAGCAGCGCCCATTCGCGTATCCTCCTTGCCTCGCCGGATGGGTCCGAGGGGTGCAGGATGGCGTGCCCCCGCTGCACGTTGGATTTGTCCACGCCCGCGTTCGGGGCGAACGCCCCGTCCTTGATCGAAAGGATGAACCCGTTCATCCCCTTCAACACGAAGTCCGACTCCCTGAGTATCACCTCCGCCAGCCCCGGCGAGATCCCATATTCAGAGGCCAGCCGGGCGGCGTCGGGCAACGGCTCCACGCTGGAAAGGTTCACGAGCCTCCCCCGCGCCATCGCGATGAACTTTCCCGATATGGCCAGCACGTCGCCGTCTTGCAGCGCCACCTTCGACCCGCTCAGGGCGGCGTCCATCTCGTCCGCCAGCGCGAACGGCTCCGTCCGCCTCCTGGCCCTGACGGGCAACAGCTCCATCGGCCCAGCCGTAGGGCGCAATAGCCTTATAACCCGTTCTGACCGCCTGCCGTTTCATGCCCCGTGTGACGCAGATATTCGACGCCTACGGCGGGACATGCAAGGCGACGGAGTTCGCCGGGTACACCATGCCGCTCTATTTCAGCGGCATAATAGACGAATGCCTGGCCGTCAGGAACTCTGTCGGCCTCTTCGACGTTTCGCACATGGGAAGGGTGGAGGTGGAAGGAAGGGGTGCTTCGAAGTTCCTGGACCGCCTGATGACCGTGGATGCCTCCGGGGCGGAGGCGGGAAGGGCAATGTACGGCTTCATGTGCAACGAGAAGGGAGGCGTGATAGACGACCTGATCGCCTACAAGCATTCTGACGAACACTACACCCTCGTGGTCAACTGCTCCAACAGGCAGAGGGACTTGGAATGGATGGGGGGCCGGGCGCGGGGGGAGGAGGTGACCATGGCGGACGTGACGGACTCCTCCATACTCCTTGCGGCGCAGGGGCCGAAGGCCGTCGACCTGCTCGAGGAGTTCGGGGCTTCGTCCGTGAAGAGGTTCCGGTTCACCACGTTCAGGTACGGGGACCGCGAAGCCATGATGGGGAGGACGGGCTACACGGGGGAGGACGGGTTCGAGCTGCTCGTCCACGGCGTGACTCACGCCTCCCCCGAAGCCGGGATGTCGTTGTGGAAGAAGGTGCTGGAGGGCTGCGTCGCGGCGGGCGGCTCGGCGGCGGGGCTGGGGGCGAGGGACACGCTCCGCATCGAGGCGGGGCTCCCGCTGCACGGCCATGAGATAGGGGAGGACATAACGCCCATCGAAGCCGGCCTCTCCCGGTTCGTTGACCTGAAGAAGGAGGGATATGTCGGCAAGGACGCGCACGTCCGACAGGCGGCGGGCCACGCCAGGAGGCTGGTCGGCCTCGTCCTCTCGGGCAGCGCCATACCCAGGAGCGGCAACGCTGTCTTTTCGGATGGCGGGAAGGCGGGCTACATAACCAGCGGCACGTATTCGCCGACCGTCAGGAGGGGGATAGGGATGGCGCTGGTCTCCGGCGAGGCGGCGTCGGGGTACGAGGTGGAGATACGCGGGACGAGATGCAAAGCTGAAATAACGGCATTCCCGTTCTACGATGCAGAAGTGTACGGTTTCAGGAGAAAGAAGAATTGAAGGCCTCCAAATACGAGATACCGGAAGACCTGCTCTACACCCAGGAGCACGAATGGGCCAGGATAGTGTCGCCGACCGAAGTCGTCGTGGGAATAACAGACTATGCGGCCGACATGTTGCACGACGTGGTCTTCGTCATACTGCCGGCTGTGGGGGGTTCGCAGAAGAGGGGCTCCTCCGTCGCCAGCGTGGAGTCCGTGAAGTCCACATCGGACGTCATGGCGCCCTTGAGCGGCGAAGTGCTCGCTGTCAACGACGCACTGGCGCAGCATCCGGAGAAGGTCAACCAGTCTCCGTACGGCGA
Source organism: archaeon (assembly GCA_021811935.1). Taxonomy (GTDB): domain Archaea; phylum Thermoproteota; class Nitrososphaeria; order Conexivisphaerales; family DTJL01; genus JAKAPW01. The sequence goes on along the minus strand of JAKAPW010000072.1, from coordinate 1,725 downwards.
GGGATGGTTCTTCAAAGTGCGCCCGTCGGCCCTGGAGTCGGAAAGTGGGGCGCTGCTCACGCCGGCCGCCTACGCGGACCTGGTGGCGCGCCTGGCCGACGTATAAGGTTATTATGACCGGCGCGGGGTGGGTTGTGGGCTGTTATTGGCTGCTTCGTCTTTCACCGCCGGCATCGGCAGGGTTCTCAGGCGCCCGGAGATTACGCCGCAGAGGGCCGCCACCTTCCTGGGGCTGGCCATCGCCTTCTCCGTGGGCCTCATGTTCAGGCTCCAGATGGCCAACTACGGATACTACCTGGACGAGTTCGACTCCTATTTCCACTATTACGCCACCAGCATAATCGTCAACGACATAAACACAAAGGGGCTGGCCGGCCTCACGGATTTCTTCAAGTCGGTCGACTACAGGGAATGGTACCCCGTCGGGTACAACCTGGCCACCACCACGTACGCGGGCTTCTACTATTCGTCCGCCTTTCTCTACGAGTTCGTCACCAGGGTGCTCGGGATAAGCATAAGCCTCTACGACTACCTTGTCATACAGCCGGCGTTCATCGGCGCCCTGATAGTCGTCCCGGTCTACCTGATAGGCAACAGGATAAGGGGGCCCGCGGCGGGCACCCTGGGCGCCCTGTTCGCGGTGGTGACGCCCGGTTTCCTGGCCAGGTCCAGCCTCGGCTGGTACAAGCACGAGCCGTTCTCCATGCTCGCAGGGACCATGGCGCTCTATTTCGTGATAGAGTCGTTCCACTCGACGGACAGGCGCAAGTCTCTCATGTATTCCATGCTGGCCGGGCTCTTCTTGGGCTATTCCAGCGTGGCCTGGGGGGGCGGAAGGTATTACGTCGGCATCACGGGGGTGGCGTTCCTGGTGATACCACTGCTGACGGCGGTGGACTACACCAAGGTGCTGAACGGCGTCGCCACGCTGCTGGTCACCCTCTCCATAGGGCTCGGCTTCGCCAACCCGGGGCTGGGGTGGATGAGCGACCCGTCGATCCTGATCCTGGCCCTCGGTACCGCGGGCGGGTTCCTGGTCACGTTCGCGTCAAGGAAGCTTCCGGACAGGAACAAGATCGCCGGGAGGTGGCTCACCCTTGGGGCCATAGTGGCGATAGGGCTGGTCGGAATCTTCGTCGGGGCCTTCGGGCAGATAACCGGCAGGTACCTCTCCGTCATCCTGCCCGCCGCCCGTTTCCTGAACCCGGCCGTGACCACGGTGGCGGAGCAGCAGACGTCGTCGGGCATAGAGCTGCTGCACGCGTACGCCATACTGCTCCCCCTGGCGGCGTTCGGAGGCTATATCCTGCTCAAGAGGAAGAGCGCCGCCTCCCTCGTCGCGTCGCTCTTCTTCCTGTCGGCGCTCTACGTCGCCTCGTCCTTCGCCAGGCTGCAGGTCTTCCTCTCCCTGTCGGTGGGGATAATGGCGGCGATCGCGCTGGTGGAGATAGGCGAAAGGCTCTTCGCTATGGCCGCAGGGAAGAACCTGTCGCGCGGCGCGGCGGCGGGGATGAAGGTCTTCTTTTCGCTCGCGATAATATTGATGATGCTCGTCTCCTCCGTCTACGTGTGGCAGCCGGCGTCCAACAGGGGGTACTCCATAACGACGTCCGCGACCGCGGCCGGCCAGAGCTACATCCCCGACTGGCTCCAGGCTCTGACCTGGGTCAGCGAAAACACGCCGTACAACGCGAAGATAATCGCCTGGTGGGACTACGGCTACTG
>JAKAPW010000071.1 GCA_021811935.1 archaeon | reverse complement strand
TATATCCTCAATATTTCCCATCAACCTCTTGTGCAAACGGAAGCCAGAAGGGCCCGGGTCCTTGAAATGATAGGTCGACCTTCGCTGATAAGCCCTTTCACTACGGGTCGAAGTCCGCGCTTTTACCGCACGAAATGGACGTCCCTTATCATCCAGGGGGAAGGCGGCCTCAACCCGAGGGATTCGAAGATGAGGTACAGCGTGTCGTAGTTCTTCCTGTACAGCTGGATCGCGAGCTCCGTCAGGAGGCTCTGCGTAAGCACCTGCGGCGCGTTTCCGATCGCCGGCAGCTCCACCGTCACGTCCCCTCCGAGCTCCGCCCTCTCCACCAGCGGGTAGGTCTCTATGACGATGGTATAGGCCAGCGTCATCTTCGACCCTGACACGCTCTTCTCCCTGAAGCTCGTGTTCATGGAGAACCGGACCTCGCCGGAATTACCGGGGTCGGAGGTGAGCCTGCTGCAGCGCACCCTAGTGTTGCTGGACTCGACCACCATAGGGGAGACAAGGAGCATGGAATCGACCAGGGAGGGGGACACAGTTAAGCGATATTAGTAGGAACAAGAGTAATGAATACTTTTTCCTTTGAATACGGAAAATTGGGGTTTTGCCCGGGGAAACTGCATATCAGGAGGGCATGCGGTACCAGGTGCCGTGCCCCCGGCCGATGACGGAGAGACCATACGGGACCCTCCCGCCCCCCGAGAGCCGGAGTTCCGGTTCTTCGCGCGGCACCCTGTCCTCCTCCTTGTCCTGCTAACACCGGGCATCCCCGAATACCTTTCCGGGTCGAGCCCGGTGACCTCGCTCATCCTCAATCCGCCGCTGTTCCTGGTCCAGCTTCTGCTCAACGTCTGCCTCTACGGCCCCGGCGTCCTGCTCGTGCGGGAGGCGGCGGTGAGGTGGAGGAAGGGATGGGCGACGATCATCCTGCTCGGCTGCGCCTACGGCATACTCGAGGAGGGCATCGCCCTCGGCACCCTCTTCAATCCGCTCGCCGGCCCCGTCGGCGAGCTCGGCTTCTACGGGCACTGGCTCGGCGTCAACTGGGTCTGGAGCGCCGGCGTGCTGATGGTCCACATGGTGCTGAGCGTCTCGCTGCCCATCATGCTGCTGGGTGTTGCGCTCCCCGCGACGCGTGGAAGGAGCCTTCTGCCCGGACGGCGGGCAGGCGCGGCCTTGGCGCTCCTGACGGGGGACGTGTTCGCCCTACTGGTGTTCACCGTAAGGTACGCCGGCTTCTGGATGGGCCAGCCCATCTTCATTCTGAGCCTCGCGGCCATCGTCTGCGTCGTCTATGCGGCCAGGCGGGTCCCGGCCACCCTCCTCTCCCCCGCCGGCCGGCAGCGCCCGTATTGGGCTGTCGCAGTCCTGGGGGCCCTCTTCTTTCCCCTCATCCTGCTCGCGGAGTTCCTTCCGATGAAAGCGAGCCTCCCCGCCCCGGCCGCCCTGATTGCTCTCCTCGCGGCCGAAGGCCTGCTGTTCCGCGCGGTCAGAGGGTCCGTCGGGCGGGAAAAGGACGAGCGCCGCCTGGTGGCCCTCTCTGCGGGGGTCCTCGCCCCGATCTGTCTGTTCGGCTTCTTGTCACAGGCCCACCTGCCCCTCGTCCTGCTGGCCGATGCGGCCATCCTCCTCTTCCTTGCTAGACTGTGGCGGATGTATCCGCCCCCGGATATAATTAAATAGATTCGCCGCCCACGAGCTTCCGAGGATGCAGACCTCAGACGACGACATCTCCGAAGGACTGGGCCTGTGGAAGGAGGTGGCCTCCAAGGGTCCGAAGCGGGCGGCCCGCCTTACGGGCGAGGACGGCGCCCCCATCAAGACGCTCTACACCCCCCTGGGCAGGAGGGGAAAGTACGTCGAGAAGATCGGCTTCCCTGGCCTTCCGCCTTTCACGAGGGGTGTCTACCCAACCATGTACAGGGGCAGACCCTGGACCATGAGGCAGTATTCGGGCTACGCCAGCGCCGAGGCGACCAACAAGAGGTACAAGATGCTGCTCAAGAACGGCCAGACGGGTCTGAGCATGGCGTTCGACCTCCCGACGCAGCTCGGGCTCGACCCGGACGACGAAAGGGCCTACTATGAAGTGGGGCGGGTCGGCGTCCCGGTCCCCACCTGGAAGGAGATGGATATAGCGTTCGCGGGGATAAGGCAGGACGGCGTCTCGACCTCCATGACCATCAACGCCACGGCGATGGAGGAGCTGGCCATGTATGTGGTCTCGGCGGAGTCCAAGGGGATATCCCCGGCGTCGCTGGAGGGGACCGTGCAGAACGACATCCTGAAGGAGTTCGTCGCCAGGAACAACTACATCTACCCCCCCGGGCCGTCGATGCGCTACGCGGCCGACGTGGTCGCCTACTGCGCTTCGCACATGCCGAAGTGGAACGGGATCAGCATAAGCGGCTATCATTTCGAGGAGGCGGGGGCGACGCCGTCGCAGGAGGTGGCGTTCACGCTGGCGGACGGCGTCGAATATGTGAAGTCTGTCACCGAAAGGGGCATCCCGGTCGACGGGTTCGCGCCCCGACTCTCGTTCTTCTTCTCCGCCAGGACGAACCTCGTCGAGCAGGTGGCGAAGTTCAGGGCGGCCAGGAGGATATGGTGCAGGGTGATGGAGGAGGTCTTCGGGGCCAGGGACCAGCGCTCGAAGATGCTGCGCTTCCACGTCCAGACGGCCGGCGTCCAGATGACCTCGTCGCAGGTGGAGGTGAACATAGTCAGGACGACCGTCCAGGCGCTGGCCGCCGTGCTGGGCGGGGCGCAATCGCTGCACGTCAATTCCTACGACGAGGCGCTGGGGCTCCCGACGGAGGAGGCGGCCAGGCTTTCCCTCAGGGTGCAGCAGGCACTGCTGTACGAGACCGACGCGGCTGCCTCCGCCGACCCCCTGGGCGGCTCCTACATGCTGGAGGAGCTCACCGACGAGCTGGAGGAGCGGGCCACCAGCATAATGAAGGCGGTGGAGAAGCTGGGCGGGATGGTGAAGGCGGTGGAGTCGGGGTACCCCCAAAAGGAGATAGAACGGGCGAGCTACGAATACCAGCTGAGGGTAGAGAAGGGGGAGGTCCCCATCATAGGGGTCAGCGTCCTGAGGGAGGAGGGGGAGAAGCCGAAGGAGGCGCTGAAGATAGACCCCGAAGCAAGGAGGAAGGTGATACGGCGGCTGAAGGAATGCAGGCGCGCCCGCGACGCCTCGAAGGTGGGGCGCGCCCTCTCCAAACTGTCCAGGGCCGCGGAGGGCGAAGAGAACCTCTTCCCCTACGTCCTTTCCTGCGTGAGGGAGGGGGCGTCGGTTGGCGAGGTCAGCTCGGAGCTCAGGCGCGTCTGGGGCGAATGGGACAGGTCGTAGCCCAGCCTCCGGGCCACGGCCAGCGCCGCCCCGGGAGTGGCCGCCGTCGCCAGCAGCATCCCGACGGCCATGTCCACCCCCGAGGAGTGCCCGCGGGCCGCCACGTCCTGCAGAGCGAGCAGCAGGTCGGGTGAACCGGACAGGAGGGAGCGGCCCAGCCTGCCCACCTCCTCGTCGACCTTACCCTCCTGCGCCAGGGAGAGCAGCGAACCGCTCACCCATGTGGTCCTCCTGAAGATCTCGGCCGGGTCGAGCAGCAGCTTCCCCCTGCCCAGCGCTCCCGAAAGCCCGTTGTGGGCGTACAGGAAGCCGGCCGCGAAGTCGTCGAACGACGGAGTGAACCCCTGCCCCTTGCCCAGCTGGCTCAGGAGGACGCGGACCGTCCCTTCGGGGTCGCCGGCGGAGCGGACGAACCCGGCCATGGCGCGCCGGTATTCCCCGAAGAACCTCCCCCGGGGGTCAGCGAGGCTCCCTTCCACGGCGAGCGCCTGCAGGAGGGACGCCGCCATCAAGAGACGGGGTGTGTCCACGCTGGGGGCGAGGACGGGCGTCTCCCCGACGTAGGCCTCCCCCTCCAGCGCGATCTCCACCGAACCGCCCGAGAACCTCCGCCCGTCGGCAAGCAGCTCGTCGTCGGCGGAGAAAAGGGGCTTCAGGTTCCGGCCGGGGTCCACGTTTACAGTCGCGGGGGACCTGACCCCGCCGCTGGACACTATCAGCATCCCGTCGCGCGGGAGCCTCAGGTAGGCCGCCCGCTCGAAGACGCACTCGACCTTCAGGACCCCCTCGGGGCGCGCGGCCGTGCCGACGCACCAGGCCGACAGGAAAGCGCGGGCCATCGCCACCCATCCCTGCGGTCAGAGGCCGTAGGCCTCCGCGTAGCCCTTCAGCGCGAGCTTGAACATCTCCATCGGGAAGACGACCAGCCCCGCCCCTATCTGTCCTATGCCCGCCTGCCTGTGCGCCACCCCTGTGTTTATGTGCGGGGTGACCCCGGTCTTCACCACCTTCCTTATGTCGACGCCGGTCGGGGTCCCCTGGAAGTCCAGCGCCGGTATGGTGAAGAACCTGTGCCTGGCGTAGGTGATTTCGTACATCTTCCTGGTTATCTCCATCGCGACCGACGCGCTCCCGCCTACCCAGGATATTATCGCCGGCGCAGCCGCCATGGCGAAGCCGCCGAACCCCGCCGTCTCGGTTATGGCGCTGTCCCCTATGTCCGGGTTGGCGTCCTTCTCGCTGAAGCCGGGAAACCACATGCCCTTGACTGTCGGCGCTGGGGCGGTGAACCACCTGTCCCCGAGGCCGCTCACCCGTATCCCCGTCTCCGTGCCGTTCCTGGCCATGGTGGTCACTATGGTGCTGTGCTTTACCCCGTGCCCGGCCAGCGCCATCGCCTTCGCGGTGGCCATGCCTAGATTCAGCGTGGTGAAGTTGTTGCCGTTCATGAACGAGTAGACCTCGGAGACGTCCTTCCCGCCGGCCCCGGCGGCGAACATGTACGGCACCATCTCCCGGATGAAGAGCGAGGTGGCCGCGACGTACCTGTTGTGGCAGTCGTCTCCCATCGTAAGCGCTTGGGATATGATGGCCTTGAAGGAGAGACCGGGCCTCTCCTTCCTCAGCTCCCGCAGCGCCGCCTTCATCGCTTCGTAGAACGTAGTCCCGAGCCACCTGAGCCTCTTCTGCACGTCGTCCCCGTAGGCGCCGTACCTCAGCACCTTGCCCAACCCTTCGTTCAGGTTGGAGAAGGCGCGCGCCCCCGACTTCTCGTCGAACACCTCGTAGACGGGCATTCGAGGCGATACCACGCCCGCCATGGGACCGACGCAGCCGTGGTGGTGGCACGGCTCGAACGTGACATCCCCGGACGCGGCCAGCCTTTCGGCCTCTTCGGGGGTCGACGCCCACCCTTCGTAGATGCATGCCCCCATCACCGCTCCGCGCAGCGGCCCGGACATCCTCTCCCAGGCGATGGGCGGCCCGGCGTGGAGGAGCGTCCTCCCCTTCATCCCCTTGAGCTTTTCGGACGCCAGGCCCATGTCCACCCACAGCGGGTCGGCCTGCATCATCCTCTCCACGGTCAGCGTGTTCGCCTCCTCCACCTGCCCTCTGAGGTCCATGACTCACGCTTGCGGCGCGGGCCGTTATGTCCTTTTCTGGCGTTTGTAGGTGACCTCTAAAGTCGGTCGGTCCTTTGCTTCAAATCTTCAATCGATTGTTCGGGGAGTTGGACACCGAACCGTGCAAGAGATGCTTTGACTCCAATGGGGGAGACCGGCCCCTGTAACATGACAGTTATACCGCCGACGACTTGACAGGTCAAGTCACACTGGAGGCGCAAGCGGCTACGGAAGCGGCGACCTTGCCTCAAAGGTGATTTTCACCGCGCCTTCGGCCAGCTCGGAACCTACGACAATAAGGCCGAATTCGTTCATGAGCCCTTCCACGAACTTCAGACCCACCTCCGTGGCCGACTTTCCAAGAAGGAGGCCGTAGATGGAGACGACTATCTTGGTGGCAGACCGTTTCACCACGCTGATGTCGCGCAGTCCGATGGAGGCGTAGCCGAGCCGGGCCATTTCGAGGACGTCCTGGAAGGTCAACCCCTTTATCTTGAAGTACTCCCCGACATCGGCCCCGGCCTCCTCGAAGAGGCTCGCCATCTCCTGTTTCTTGGCGGGATAGAGTTGATTCACCATGTATTCGATCACCTTCCCTGGGAGGAGGACCACGTCCAGGTTCTTCGTAGCATACCAGATCAGCACCTGCCCCCTGATTTCGTCCATCGTCAGTCCTCTTTCGGCCGCCTCCGCGCAGACAGACAGGCAGGAATTGGTCACTTCGTAAACTGTACTGCGGTTCTTCTTGGCCATCTTGGCCAGCCTGCCGTGCACCTTCGAATCGACAGCTATGTTGGTCCTCACGCGAGCCGCCTCGTCTAATCGATGCATCGTCGGCGCTTAATAACATAACGAAATCGCACGCCGCGGGCTCCTTTCCCGCCCCCCCCGGGGGCGGATGTATGCAAGTGTGGACAAATGTCTAAATCCGGAGGGGTTGTCCGGCACGACACCGACTTGGCCTCCTCCGTAGAAACGATAACTTATACCACCTCCGAAAAGGTCAGGATTATGACGGGCGTCCTGCTCGGGTACCTGTTCGACGGATACGACCTGCAGATAATCAGCTATGTGCTGGTTCCGATGAGCCACTCCTTTGGAGTCTCCGTGGGCACCGTAGTCCTCGCGATCACCTACTCCTTGGTCGGCTCGGTGCTGGGCGGCCTGTTCTTCGGGTGGCTGGCGGACAGGATGGGGAGGAGGAACACGCTGTTGCTGACCATCCTCACTTTTGGCGTCTTCACC
>JAKAPW010000070.1 GCA_021811935.1 archaeon | reverse complement strand
CCCCGCCAGACCAGGATGTCCATGTGATATGATGCGGGTTACAGCCGTCCATATAAGGTCCCCGCCGGAGGTCCCGAAAAAGGCTTAAATGGCGAGCGCGGCCGCGGCCGGCAGGAAACCTTGCCGCTCCACTGCACCGGCTGCGGAAAGGAGGTCGACGACGATTCGAAGTTCTGCAGGCACTGCGGCGCCCAGCTGAACCAGGACCGGCGAGCTTCCGCTTCTGGCTTCGACAGGCTCTCCGCGGACAGCTCCGCCCAGCAGCACTGGGTGGCCAGGCTGATAGCGTACGTTATAGACGTCACGGCCGTGCTGATGGCCGAAGTGGTCTTCTACGGCAGCCTGAGGGCCAGCGGCTCGCCGTTCGTCCCCTTCTTCCCGCCCCCCTGGGACCCCACGGTCGTCACCGGGTTCTACGGGGGTCTGACGATGCTCTTCTATGCCGCCCTGATGGAGAGGTACTGGGGACACACCATAGGGAAGCGGGTCGTGTCCCTCAAGACCACGAGTTCAGCCGGGGGGAAGCCCACCCTCAGGCAGGCGTTCGTCCGGAACGTGAGCAAGGTTTTCTGGCTCTTCCTCCTCCTGGACATCGTGGGTGGGTTCGTCACCAGGGGGGACTACAGGGAAAGGTACCTGGACAGGGTGGCGGGCACCATGGTCGTGGCCCAGGCCAGGCCCGCCTAGCGGGCCCGCTCGAAGCAGTCGTACGGCCTGCCGTCGTTTATCTTGTTCACCGCCTGCTCGACCAGCAGGTCGGAGACGGCGAGCCACTTCCTGTCCCAGTCCACCTCGGAGATGTCCATCACCCTGTTCCCGTGCTGGTCCCTCGACATGAACCACAGGGGCTTACCATAGAACGGCTTCACAAGCTTCGCCCCCCAGCGGATGCACTGGAGGCGCCCGCGCTGCGTCCGGAAATGCAGGCAATCGTAGCAGTACCTGGAGAGCCAGACGATCTCCCTCTGGGGGCGGTGGAGGCGCGCGACCTCCTGCAGAGCCTGGTCTGCCATCCTCTGCGCTTCTTCGAGCAGCTTCCTCTTCCCTTCTTCGGTGGTGAGATAATAGTCGAGGTTCTTGGTGACCTCCTCCACCCATTCCTCCCTAGACTCCACGGCGGACCCAGGCAAGGCCACACCTCGTATGGCCTGCCCGGTATTTAAGTCGAGCTTGAGCCCTCGGCGAGCTTTCCCAGGCCCACCGTCTTCAGCGCCAGCTCGTAGAGGCCGAGCCTGTTCGTCAGGTAGGCCAGCGGATATGAGAGAAGGAAGGCTCCCAGGGTGTCCGTGAAATAGTGGACGCCGAGCGCGACGCGGCTCAGAGATATCAGCACGGTGAGGACGGCCAGCAGCGCGTCGAGGTATGGCCTCCCGTTGCGGAGGAAGTACCACTCGCCCCCGACCCTCGAAGTGTGCCCCGAAGGGTATGAGCTCATGTTCTCGTTCTCGAACCCCTGCACCAGGTTCGGGAACGCCCTGTAGGGCCTCGGCCTGGCGAACAGTACCTTGAACGCCAGGTCCACCGCGGAGATGCCAAGCAGGAACATCCCGACCTTCAGGGCGCGCTTCGGCCTCCTCCTTTCGACGAGCAGCAGCAGGACGGCGAAGGCCGCCCAGGAGTACAGGCTCCCGACGTAGGTCATCAGCTTGAAAAAGGGTATCAGGCCGCTCGCGACCGCGAACTGCTGGAAGGAGCGGACGTACGCCACCTCATAGCCGTCGAAGGAGCCGGTGGAGACGTACCCCCCCAGCGCCACGGAGAGAAACACCAGAAACACGGCTGCCGCGTCTGCGGCCTTTATCTTCAAGGGGACGCTCCTAGGGACGCATGACTATCTTGCCGCTGTTGCCCGTCTTCATCAGCTCGAACGCCCTTTCGAACTCTGCCAGGGCGAATCGGTGGGTTATAAGCCTTGAAAGGTCTATCCTTCCGGACCTGACGTAGGAGGACGCCGTGTACCAGGTGGAGAACATCTTCCTGCCGAAGATGCCGTGGATGGTCACGTTCTTCAGCACTATGTCGCTGGTCACGTCTATCGGGACCGGTCCGTCCGTCAGGCCGAGAAGAGAGGCGCGGCCTCCCGCTTTGAGAACCTTCAGCCCCTGGACGACCGCATCCCGCGCCCCCGCCATTTCGAGGAAGACGTCCACCCCGCGCCCGCCCGTCTCCGACAGCACTGCCTTCACCACGTCTTCCTTGCGGGCGTTGATCAGTCGTTCGGCCCCGAAGCTCTGCGCCAGCCCCAGCCTGTAGTCCGATATGTCCACGGCGAAGACCTTCTCCGCCCCCGACTGCCTGCAGAGGGCCACCGCCGCCATCCCTATGGGGCCGCAGCCGAAGACGGCCACCGTCTTGCCCTCCACCCCTCCCCCCTCGAAGACAGTATGGACTGCGTTGCCCAGCGGCTCCTGGATGGAGGCCACTTCATGCGGAAGCGCACTGTCGTTCCTCCAGGACGTGCCCTCGTCCACCGCGACCAGCTCCGCGAAGCATCCGTCCACGTCCACCCCCCGGAGCTTCAGCGATTCACATATGTGATGGTTGCCGCTCCTGCACTGGTCGCACGCCATGCAGGGTATGTGGGTCTCCCCCGAGACGTGGTCGCCGACCGAAAGGGTGGCGACGTCCCTCCCCGCCTCCACCACTTCGCCCGAGAACTCATGCCCCATGACGAAGGGAGGCTTGACCCGGGATCCGGCCCACTCGTCGAAGTCATACACGTGGACGTCCGTCCCGCAGATGGACGTGGCCATGACCCTGACCAGGACCTGCCGCGGAGAAATCCGGGGGTCCGCGACGTCCTCCATGGCCGCCCCGGGGCCGCTACGCTCCTTTCGAATGGCCTTCAGATGACAAGACGCCCCCCTGCACAGTGGGGGCGGGCTGCGTTTAATCCTATCTGGGAAAGAAGAATCGGGTTCACCTTATGCGGGCCAGCCCCGACGCGTCGAACATAAGGTGGCCGCCGTACAGGCTGGTCAGCAGGCTGAGCATCTCCTTGTTGTGCGCGCGGGACATAATGATGAAGAGCGCCGTCGTCCGGGGGATGTCGAGCAGCTCGTTGGTCTCCTTCAGGAGCCTGTACGCCCATTCGACGCCGGACAGCACCACCATGTCCGATATGTTGTCCAGTACTATCGCGATGCGCGCCTCCCTGTCCCTGTTGACCACCTTTTCGATCGTGTCCAGCAGCACGGCCTCGTCGTTGCTCGGGAGAAGCACCTCGCGCTGGTTGCCCGTCAGCTTGGGCGACGACACCCTGGTCGTAAGCAGGAAGAACCTCGCCTCCGGGATGTCGGAGAGGGCGCCGTGCACCGGGCTGCCGGCCGAGGTGAAGACGAACAGCGAGCTCCCATGCGAAGCCATCTCCGTCGCGAAGTCCTTCACCGCGACTTCGTAGTTGGCCGAGGGGTCGACCTCGAGCAGCGTCGCCTTCCCCTCTACCGTCCCGCCCTGCAGGCGGGCAGAAAACGGGTCGGCCGCCTTGGTCGCCCGAGCCGACTGCCTAAAGAGGACGTCCAGGATGGTGGTCCTGCCGAAGCTGTTCGTCGTCATCACGAACAGGACGGACGCGGCCACCCATCCCGGCGTCTTCGCGTCTATGCCCAGCCAGAGGAGAGGGCCGTCGGTGACGAAGACCAGCACACCTATCACCGCCCACGCGATGCCCAGCGCGGCAAGGGCGCGCCTGGTGGGCGGGTCGTCCGACCTCCTCCCGGCGACGAACGTGCTCGCGCAGGTATACCCGAGGAAGAGCAGGAGGACGGGCAGGAGCAGGAGGACGTAACCCGGGGTGAAGATGTAGGACAGGACGACGGCCCCGGTCAGCGTGACGAAAGGTGCTACGGAGACCGGGGAGTAAAGCGCAAGGTAGAGGCCGAGGAACAGAATGTATGCGGAGAACCCGAAGATCACCAGGCCGTGAGGAAGAAACCTGCTCCCCACGATGGCCTTCACCCTGCCGGCGAACGTGGGCTCGGCCGGCCTAGCGCGGACCACGTATGCCAGGCTGGTCAGGAACAGGGCGGCGAAGAGGACGGACAGCGTCCCGCCCACCGTCAGCGCGAGCCGTGGCCCGCCGTACGCCTGCTGGAGCAGGTCGAAGAACAGCACGCCCGCGAAGGACAGGTTGGAGGACATCAGCACAGCCTTCGCGTCGACGAACTGCGGAAAATCCCGGCGTGCCAGGCGGTAGACGCTGACGCCTATAAGACAGAGTCCGAGCATGTCCAGGACGCCCGACATGTCGAACATGCTCGGCGCTACCAACGTGGCCCAGGCCGGCAGGGGGGTAATTGTGTTTTCTTGCCGAAAACCATAAAGTCCAAAAGACCCGACGGACGCGCATTCTGACAGGGACGGGAAGTTGAGGCAGGGAGACCTCGAAGAGATAGCGAAGGCGGAGCTCGCGGTCCTCGCGTCCGAAGACAGGCTGTGGAAGCGGCACGTGGTCGAGGGCCCCGCCACCAGCTGGGCCGTGGTGGACGGAAGGAGGGAGCTGGTCCTCTGCAGCAACGACTACCTCGGCCTGGCCAACAACGCGGAGATAAAGCGGGAGTCCGCGCAGGCGCTCGAGGCCTACGGCGTGGGGACAGGGGCCGTCAGGGTCATAGCGGGCACGATGCGGCTGCATGTGCAGCTCGAGGAGGAGCTCGCCAGGTTCAAGAACGCGGAGGCCGCGATCACCTTCCAGAGCGGGTTCGCCACCAACTTCGGAGTGATACCTACCATAGCGGGGGAGGGGGACCTGCTCGTGAGCGACGAGCTCAACCACGGCAGCATAATCGACGGGATGAGGATGAGCAGGGCGGAGCGGAAGGTCTACTCCCACAACGACGTCGACTCCCTCGAGCGGGTGCTGAAGGACAGCGCCGCCTACAGGAGGGTGCTGGTGGTCACGGACGCTGTCTTCAGCATGGACGGGGACCTGGCCCCTCTCCCGGAAATCGTCAAGCTGGCCAGGAAGCACGGCGCGATGACCTACGTGGACGACGCCCACGGGGAAGGCGTGCTGGGCGACCTGGGCCGGGGCGCCGTGAACCATTTCGGGCTCGAGGGGCAGGTGGACGTAGAAATGGGCACCTTCTCCAAGGCGTTCGGGAGCGTGGGGGGGTACGTGGTCGGCGGGGGCGGCTTCTGCGAGATGCTCAGGAACAGGGTGAGGCCGTTCCTGCTCTCCGGCTCCCACCCACCCGCGGTCGCTGCCGCGAGCCTGGCTGCGGTCAGGTACGTCCAGAAGCACCCCGAGCTGTTCGAGAGGCTGTGGGAGAACACGCGATATTTCAAGCGGAGGCTCAGGGAGTCGGGCTTCGACACCGGGAGGAGCGAGACGCCGATCACGCCCGTCATGGTGGGGGAGAGCGCAAAGGCGCAGGCGATGGCCGACGAGCTCTTCCGGCAGGGCGTGTTCGTCATACCGATAGTCTTCCCGATGGTCCCGAGGGGGGCGGCCAGGCTGAGGACCATCGTCGGGGCGTCGCACACCACGGAGGACCTGGATTTTGCGGTCGAGAAGCTGACCGCCGCCGCGCGGGTGGCGGGGCTCAAGGGAGTGGGAGGGGGAGGGCGGTAGCCTTGGACCTCCCGACAGGCGTGAAGAGGGCGTTCGATGAAGTCCTGACCGACAGGGTGAGCGGCTCCTCCACCCTGGCATACAAGGCCCTGGAGGCGCTCAGGCTCATCTCCACCATCGACGGCCTCGAAAGAAGGCGCCTGATTTCGCTGGCGAGGGACCTGGCCTTCTGCAGGCCGACCTTCGCGGCCCTCACCAACCTTGTCAGCGAGGCCATCGCGAACGCCCTGTCCAGCAGCGACCCCCTCGCCGAATCCCTCCCGAAGGAGTCGGCCAGGCTCCAGAAGTCGATCCTCGACGCCAGGAAGAAGATGGCGGAGGAGCTGAAGGCGATAGTGAAGCACAACGTCACCGTGATGACGCTGAGCAACAGCGGCGCGGTGGCGGAGGCACTTCGCGCGCTCTCGGACACGGTCTCGGTGGTCTTCGTCTGCGAAAGCAGACCGGGAGAGGAGGGGAGGATACTCGCCAACAAGCTTCCCTCGTGGGGGGTCAAGGCGCACCTCATACCGGATTCCGCCGCGGGGGCAGTGATGCAGGACGTCGACTTCGTGCTGATGGGGGCCGACGCGATATACGACAACGGCCCGGTGGTGAACAAGATAGGCTCCAGCACGCTTTCGAAGCTCGCCTACCTGGAGCGGTCGGGTATCTTCGTCCTGGTCGAGTCGTTCAAGGTGATACCGAGAGGGTACGCCTTGAAGCTGGAGTTCGACGAGCGGAGGAGCACCCCCATGTACGACATCACCCCCTGGAAGTACTCGCAGATATTCATCAGCGAGCTCGGGAGGCTCAGGAAGCCGTTGCTGTCCGCCCTCGGGCTGGAGCACGCGGCAAACCTTTCCATACTGAACTCGCCGGAGGCGCAGCAGAGGACCGCCGAGCGGTGAGACTCAGAGGCCGGTCGATATTTCGTCCCTGAGCTTCGTCAGCAGGGAGGCCAGCGTCTCCTGCTCCTCCGACGTCAGCGCGCCCAGGGCCGCCTTCAGGAAGTCCCTGTAGCCCCTCGCGAGGGCCTCCTGCACCTTCTCTCCCGCGGGGGTCAGGGCTATGATGACGTTCCTCCTGTCCCCGCCGTCGGGGAGCCTCCTCGCCAGCCCCCTGGCCTCGAGCCTGCCCACCATCCCCGTCATGTTGGGCGGCGTCACCAGCATCTCCCGGCTGAGCTTCTTCATAGTCATCGGCCCGTTCCTAGCCAG
>JAKAPW010000069.1 GCA_021811935.1 archaeon | reverse complement strand
ACTCTACGGCGTCGGGAGGACGTTGAAGTCCGACGGCTCGCTGGCGGTGGGTGTGTTTTCCGGCTTCGCGATTGCGCTCCTCACCGACCTCTTGGTGTCTGCCGTGGTCTAGCGTTCGGGGGGACGCAGCAAAGTATTTGTATCGAGCCGGAAGGATGATTCATCTCTTCTGTGAGACATATGTCCTCCCTTTTCCTCCCCATAGCCAAGCGCTTCATAGCGGGGGAGAGGGCGGAGGAGGCGCTGCAGCAGTGCAAGTCCCTGAACGCGAAGGGGTTCAAGGTCCTGGTGAACTACCTCGGCGAAGACACGTCCTCGGGGGCTGAGGTGGACGCCAACGTGCAGGAGTATCTTCGTCTGTACGACCTGCTCGAGCAGGACAGGGTCGCCGGAAGCGCGAGCGTCAAGCTCACTCAGCTGGGCCTTGGCATATCGTTCAGCGAAGCGCTGAACAACCTGGAGAGGCTCGCGGCCAAGGCGGAGTCCTTGAACAGGTATCTATGGCTCGACATGGAAGGGACCAGGTTCACCGAAGATACGATCGGGGCCTACCTCGCCGTGCTGGAGCGACACAAGGGGGTAGGCGTGGCGCTGCAGGCCTACCTGAAGCGGACGGCCGCGGACCTGGGCGTCGTCCTGGGGAAGGGCGGACAGGTCAGGGTCTGCAAGGGGGCATACGATGAGCCCGCGTCCGTCGCGTTCAAGGGCAGGAAGACGACCGTGGAGAGCTACAAGGTGCTGCTGAAGAGGCTCTTCGAACAGGAAAGTCATTTTGCCGTGGCCACGCACGATGCCGAGCTGATCGAATTTGCCGCGGAACTGGCCTCCGATACGAAGAAGCAGAACTTCGAATTCCAGATGCTCAAGGGGGTCGGGGAAGACATGGCGCGCGACCTGGTGACCAACGGCTATGCTGTGTCGATCTACGTCCCTTACGGGGCACGGTGGGCCGGGTATGCCATGAGAAGAATACGCGAACGAAGGAGGAACGTACTGCTCCTTCTCAGGGCGCTCGTCGGAGCCTAGAGCCGGCGTTCGCAATAACTTTTTATTGCCAACATATGATGGCAGATACCGGTCCCGCCCCGCGGTAAGGGAACCCGTTCCCCCGTAAGCTCAGCCTGGTAGAGCTTCCGACATCGACGGTATCTCCGTCGGTGGGAGATGCTGTAGAGGTTGGCTCTGGCCAGCCCGTCCAGCCTACTAGGCGCACAGAAACCGGAGTGTCGGGTGCTCAAATCACCCCCGCGGGACCATCACATTCCACCCAAGAAATAAATACGGCAGCCCCGCGACCCAAGAAGGTATTTCCGGATTGAGCAGCAAGGAACCGAAGAAGAGAAAGAAGAAAGCGGTCAAGAAGGCGGGTCCGAAGGTCGTCGCCAAAGCGGCACCGAAGCGGACCAGGGCGGCACGGCCAAAGGCCAAGGCTGCCAAACAGCAGCCGAAGGAGGAGGTGGTTGTCCCGACCGCCGTGGTCGAGAAGCCGAAGAGGTTGAAGAAGCCGAAGGCCAGGGTCACCATCCCCCCAACACACGCCATTGTCAGGATCTTTTCGAGCGGCGTCTCCAAGATGCGTCATGGCCGGGGATTCTCGGCGGGGGAGCTTGACAGCGTCGGTCTCACCATAAGCAAGGCAAGGAAGCTTGGACTCTTCGCGGACTTGAGAAGGAAGACAGTGGTGGAAGACAACGTCCAGGCGCTACGCGGCGCGCTGGGGAAGACCTCTCCCTGACCTCATATATTCGAACATGTGCTCCTGAAGCAGCCCTCCATGGGGGCCGAAGTACGCCCTCGCCCTAGCCGAAACCTCCTGATAGTCGCGGACCGAGAGGCCGGCTGCCCCGTTTCTGTTCTTCTCGACCACCCGGTCAGGGACGAGCCATCCGTAGTGTTTCATCAACCCTCGGAGCACCCAGCGGTCTATGGGGAAGGCCTCGGGCTTGTCCAGCGAGAAGAGGAGTACGCAGTCCGCCACTTTGGGTCCTATCCCGTTGGCGTGGGGGGTCCCGAGCACCAGGCGGCGGTGGGACTCCTCATATCGCGTCCTGCGGAGCGTTTCGAAGTCGACCGATGAATCGAGCACGGACCTGGCCAGTTGCTTCAGGTATCCCCATTTGGCGCCGAGGTATCCCGGCCTGGGCCTGCGGGCCGTCAACAGTTCCTGCGGCGAAGGGAGCGGGTGCAAATCCATGGCGTCGAGCTTCACGGCGGGCGTCCGGGACGCAAGGAGGTCGAGCACGGCCGTGATCGCCCTTATGCTCATCCCCGACGAAACGACGTACCCGAGAAAGCACTGCCACGGGTCCTGCCTGACTATCCTCAGTCCCCTGCAGCTCCTCACGAAGTTCCGCGTCGCAGCGTCCGTGGGAAGGCTTTCGTACATCTTCTCCAGGCTCATGTCCAGCGTCAGGAAACTCGCCACGGTGTCCGTGGGGAGTCCCGGGTTGGATCTGAATTCGAGGGTGTCCGCCGCCCGCCTCATCTCTACAGCAGAGCGGCCTATCAACCCGAACCACGACCCGCCGACCTTTCTCCAGCGAAATACCTGGCCGCTGTTCAATGTCAGGTCCAGATCGAGGGGCTCGCCGCGGAGCCGCACAGTCTGAAGCAAGGGGAACCGCCGGTTCGTCGTGTCGTGGCCGAATTAAGTTTTTAGAAGGCGTCCTCTGTACGCCCTATGGAGGAGACAGCGCTCGTGGAAAGGAAACCCTTCACTGCTACCGGCGACGCGGGGGAGACGTCTACCGCCAAAGGCAGGACGGCCAAGGATTCCGCCGTGGTCAATGCGCTGGGGGCCATAGACGAATTGGTCTCCTTCCTGGGATTAGCGAGGACCAAGCTTTCGGAAACGCCGGAGGTGGAGTCCGCCGTGGCCCACGTACAGCGGACTCTGTTCAGATACGCGGCCGTGGTTCACTCCATGAGGGGCAGTGAGATAACCGAAGACGACGTAAGATGGCTGGAGCAGAAGGCCGTGGAGTTTGACAGGGACCTGCCGCAGCTGAGACGGTTCATCCTCCCCGGGGGGGGCGAAGGTGGGGCCGCGCTGCATGTAGCGAGGGCGGTCTGCAGGAGGGCGGAAAGGTACGTGGTGGCGCTCAACAGAGAAAAAGGGGTCTGTCAGCATTGCATACCATACATAAACAGGCTTTCCAGTCTGCTCTTCGTCCTGGCCAGGTATGTCAACATCAAGGAAGGCAGGTCGGAGGAGCTGGTGTGAGCCTCACCTGCCGCGTCTCCGCACGTAGAGGTCCTCTCCTTCGACCTTGACGTCGTAGAGGGGTTCGTCGGGAAGGTCTTCGTCGAACTCTGCCTTGCCGGTGGCCAGGTCCCAGACGGCCCCGTGGCCGGCGCATGTGACCTTGGTGCCGCCCAGCGCCCCCTCCGACAGGTCCCATTCTTCATGAGTGCAGACCGCCCCGATGCCGTAATAGGTTCCTCCATCGTTCGCTATGAGGACTTTTTCGCCCCCCATGTCTACGGTGACCATCTTCCCCGCCGGCACCGCGGAGACCTTTGTGGCCTTCTTGAATTCCGACATGCCAGTCGTCTTGGCACAGAGATATATAAAAAATACCGGCCCCGCATCGGACTGGTTTGAAAAGGTATGGCACACTGAGACAGGTGTCGGACGACGTGGTCGGTTGCAGGCTCTGCCCCCGGCTGGTCGATTTCCGGGAGGGTGTTCGGGTCAGGCGCGCTTTCGAGGGGCAGGAGTACTGGAGGAGGCCCGTCCCCGGCTTCGGCGACCCCGACGCGTGGCTCGTGATAATAGGGCTGGCCCCGGCTGCTCACGGAGGGAACAGGACGGGGCGCGTCTTCACGGGAGACGAATCGGGAAGGTTCCTCATGGAGGCTCTTCACGAAGCGGGGCTGGCGAACAAGCCGGCCTCCGTCTATAGGGGGGACGGCCTCAGGCTCGAAGGCTGTTACATCACCGCCGCGGTGAAGTGTGTACCGCCCGACAACAAGCCCACACCGGAGGAGTTCCTTGCCTGCAGCGGATACCTCGACGCGGAGTTGCGCCTGCTCGGGAACGCGCGGGCCGCCCTCGCGCTGGGCCAGATGGCGTTTCGTTCGTACATGGACTATGTGCGGCGGGCGGGGAAGGATGTCAGGGGGGTCAGGTTCGCGCACGGCGCCTCCTATCGGACGGACGGGCTGCCCGTCGCATACGCTTCCTACCACCCGACGCCACGAAACACATACACGAAGAAGCTGACGAAGAAGATGCTGGTGGACCTCCTGCACCGGATCAAGGCCGCGCACTGCTCAGCTATCGGATGAAGTGGTGACGGATACGCTCTTCATGGCAAGCGAAAAAACTATCGAGACGAGAAGGAAGACCATTCCCACTTCATAGACATAGCTGAAGGCGAGGCGTGAGGGAAAGGCGTAGAAGATTGGTACGAAAGGCAGGTTCCCCGTCCTGCCCGGCAGGTATCCGACGAGGACGTTCTGGACGAACGTGCTTTCCAGGAGGCCGCCGATGGCCGGGGCGACGGACGACCCTATGTTCCTGAAGACCACGTTCATCCCGGTGGAGGCTCCCGCCTCCCTGTTCGGGGTCGAGAGGAGGAGTATGTTGATTATCCCCACGAACAGGAAGGACATGCCGGTCCCCAGTATCGCCGCGTCCTCCGTCACCGCCAGGGCAGACCCACGATTGAAGTAGAGCCCCACATATGCGAGGAATATTATGAAGTTGCCGACCAGTATGGACATCTTCGGCCCCCTGTTCTTGGTGACCCATGCCGCGAGAGGGGCGAATATCATGGAGGCAAGGGCGGAAGGGAGCATGCTTATGCCCGAAGCGAGCACGGTCTCTCCGAAACCCGCGGGGCTGGGGTCCTGCAGCAGCGGCGGGACCGTGAAGAACAGGAAGAACATGGCTGCCATGGCGAAGAGGCCGGCGAAATTGGCCAGGAAGACGTTGCGTATCTTCAGGAGCCTGATGCTTATGAAAGGGTGTGTCACCTTCGTCTCCGTATAGATGAAGCCGAGGAACATGACCGTCGAAAGGAGGAACGATGTCACGATGGGAGGCGAGATCCATCCCCAGTACTGGGCTTCGGATATCCCCATGATGAATGCCACCAGGCCGGCCGAAAGCATGCCGACGCCTATGAAATCGATGCTCTCCTGATTCTTTTCGGCATGGTCGTGGAGCACGGTCGCGGAAAGGATGGTCAGTCCGTAGGCCATGGGTATGGCCGAATGATACGACCACTGCCAGCCGAAATTCTGTGTTATCCAGGCGCCCACCACCAGCCCGATGGCCGCTCCTCCAGTGAAGGTGGAGCTGAGCACGCCCTGCGCCAGCGCGAGGTCCTTCTTTGCGACCTGGTCGTTGAGCAGGGCGAATGCCACGGGAAACATCCCCATGCCGAGGCCCTGGACCGCCCTTACGGCCACGAACTCCACAAGGTTCTGCGCGAAGCCGCCGAGGGTTATGGCCAAGGAGTATACTATCGACAGGATCACGAATATTCTCTTCTTTCCATACATGTCGGCCAGTCTTCCGAAGATGGCGGCGGAGACCGTCCCCGAGAGTATGTATGCGGTTATCACCCAGGAGAGCGTGTCGTAACTGCTGGAGAAGTCTCTGGCCAGCGTGGGCAGCGCCGGCGTTATCATGGTCTCGACATAGGTGACCAGTATGCCCATGAAGGCCATCGTTACTATGGTCAGCGCAGCGTGCCTGGAGAAGGTGGCGACCAACGAAGCGAGTCAGGCTATGCTGGAGTTATAAAACTCTCTGACTTTGGCTGAAGCGCCTTCCTTCACCGGCTGGCCGTGCCCGCAGAGCAGGATGTCAAATTTCAGCTCCGACAGCTTATGTATGGAAGTCGTCGCCGATTTCATGTCCGCGGTGAACCGCTTCGGCGGACCCCTTATCCTACCGTCTTTGGTCCCCAGCGCGTCGCCGACGAACAGCGCACCGGTCCGGGGGTCGTGCAGAGCCATGCTGCCTGGCGTATGCCCGGGCAGATGAATGACGGTCAGCCTTCCCACGCTGTCTCCTTCGCCGACCTCCAGGTCCGGGGAGACTCGCCTGTATCTCATAAGGGGTGACAGCGCCCGCAGCATGACCCCGGCCGCGCCTGCCGGCGTGGGGGGCCTGGACCTGCCCGAAACGAAGTCGGCGTCCGCCCTGTGGACGACAAGTTTCGTTCCGGCCAGCCTTTCTTTCAATTCGGAGGCCCCTCCTGCATGGTCCACGTGGTGGTGCGTCAGCACCACGTGTCTCACGTCGCCGGGAGACATCTTCAGGTAGTCGGATATGTAGTCGATTATCTTCCTGCCGCTGCGCGGCATGCCGGTGTCTATCAGTATGGACTCCTTGCCGTCTACCACAAGATAGCTGTTGGCTGTGACGCCGTCTATCTTGTGTATCCCTGGGGCCACTTCCATGGTGTGTGTTTGTCGCGGCCTGCTTTAGGTCTTGCCCTGCTCCGGGTGGCCGGTGAGGCGCTCGCGCCGCGACGGAGGGTTGCCGACGGACCTCGAGCGTAGGTGATACGCGCCGACGACCGCATATATGCCCAAGTTACGGAACAATCATCAGTGTAACGGTGAAGTTTTAACATATATATTACTAAAACGATAAATTTATTAGAGACCTCTTCTACCCATCGGGTAGGTGCATATTACTTGGAGAAGAGTACGGTGGTAAAGCAGATCGCTCCGATAGCCGTCCTGGCGCTGCTGGGCGTCGCCCCGGTGCTGCTGGACGCGGTCGGCGGTGTGCTGAATCTGGGTTAAGTCACAGATTTT
>JAKAPW010000011.1 GCA_021811935.1 archaeon | reverse complement strand
ATGTTGGGATGGTCCATAGCGCAAAGGAGGCAGGAGAGGATAGATTGCGCGCAGTTCTCCATGGGATTGTGGCACAACCTGTTCAACCTCTACACGCCGTGAATTTTGTCCCACAGCCGGGACGAGCGGGACGCTTAAATAAACCATGGACTATAGACCATAGAAGAAGCATGTCCACGACGGTAGAGCTGAAGAGGAACACCGCCAGGCGGCTAGAGGAGCTCAAGAAAAAATACCATGCGAAAAGCATGGATGAGACCGTAAAGCGCCTGATCAGCAAGGCGGAGAATATCCCGGAGTCGATGTTCGGCTCTCACCCTCAGATGAAGCCGTTTGAGCAGGAGGACGAGGCGGGTTCTCATGAGCTATGAATACGTCATAGACTCCTACGCGTGGATCGAGTACTTCAGGGGTACGCCGTCCGGAGGGAAGGTGCGCCCCTACGTGGAAGGCGACCGGGCAGCCACGTCGGCCCTGACCCTTGCGGAGCTCAGGGAGAAGTATCTCAGGGAGGGCTGGAAGTCCTACGAGGAGGACTCGGAGTTCATAGCTGCCAAGACCTTTGTGGCACCGGTGGACCGTCAGGCCGCGGAGCTGGCGGGTGCGCTCAACCACGCTCGAAAGAAGGTGGTCAGGGACTGGGGAATGGCCGACTCGGTCGTCCTGGCCACGGCAAGGGTCGCGTCAGCGAGGGTCGTCACCGGGGACAAGCACTTCCACGGCCTCTCCGACGCCATCATGATCTGAAGCAAGATGGTTCGAGCACAGGAGAGGAGCGAGTTGATGGAGCATTGGTGGGCCTCGGCGAGGGGGGGGGTCGGTGCCGGGTCGTCTATCCTCTATGGCGCTTGCCTCAGAACACGCTCTGCGGGGATCTTGGCGACTCACCGGGTCTTTCGCCATAACGGAACTAACAAATTACCCTGGCGCGACCAAGGGGCGCTCGACAATAAAGTGATAGATTTTCGGGCCCACTTCGAGGCCTTCCTTCTCCCGTTTGCCTCCTCCGTCTTCACCTTGCTGGGGGGTATATCGTGTAGTTCCACTGTGGGTGAACCCCGTGAGGCTGGATTCGAACCCTTGGCCTGAATGCGGGGGGTGGGAATCGAACCCACGAAGGCCTATGCCAGCAGATCTTGAGTCTGGGCCTTGCGACTGCCCCCTCTGGCCGCTGCTGGAAGCTTTGACCTGGCTCGGGAACCCCCGCAAATCTTGACATCCAATCTATACTCTATATTAGACTTTCACTCCAATCAAAATGCGCGTCCACACCGAGCCCAGAAGGCTTATACCGTCTAAAATCCACGGAAGCCACCCTTGGCCCAACTCGCGACACTCGAACGCATGCTCATGAAGAATCAGACGATCACCACAATACTCGACAGGGCGCCCTCCCTGAACATGCCGGACTGGTATCTTGCGGCAGGCTGCATAGCCCAGACGGCCTGGAACGTCA
Organism: archaeon; assembly: GCA_021811935.1. Classification (GTDB taxonomy): domain Archaea; phylum Thermoproteota; class Nitrososphaeria; order Conexivisphaerales; family DTJL01; genus JAKAPW01. The sequence goes on along the minus strand of JAKAPW010000011.1, from coordinate 28,819 downwards.
TGCACGGCTTTCCCGCTACGGCGCACATAAAAGACTACGACCTCGTCTACTTCGATCCCGACCTGTCTTACGACGCGGAAAACTCATACATAGAAGAAGGAAAGAAGCTCTTCAAAGACGTCGATTCCCGGATAGAAATCAAGAACGAAGCGCGCGTCCACCTGTGGTATCAGGACCATTTTGGCTACCCCATCACTCCATACCAATCCATCGAACACGCGATAGATTCATGGCCGACCACTGCCACCGCGATAGGTGTCAGGAGGCGCGCGGACGGGCGGCTGCAGGTCTACGCCCCGTTCGGGCTGGACGACCTCCTGTCGATGACCGTCAGGCCGAATACGAAACAGATAAACAAGGAAATCTACATGGACAAAACCGAGAAATGGTCCAGGCTATGGCCAAAGCTCAAAATCATCCCCTGGAAGGCTACGCTTCCCTGACGATCTCGGTCCCGACAGCCTTCCCCTGCAGCGCCTCCTCGATCTCCTTCGGGGCGCATTTTATTATCCGGGTCCGGAGCCCGGCCCGTTCTATCACATTTATCGCCACCAAATCCAGCAATTCGTACGTCCCGGCCAGCATCCTGCTGCTGCCGAACATGTCGCGCAGCTGCTGCGTCGTGACCTTCGGCAACAGTTTCGCGGACTTGTCCTTGTCCGGGTCGGACGTGTAGACGCCGTCGACGTCGGTCGTGTTGACCAGGAGGTCGGCCCTGAGCCTCTCCCCGATCAACGCCGCGACCGCGTTCGTGCTGTGTCCTGGATGAAGCCCGCCGGTCACCACCACCTTCGTCGTCTCCACGGCCTCGATCACATGCCCCAGGTCTTCCGGGACTATGGGATAGGCCAGGTCGCCCAGAGAAGAAATCAGCAATCCGGCGTTCAGCCTGGCCGCCCTGAGACCCATGTCGTCCAGGAGTCCCTCCCCGCCGCCCAGCTTCCTGCCCGTCTTTATGTATCTCCGGGCGGTCTCCCCCCCGCCCGCCACCACGACCAGCTTCGACCCGCCTTTGGAGACGGCCTTTCTGACCACCGACGCTATGGGAGGCAGACCGTCTTCGACGCGTTCCCAGTAGAACAAGGAGCCGCTAATCTTAATTACTATTGTCTTCAAACCGGCAAAGCAGCCTTTCTGTAGCTCACATAAAAGCATACGGGTTGGGAGGGTGTGCACGAACAATGGTAAAATGGGATTCGGTCGCAATGCACAGGGTACGCCGTCTCCTAGCGGAGCTCGGGAGCAAGCAGGGAAGGGGGACCGAGCTGATATCCTTGTACATACCGCCCAAGAAACCGCTCTACGACGTAATCAACAACCTGAGGGAAGAGGCGGGGACAGCTTCCAACATAAAGAGCGACACCACGAGGAACCACGTCCTCGACGCCCTGACGCGGGTGACCCAGCGCCTCAAACTGTACAAAGCGCCACCAGAGACGGGGCTGGTGGTCTTCTGCGGGGCGCTCCCCGTCGCCGGCCCCAACACGGAAACCATACAAATCTTCGAAATCGTCCCGCCCAGGGTCATAAACACATACCTGTACAGGTGCGACGACCACTTCCACCTGGACCTGCTGAAGGACACGTTGAGGGAAGAGGAGGCGGTCGGCATAATGTCGATAGACACCGCCGAAGCCGCGCTCGGCCGCCTTGTCGGCGACAACCTCCAGGTGATCGAAGTGCTCACCTCGGGGATAGCGGGGAAGCACAGGCAGGGCGGCCAGTCGGCCCGAAGGTTCGAAAGGTTGCGCGAGAACGAAGTGAACGGATTCTTCACCAGGGTGGCGGACCACGCGGCCAGGGCCTTCATCGGCGAATCCGCGGTGAAGAAACTCGTCATAGGCGGGCCCGGGCCCACCAAGGACGATTTCTACAAGGGCAACTACATGGATTACAGGCTTCAGAACGCGGTGCTCAGCGTGATAGACACGTCCTATACGGGCGAGGAAGGGATAAGAGAGATAGTGCAGAAGGCGACGCCCATACTCCAGGACGTGAGACTGGTCCAGGAAGACGCGCTGGTGGACAAGTTCATCGGCGAAGCTTCGAAGGACTACGGCCTAGCCGTGTACGGGCTGAACAACGTGATCGAGACGGTCAACAACAACTCCGCGGGCACGATCATAATATCGGAAGACCTCGACCTGTGGCGGCTCGTCTTCAGGTGCAAGAAGTGCCAGAACACACGGGAGAGGTTCGGCAAGAAGACGGACATCTATGCGTTGAAGGCGGAGCAGGCCGACATCGCCTGCGCGGCCTGCGGAAGCAAAGACTGGGAGCTGCAGGAACAGCAGGACCTGGTGGATTACATGTTCGATCGGGCGTCCACCATCGGGGCGGAGGTCGAAGTGATTTCAGGGAAGACGGAACACGGCCAGATGTTCAACAGCTTCGGAGGGATAGGGGCCATCCTCCGATACAGAGCGAGATGAGCAAACTCTTAAGAAAGGCACCGGACACGCCAGCCATTACATGAGCGGCCAGGGCTTCAGCCCGAAGATAGAGGAGAAGACGTGGTCGGCAAAGCTGGAATCGGACGTGCTCTCTCTGTGGGAGAGGGAGGACCTGTATTCCTTCCGGGCCGACCCGTCGAAGCCCGTCTTCAGCATAGACACCCCCCCACCCTACATCAACGCCCCCATACACATAGGCCAGGCACATACGTACACGTGGATGGACGCCATAGCCAGATACAAGCGCATGTTGGGATACGACGTCCTCTTTCCCCTGGGGCTGGACAGGAACGGCCTGCCGATAGAGGTCCAGGCGGAAAAGGAGTTCAACATAAACGTCAGGAGCACGCCGAGAGACGAATTCATACGGAAGGCCAGGGAGCTGCTCGACCGCGCCGGCGGCGTATCGACCGACACGCTGCGCCGCCTCGGGCACAGTTACAACAGCTGGCAGAAGAAATACGCGATCGGCGGGAGCTACGAGACGGACGACCCCGAGTACAGGAGGATGACGCAGGAGACGTTCATCGACCTCTACAAGAAAGGGCTGATATACGAAGGAGAGAAGACCACGAACTATTGCCCGTCCTGCCATACGGCGATATCGGACGCGGAGGTGGAATACAGGGAGCACACGGCGCTTCTCAACCACATCGAATTCGACGTCGACGGGAAGAAGGCCGTCATAGCCACCACCAGGCCGGAGCTTCTCCCTGCCTGCAAACTCGTCATATACAACCCGGAGGACGCCAGATACGAAGGGCTCGCCGGGAAGTCGGCCACGGTCCCCATCTTCGGCTTCAGGGTTCCCATAATGGAACACCCGTACGCAAAGCAGGAATATGGCACGGGGCTCGTGATGATCTGCAGCTATGGTGATTACGCCGACATCCGCATCCTCAGAGAGTTGGGCGTGGAGCCCACCTACGTCATCGACAAGGAAGGAAGGATGACCGAGAAGGCCGGGGCGTACGCCAACCTGACAGTCAAGCAGGCCCGTTCGAAGGTCATAGAGGACCTCAAGCAGTCCGGCCTCTACGTCAAAGGGGAGCAGACGCAGCACAGGGAACCCATATGTTGGAGGAGCAAGACGCCCGTAGAGTTCATCCCGCTGAAGGAAATATATCTGAAGCAGGTCGACTTCAAGGACAGGCTCCTGGCTACTATAGACCGGATGAGCTTCCACAGCCCGGAGAGCAAGAAGATCCTGGTGGACTGGATCAACAGCGTGTCCGTCGATTGGGTTCTCTCACGGAGAAGGTATTACGGCACGGAGATACCGCTCTGGTACTGTAACGGTTGCGGAGAGACGATAGTCCCCGAGCCCGGCAGATATTACATGCCATGGAAGGAGCCGCCCCCGGTCCAGGCCTGCCCGAAGTGCGGGTCGAACAGTTTCAGGGGGGAAGAAAGGATACTGGACACCTGGTTCGACTCCGGCAGCAGCCAGCAGTACATCCTGGGCTACCTGTGGGACAAAAAGAAATTCACGGAGAACTATCCGTGCACCATGCGCCCCCAGGGGAAGGAAATAGTCAGGACATGGCTCTACTTCACCGTGCTGAAGTCCCTCCTGCTCTTCGGCCGGCCGCCCTTCCGCGACGTCTGGATAAACTACCATGTGGTTGACGAAAAGGGAGAAAAGATGAGCAAGAGCGTGGGCAACGTGATAGACCCGCAGGAGATACTGAAGCGCTACGGGGCGGAGGCCTTCAGGCTCTGGGCCTTCTTGGAAGGGAACATAGCCAACGGGGACATACGCTACTCCCACCAGCGGACCGAAGGGAACGCCAAATTCCTCACCAAACTGTGGAACATAGGAAGGCTGATCTCTTCCTTCCCCGTCCCCGACGGCGCGAGCCCCACCCCCAGCGAGGAGTGGATATTCGCGGAGCTGGCACGGACGGCGTCGGAGGTGCGCGGATCGCTGGACGCCTATGACCTGAACCAAGCGGCGACATCCCTGCGCGGCTTTGCCTGGAACCTGTTCGCCGACCACTACATGGAGATGGTGAAGGCGAGGGCCTACGGCGGGCCCGGGATATCGGCCGAAGCCCAGAAGGCAGCATGGTACGGCCTCCACCACACATTCAGCAACACCCTCCTCCTGCTCTCCCCGATAGTCCCTTTCATAACCGACTACCTGTGGCGGGCGATGTACAAGAAGGAGAGCATACACAGGGGGGCGTTCCCCGAAATCAAGGCAGACGCGAAGCGCCTGCAGGTCACGCCACGCCTCGTCGAGTTCAACTCGAAGGTCTGGAACGAAAAGAAGGCCAAGGGGCGCTCCCTGAGGGAGAGCATACAGGTGGAAATCCCGGAAGAGCTGGAGCCTTTCGCCCAAGACATCAGGTTGATGCACAACATATCCAGCTGACGCCTTTATAGGGGCGGCGCCAAGGGCGGAAGGGAAATGCCGCAGACAGGCCCGCTGCTCGTCGTCGGCGCACTCCTGACCCTGGCCGCATCGTTCGGCTTCACCAACGCCATGGAGTACGTCCAATCGAGGGCGAAGCTCGGCTCTTCGCTCGTGGGCGGCATAATATCCCCCCTCTTCACTTCCATGCCCGAAACCACGGTCTTCGTGATAGCCGTCTTCGTCTACCGGGGCGGCGCGGGTAACGAGATAGGGATCGGCACCATCTTCGGTCAGCCTCTGATGGCCTCCTCCGTCTCCTACGCCCTCGTCCTGCTGAGCGTGGCCCTGGGCCTGAAGTTCGGGAAGAGGGAGAAGCTGGGGATGGTGGTAGACCGGGGGCTGGCCACCCCCTATGCGCTGGTGACCATCCTCTTCCCGCTGCTCTTCCTTCCCTCCCTCTTGGGTCAGAGGGCGTTGCAGCTCCCCCTGGCCGCCGTCTTCGGTGCGTCCTACCTGTTCTTTGCCTGGACGGTGTCGAAGAAGAAGACGGCGACGGAAGAATTCAACGATACGTCTCCGTATCTCGCCAGGCTGTTGAACCCTACGGCCGCGGCGGCCGTCCAGCTGGTGGCCGCCTCCGTAGGGCTCTACCTCGGTGCGGAGTCGATGGTCTCCTCCATGGCCGAACTGTCCGCCCTCTGGAACGTCAGCCCCATAGCGATCTCCATAGTGATAGTGCCCCTGAGCACCGCCATCCCCGAAACCATCACGGCCATGATCTGGGGGTACAAGGGGAGAGACACGCTTTCCATATCTTCCCTGGTGGGGGAAAAGATACTCTACAGCAGTTTTTACCCGGCCATAGCTTTGGCCACGATCCCCTGGGTCACGGACGTGTACGCCGACATCAGCATACTGGTCACCACGGGCGTGTCGGCCATGTTCTGGTTCTTCATAAGGAAAGGGAAGATACCCTACCCGGCCTTGGCCCTAGGCGTTCCGTTTTTTGTATTGTTCAGCGTGCTTGCCTTCCACGGGTAGCTTCTTGCGTTTGCTGGGGCACGCCACGTTCAGGCACAGGCGCCAGGGCCGGCCCCTTGCGAAGAAGACGTTCACGACGGGCCACCCGCAGCCCTTGCACGAAGCTCCCGCCTTCCTTATGCCCCCCCTCTGGGGGAGGGGGGCGGAGGCCCGGCAGCCGTCCGACGAATAGTTGCTGCAGCCCACGAACCTCTTTCCGCTCGTCCTGGACCTTATGATGAGCAGCTCCCCCTTCCGGCAGACGGGGCACGCCCCCAAGGCGCTCTTCTTCCTGGCGGCGGATCCATAGCCCGCCCCGATCATGGGCCCCAAAACCCCCCTGTTCTTCTCGAACTCGTCCAATGCTTTGAGCATCTCCCTCGCCCCCGCCACGACCGTCCTGCCCGCAGACGCGGCGTCCTGGTCCATCCGTTCCAGGTCCTGCTCGAGGCTCCTGGTAAAGCCCACGGACAATATGTCCGGGTAGAAGCCCTTCACCGCCTCTATCACGACCATCCCCAGGTCCGTCATCTCCATCGACCTCCCTTCGACGTATCCACGCTTTTCCAGCGTGGATATTATCTCCGCCCTGGTCGCCTTGGTCCCTATGTCCTCCTTTTCCATCCGGGCCAGCAGAGAGCCCGCATTGTACCTGAACGGGGGCTGCGTAAACTTGGACAGGACCTCCACCGAACCGAAGAAGACCTCGTCCCCCTTCTGGAACTCTCCCAGGGAGACGTCCTTGGATTCTCCCCCGAACCTGTAGATCTTCAGATATCCCTGCACGAGCAGCCTGACCCCCGACGCCCTGAACAGGTGTCCGTTGTTCCTGACGGAGAGGCTGGTTCTGAGCTTTACGGCCGGTCGGGAGAACGCCGCCAGGAAGCGCCGCACCACCAGGTCGTAGAGCTTCGATTCCCTGCCGTCCAGGCCGGCAGGGCGCAGCCCCGTCGGAAATATGGCGGGGTGGGCCGCGTCGCTCTGCTTCCCCTGCCTGGGCGTGCGCCCTGTCAGGTCACCGACCAAACCGCCGTACGCGGCATGCTCACCGAGCCTGGACAGTATCTTGGCGTAGCCTATGCTCGCCGGCAGCTGCTCCGAAGACGTCCTGGGATAAGAGATCAGGGCCTTCAGGTAGAGGCTTTCCGCCAGGGCGAGCGTGGCCGCTGGAGAGAACCCGAACATCCTGAACGCCTCTTTCTGCAGCATCCCCAGGTTGAAGGCGGGGGGAGGGGGTTCTCCGAACCGTTCCTCCTTCATTTCTTCGACGGAGCCGTACTTCCTTTCCGTCTCCTCCTTCACGGCCTCGGCTTCCCTCCCGTTGGTCGGCTCCTTCTCATACAGCAGGCGCACCGCGGCGCCGTCCTTGGTTCCCTCCGCCGACACCTGCCAATAGGGAAGGGGGACGAACAGGTTCCTCTCCCGCTCCCTTTCATATACGAAGTTGAGCGTCGGACCCTGGACCCTGCCCATGCTCAGATTCATGTACCGCCTTCCCGAGAACAATCCGGAGAGGGAGAGGGCCCTGGAGAGGTTTATCCCCCACACGAAATCCAGCACGTGCCTGGTCCTCCCGGCTATGGCGAGGGGCCATTCTTTCCTGCTCTCCAGATTCTCGAAAGACGCCAGGATGTCCTCGGAAGCGAGCGTCGAGAACTTGGCGCGGACGGCCCGCTCCGGTGCGACGCCGCAGGCGTATTTCAGGACGTTGTACCCTATGGCCTCCCCCTCCACATCATAGTCGCAGGCCACGACGAACCCCGAAGCCTCCTTCGCCAGCCGGGCGAACAAGCCGGCGTGCCCGGCCGCCCTGCCCTTCGACCGCGCCCAGAACACGTCGAAGACGGGATAGATCCCGCTCTTCCCCGATTCGCCTTCTATGGTGAACAGGTGTCCGGATGCCGGGCAGACGACGTACAGAACATCCTTCCTGTGCGCCACCCAGTACGCCGAGCTGTGGTAGCCATGCATTTCGCTGTCCGAATCCAACGCCTTGGCTATCTGCCTGGCCGCGTCGGGCTTTTCCGCCACCACCAAGACGTAATCCTTCATTCGCCAGCGACGCGCCGCCAAATCTATTAAACTTAAATCCGACGCCCGCCGCCCGGCCCGCATGTTCATGATAATCTGCTCGCACTGTCAGGCGAAAATATATTCCGGGGACGAGGTGAAGTCCCCCAAGCAGATTCTCCGGCTGTACAAGGGCAGATGCAAGAAATGCGACAGCCCGCTGGACCCGGAAGACTTTTCGATAGAAGTCAGAGAATCATCATAGCACGGATTCAAGGGCCCTGGCTATGACAGGGGCCACGCTCACACCACCATGCGGATTGGGCACGGAATCCGTCGTCACTATGTCGTCCACACCGGCCTTCCTTATCCTCTCGTAAGCCCCGGGCGCAAAGAGACCATGAGTCACCAGGGCCACCACCTTCTTCGCGCCCGCCTTCTTCAGGTCCGCTGCGACGTTGGCCAGGGTCCCGCCCGTGCTTATGATGTCGTCCACGAGCAGGACGTCTCTGCCTCTCGCCGCCGCGTCTTCCAGCTCGACCTCGACCGAGGTGTCGCCCAGCCTGACCTTCTTCGCCACTACGTGGTCTACACCCAGCTGTTCCGCGACCTTGGACGCCCATTGCGACGCCTCCTCGTCGGGGGCCACCACGAGCGGATCGGAGAAACCGAATCTGCCCTTCGCGTAACGTGCGAGGTCGGGCATGGCCGAGACGTTGTGGGCCCTGATGGAGAAAAGGCCGTCAAGGCTGTGCGTCCTGTGCAGGTGGGGGTCTATTATGAACGCTTCGGACGTGTGCGAAGCCTCTATGACGGAAGAGATTATCTTCGAGCTGACGGCTTCCCCGTCCTTGAACCTCTGATCCTGGCGCATGTAAGCCAGATACGGGAAGACCCCCATTATCCTCCTGACGCCCAGGTCGAACAGCGTGTTGGCGAGGAAGACGTATTCGACCAGCAGGGAGTCCGGGTCCTTGTACAGGGACTGTATTATGACAGCATCGTCGTCCTTCACGGCCCCTGTCAACCTCACATACCTTTCGCCGTCGGGAAACCTCCTCGTTTCGAATCCGACGACCGTTGCGCCGAGCTCCTTGGCGGTGGACAACCCGAGGTCGGGGGACCCCGACCCTGGAACGACTATCACAGGCGACGTGCAAAATGTAGGCGTTAAAAAGATGTTGGGCGCCGTCGGGCAAGAATTTAATACCGGCACGATGAAGCCAGCGAAGAGCCTCGGTAGCTCAGTTGGAAGAGCAACAGTCTTGTAAGGCACTGTCGCGCCCAGGAGAGCTGTGGGTCGAGGGATCGAAAGCCGCCTCCGCGCGCGGCCGGCACACCCTCCCGAGGCTTCAAAACCATCACGCAGCCTCTTATATACAGCCCGCGGCATGACCGGGACATTGCCTACGATATACGACTTGGAGCAACCGAGAACCCAGGGGATGCCGATTCATCCGTCGCACAGACGGGTGGGGTTCACGTACCTGCTGCACAGACAACACAAGAACACGCCGGGCGACGCCAGGAGCGGGGCGTCAGGGACGATCATCACATCCGAACATGCAGGCACGCATATCGACGCCCTTTCGCATCAGGCGTTAGACCACACGCTCAACGGAGGGATAAGAGTCACCCCGGAGAACGAGACGCCATACGGCTTCACCGTCCACGGAATAGAGGAAGTAGCCCCCATCGTCACGCGCGGGGTCATGCTGGACGTCGCCGGCTCGAAGGGAGTGAACGTCCTGCCGGAACGGTACAGGATAACCATCGAAGACTTGGAAGCCTGCTGCCGGGAGCAGAGCGTGGAGGTTCCAGAAGGCGGCGCCGTCTTGGTGAGGACGGGCTACGGAGGCCTCTGGGACAGGCCGACCGAATATGACAGGGCCGCAGGAGTTTCTGTGGAGGCCACGGAATGGCTCATCGCCAAGAAGGCGTCGGTGGTCGGAGCCGACAACATAAGCTGGGAGGTGGACGACGGGAAGACGCATCCCAACACAGGCACCACCCTCCCCTGCCACGTCCTGCTCTTGGTCAAGAACGGCGTCTACATAATAGAGAACATGAACCTCGAACGGCTGGCGCACGAAAGGACCCACGCCTTTCTCTTCATATGTTCCCCGTTGAAGATAGTGGGGGCAACCGGCTCTCCGGTCAGACCCATAGCGGCGACCGACCTGCCCCTCTGAGGTGTGCATGATGAAACCGATCGACCCGTCGACAATCTACAGGCTGTTCTACCCCGCGGTGCCCGCCATATTGTGCAGCAGATACGAAGGGGCGGTGTCCGGGATGCCCGTCGTATCGGCCGTCGCACTTTCGGGTTCGCCTCCGCGGGTGGGTGTCGCGGTGGCTCCAACCCACTCCACCTACCGTACGACCGTGTCGTCCGGGGCCTTCTCCCTGTCCTGGATGGGCAAGGAGCAAACGCGGGCCGTGGAGATGCTCGGTTCTACCATCAGGCGCAGGCAGGAGGACAAGTTGCGCGCTGTCGGGCTCGCCCATACCGACGGCCGGGCCCTGGACGTCCCCGTCCCCACCGCCTGCGCGGCTGTCCTGGAATGCTCGGTCTTCGACGACCGCGATGTCGGGGACCACAGACTGATAATAGGAGACGTCAAGGCGGCGTACGCCACAGACGACTTCGACGGATATTGGACGTTCAAGGACTACCACCCGATACTCTACGCCGGGTCCAGGGCTGGATTCGCGACCTATGATAAAATCTTAAATCGGCGTGCCCGAGTTCCCTGCCGAGCCCCGGATTGCCCCGGTACAAGAAGCGGGACAGCATAGTGGTCTAATGCACTTCCTTGGTAAGCCTTCGGCCCTCAAAGGAAGAGACCGCGAGTTCAAATCTCGCCCGGGGCTCTTAGCGAATCCGCAGAATCAGGTATCCGTACACGAGCGCGGCGAGGGCCGCACCGAGCAGGTCACCTATCCAGTAGACATACCAATTTGAAAGGAATCCGGAAACGATGGCCGGCCCTATTTCTCTAGCCGGATTCATCGCGGCCCCCGTGAACGGGCCGCCTATCAGCACATCGGCCGTCACGGCCAGGCCTATGCCGAAGCCGCCTATCTTCGGTGCCCGCTCGTCCACCGCGGTACCGAACACCGCGAAGACCAAGATGAACGTCATCGCCGCTTCGATGACGACGGCCTGCGTGAGCGATATCGATGGGCTTATGGTCGGCGTCCCCCACAGGACGGCCCGGCCGGCCGGCAGGCTCACCCTGAGCAACGCCGCCGCCACGGTGGCCCCGACGATCTGGGCTACGATGTACACCATGGCGGTCCTGGCCTGAATCTTCTTCGTCAGGAGCAGGGCGAGCGAAACGGCCGGATTGATGTTGCCTCCCGAAACGTTCATGGTCGCGGAGACGGCCACTGCCAGAGCCAGGCCGTTAGCTAGGGCTGCTACGATCAACCCCTGCGCGCCCGAACCGGCCATAGAATATGCTGCCACGGCCGAACCGGCGCCCACGAACGTCAACACGAACGTCCCGACCGCCTCGGCCACCGCCTTCTGGCCCAACGACGCTTCTGGCATCGAGGCATCGCCTTCTGTCGCTACGAAATTAAGCTTTTCCACCGACGGAGGGCGAGGCCGCTCCGTCCGTTGATCAAACCGACGTTCGCTTCACGAAGCCTTAAAAGCAGCAGAAAAATCCGCGTTTCAGGGGGCCGTGGGCTAGCCTGGTCCACGCTACCAGCCTTGGGCGCTGGTGATCGGCGGTTCAAATCCGCCCGGCCCCATACTCTACCGCCTCCAGCTTCAGGTTCAGATATCGAACACGGTACGACCCCCGGTCCAACCTCTTCAACACGGGGACCGCCTCCTCCGGACCGTAGCCGGCCCTCGTCAGGAACTCGCTGAAACGAGGCATCACAACCACCCGTCTGGGTTTTACGTCGCCGAGCGCGTCGTACAGTAGCCAGGCCGGCTCCGGGCCTCGCGGGCCCGCCGCATGGGGGTGCATGTGGCCGAGCACCAAGGCATCGTACTTGTCGGGTACGAACCCCGAAGGGACGCCGTTCCCATGCAGCAACAACACGGAATCTATGGTCGCCCCGTCCTTCCCGAAGACGAAGACGCGTTCACCGAGCAGGCGCTCCACACCCGCATCGTGGTTTCCCTTTACGAACAGCACTCTGCACGCGTCGGTCAGGCGGGACATCAACCACGTTATCGCCTTCGCTTCATGTTGCCTCGGATTGCCGACGGAATGCTTGATATCCCCAAGAATCACCAGTTTCCTGGCCCCCGTCTTCTCCAAGATTCCGACAAGGCGTTCCAGCGCCGGCCGCGCCTCCTGCAAGGGGTCGTTCACGGAAAGGCCCGACGCGACGGACGCACCCAGATGTATGTCGGCGACCACGAGATACGGGCCGTCCGAGGCCTCCAGCAGGAGAGCCGGCTCTCCTTTAACCATCTTTAAATGCGTGGCCATCTTCCGATGGGTGTCAACGGAGGGCGTCCTAAAAACTTGGCAGCGCAGGAGGAAGAAGACGCGGCAAGGATGGCCGAGGCGGGCGACGTCAAGCGGCACCTCTTCCTCCCCAGCGGCGCCGAGTTGTGGACCGTGGTCGGAAGCGACGGAGAATATCTGCTTTCGAAGGACCCTCTGATATGTTCATGCCCGAGCTCCTTCTTCAAGAAGATAAGAAAGGAGAACAAGAGATGCCGCCACGAAATCGCCGCGGACGTGGCCATCCGCAACGCGTCCTACACCACCGTCGTCGGCGCAGACGAAGAAATATCCATAGTGGCGTCTCACACGACCTTCATACGACATCGTAGATTCGACAACTCCTTAATAACGCAAGTCGTGCCAGCGGACCTACATGACCAACGGCTCCCACCAAGCGATAGACGCAGCGAAGGAACACTTCGGCAAGATAGTCGACGAGCAGCTGCAGAGGCTGATAGCCGTGCGCAAGCCCGTGGAATGGCTGGACTATTCCAAGATGGATAGGGTGGTGGTGGGCGTCGCCGGAGGGGACGGCATAGGCCCCATAATATCAAGGGAGACCGTCAGGGTGCTCCAGAACCTGATACGAGACGAAATGGCGTCAGGAAGGATAGAGCTCAAGGAGATAGCGGGCCTCACCATAGAAAACAGGATAGCCCAGATGAAAGCGGTGCCGGACGAGGTCATGGAGGAGCTGAAGACGTGTCATGTCCTGCTGAAGGGGCCCACCACGACTCCGGAGATGGGAAGCGGAATGCCCAACCTGGAGAGCGCGAACGTCGCTATAAGGAAGGCCTTCGACCTCTTCGCCAATGTCAGGCCGGTCAGGGTCCCCAGCCGGGGGATAGACTGGACCTTCTTCAGGGAAAACACGGAGGGGGAATATATCATGGGGAGCAGCGGACTGATGGTTACGCCCGACATGGCCATGGACTTCAAGGTGACGACCAAACCGGGGTCCGAGAGGATAATCCGGCTCGCCTTCGACTACGCCCGCAGGACGGGGAAGAACAAGGTGACCGTGGTGACGAAGGCGAACGTGATAAAGACGACGGACGGCCTGTTCCTTCAGACGGCAAAGGAGGTGGCCAAGGATTTCCCAGAAGTCGGCTGGGACGGCTGGTACATAGACGTCTTCACCGCCAAGCTGATAGACGAAAAGAGGAGGCGCGACTTCAAGGTCGTGGTGCTGCCCAACCTCTATGGCGATATAGTGACGGACGAAGCCGCGGAATTCCAGGGCGGGGTCGGTACCGCCGGAAGCGCCAACATAGGCAGGAGGTACGCCATGTTCGAAGCCATACACGGCAGCGCCCCCCGGATGGTGCAGGAAGGGAGGGGAGCCTACGCCGACCCGAGCAGCCTCATGCGCGCCGCGGCCATGTTGCTGGAACATGTTGGCATGGTCGAAAAGGCTGCCAAGCTCAACAAGGCGCTAGACGTCTGCTGTCAGTATGAAGCGAAGCTGAAGGTGACGGGCAGGCCGGACGGAGCCACGGCCTCGGACTTCGCCGACTACATAATCACGGTAATGAACGACCTTCAACTGGAACGCAAGTGGCTGACTTCTCAGCCCCACGCACCCTGAAGATACATTTTTCCCCGTGGTTATGCAGGCTTGGCCCCAAGTTTGTCAAGGAATACCAACGACTGGCCAGCCATAACATCGCTACTGACCGGCAGGATCATCTATGCGATCAACTGGGTCAACATATCATCGATTTTTTCGTTCATAGCGCAAGATCTCGGCGGGAACGTCGCGGACCTTGGCCTGCTGACGTCCGCATTTTTCCTTGGAATAACCATATTTCAAATACCCTCCGGCCTGATGGCAGCAAAGATCGGACCCAGGAAGACGGTGGTGGCCGGCACGGCGCTGGCCTCTCTGGCCTCCCTATTGACCGGACTTTCCGGCAATTTCCTTCAGATGATCCTGCTCAGATTCATCGTCGGCGTAGGGATGGCCATGGTCTATGCTCCCGCGGTCACGCTCGTGGCCAAGTACTCCAAGACGGGATCAGAAGGGATGGGAATAGGACTGTACAACGCGGCTTACAGCGCGGGCGGCGTCGTGGCCGGCTTCGGCTGGATAACGATAGCAGACGCGCTCGGCTGGCGCGGCAGCCTGTTCCTCAGCGGAACGGCGGGGCTGTTGACAGCCGCGTTGGTGATCGTGTTCACGCCGGCCGACGAGGCGAAGGAAGGCTTTCGCGTAAGGCGCGAAGACCTGCTCCAGGCACTTCTAAACAGAACCCTCCTGCTCTACATACTCGGCACCGGCGTGGTGTACGTCGGGCTGAACTTGGTCAGCGCCTTCATGATATTCTATCTGGAGAAGGCGCTGAGAATAGCTCCCGCGCTGGCGGGCCTCATCGGCACCATGTATCTGGCGGTTTCCGTCCTCTCTTCGCCTCTGGCCGGAAGGATATACGACAGAGTGAGAAACCCGGCGCTTCTGTTGTTCGTGGGAGGCACACTCATGTCTTCCGGGATACTTCTCGTCGCAGTCAACAACACCTATTCCGCCATAGCCGGGTTGTTCATGGTCGGGCTGGCCACAGGTGTGGGCACGACCGTCGGATACGCGGCAGCGAGAGAGACCAACACAGCAGGATATGAAACGCTGGCCGTGAGTTGGACAAACGCGCTCGTCCTGTCTTCCGGGTTTTTCGCCCCGCCCGCCTTCTCATTCGTGGTGATTCAGAGCAGTTACGCGGCGGCGTGGACGGCGATAGGCACAGCGACGCTCCTGCTGTCGGCCCTGGTCTACCTGCTGAACAGAAAGAGGCGCACGGCCCCAACGCGATTGGCCGAACCAGGCCCAAGCGCAACGTCCGGAGCATGAGCGACCGTGGCTCCAAGCGCGGCGGAACCCGGCGCGGAAGACCATACGTTGCGGAGTTCGGCCTTCCGTCGGGCGTCCCGCTTCACGCGAAGCTAGCGTGGGACGTAGGCCCAACAACAACATTCGTCCAACGTGCAGCCAGGACAACCCTTGACCGTCGGGCTCACCTTACATTCTTGAGGCATACATTCACAGTCGGCACAGCGTAACGGGGCCATCCGGGCGTCCGTAACCTCCCTGTCTTATGAGCCCTTCGGGATTAGACAATGCCGCGCCGTATGAATCTGATCACTCCGAAAACGCTTATATACAAACATATGTTGATATATCAATAGAATGTCTGAGGCAAACCGTCACGACGACCGAGCGGAACAGCTCTTGCGGCGGGTCGAGAGGACCATGCAAGGCAGGTCTGCATGTGAAGGGCTGCCCCCCGCGGAGTGGGTAAGCCAGTTGCGCAACGCTGTCGGGCAATCGAATGTAGGATATTCCGAGCAGGCAGACCTCTTCGGCGCGCTCGCCGACCCGACCCGCATCCAAATCCTCGATCTCTTGGCCAGGAAGGGAGAGTTGTGCGTCTGTGAAATACAGGCTGCGACCGCCCAAACCCAATCCTTGACCTCCCATCACGCCAACGTCCTGAAGCGGGCACATCTCATCAGGGCGAGAAAGGAGGGGCGTTGGATGTATTATAGCCTCGAAGAAGGCGTCTCTGGGCTCCTGTCGGCTTCCAAACAGGTCTTGGAAGCCAGATGAGAGGAATCGAATAAAGGGCATGTCGGACGCCGAGCAGGAAACCACAAAGCAAGAAAGCCCCGTGCTGGACTTGGAGATCAACGACCTTTGCTCCGGTTGCTCCAGCAGAGTCGAGAGCGCCCTGAGCAAGAAGGAAGGCGTCCGGCGCCTGCAATTTTTCCCATCCAGCAAGCAGGTTCACATTTCGTATGACCCATGCAAGACCACGCCGACACAACTGGTGGCCACCGTCCGGGGGCTCGGACTTGATGCGACGCCCGCCTTCCCTGCCAGCTCCAACGTCTTGGACGCTACAACTGGACGCAGGGAGAGTCTGGCCAACAGCATTCGTTTGCTCTTCCTGAGTACCGTTTCGGGAATCGTCATCATGGAGATGCTCTTGGAGCATGTCGGCCTGATAGACCAGGCCTTCCAGGCCGTTCCCGTGCCCATCGTCCTAGCCGGGGTTGCAGTCGGAGGTTACCCCATATTCAAGCGCTCCTTCATGAGCCTCAAAGAAACATCAATCAACGTCGACACAATGATGAGCGTCGGCATAATCGCGGCAGCCGCAATAGGACAATATGTTTCTTCCATTCTCATCATCTTCTTCATGGCCGTCGCCCATCGCATGGAGAAGATGACGGCCGAGAAGTCCAGGAAAGCAGTGAAGGAGCTGATCGAACTGGCGCCCAGGACCGCCGCCATACTCAGAGAAGGCAAGGAGACCCAAGTCATGATCGAGGAGATTTCCTCCCACGACGTCGTTATAGTCAGACCGGGGGAGAAGGTTCCGGTCGACGGAACCGTCGTGGGTGGACACAGCGTCGTGGATCAGTCCTCAATAACCGGAGAATCGATGCCCGTGGAGAAACTCGTCGGGGACCACGTCTTCGCAGCAACGTTGAACCAATCTGGAATGATCAAGGTCGAAGTAGAACGAGCAGGGAGAGACACTACCTTCGGCAGAATCATCAAGTTGGTAGAAGAAGCCGACGCGTCAAAACCAAAGGTGCAGAGGTTCGCGGACAGATATACGAAGTATTTCCTTCCCCTTGCCTTGGGTCTGGCCGGCCTCACCTACATCTTCAGCGGCCAGGCCGTATTTTCCATTGCGGTTCTCGTTGCAGCCTGTCCCTGCGCCGTAGGGTTGGCAACTCCGCTGTCCGTGGTGGCCAGTGCAGGCGCGTCGGCGAAGAGAGGACTACTCGTCAAGGGAGGTTTGTACTTTGAAAACTTGGCGAAGGTCGACACGGTGGTAGTGGACAAGACGGGAACCCTGACGCTCGGAGCCCCACGGGTCAGCGACGTCATCACCTTTGGAGACGCAAGCGGGGAGAAGACCCTTGGCATAGCGGCCTCCATCGAAAGGTATTCGGAGCACCCACTCGCGTCGTCGATCATCAGAAGGGCGGCCGAAATGCGCTTGCCACTCTCCGAACCCGAATTCTTCGAGGCGGCCGTCGGGAAGGGGGTACAGGGGAGTTTGAACCAGCACGCCTACTTGGTGGGCAACGAAAACCTCTTAAAAGAAAGGGGGGCCGTTAACGCCCCGCCGGACGTCAAGGAGAAGGCCAAGAAGCTCGAATCAGAAGGCAAGACGGTCGTGTATCTGGTCGAAGACGGTCGACCGATCGCTCTGATAGCCGTTTCCGACACCATAAGAGAACAAGTCCGCGAATCTATCGCCGAGATCAAAGGCCTGGGCATCAAGAAAATGGTGCTTATGACAGGAGACAACGAGATGGCGGCGTCTGCAGTCGCGAACAGTTTGGGGATCGCCGAATTCAAGGCCAACCTTCAGCCCGAGCACAAGATAGCAGAGGTAAGGAGGCTGCAGGCCGAAGGGCACAGAATCCTCATGGTAGGGGATGGAATCAACGACGCCCCGGCACTGGCCCAGGCGGACGTGGGAATGGCCATGGGGAGACACGGGTCAGACATCGCGATAGAAGCGTCCCACGTGACCCTGATGAAGGACGATTGGAAGATGGTCCCACAAGCCATCAAGACGGGCAGGAGGGCATATGGGACAATAAAGCAAAACATCGTGATGGGGATAGCGGCCAACGCCGTCGCCATGGGTCTCGCATCGATCGGGGTTCTCACGCCGGTCTTCGCCGCCGCGGCCCAAGCGGTACCGGACGTGCTAATCTCGCTTAACGCAGCACGTCTTCTGTATGCAAACTGAGAGTCAGACGACCGCCAACCCGGACGCCACGTCCGAAAGAATCATCAAGTGAGAACAAATGCCGACGTTTGGATTCTGGTCGCCGGCCGAACATTTTGGTCGGCGAACAAACACGCGACCTCAACCGGAAGATGGCAGAGCGCGAGGCTGGAATGCGACGAGCGGGATTTGGACCCGCGTTATCAGCTTGGAGGGCTGATGTCCTAGACCAGACTGGACGATCGTCGCACATTTTCTTCCGCCATGAAGACGCGATATAATCTTATCTATTTCGCACGCATCGGGTGTGGGACAAATTTAATCGAAGCATGCAGGCCGGCGTCTTTGGCCCGATTCCGCACGGGTCCTGGCCAACGATGCGGCCACCCGATATCTTTGCATATAATGCCGTCGATCATCTTCTGTGGAGCGGCGAATCTATGCTCCGTTTTTGTCCCTGTTATAAGCAGGGACGACCGTGAGAAGACGTGGCGTTGATCAGGGACGAAGACGTCCGCTCGAAGCTCAAGGAGCTGGACGAGCACATCAGGAAGGAGTACATAGAGGCGCACCCCAAGAAGGACAGGGACTGGCGGACCTACGAGCAACGGTTCTCCCTCAGGATCAAGGAGGCCATGAAGTCCCTCGACCCCCTGATACACGAGGCGGTGGCCACGATCAGGGTCGGCGACCCCGGCCCCGGGAGGCCCGATTCCCTCACGCTGGAGCAGAAGGTCAAGCTCCTGCTCATCAAGCAGCTCGTGGGGGAGTCGAACAGGATGTATGCCAACATGCTGGACGTATTCTCCATGGTGTCCGGCATCGACGTCTCCTACAAGACGATAGAAAGGCTGTACTCCGACGAGCCCGTGATGATGGCTTTGCACAACCTGCACGTCCTCCTCCTGAAGAAGAAGGGGGTCAAGGCGAGCGACGCCTCCGGGGACGGCACAGGCTACTCCCTCTCCATCTCGAAGCACTACCAGAGCATAGCGAAGGAGCTGAAGGAGAAGGCCAAGGAAGGCGGCAACGCCAGGAAGGCGTTCGTCTACGCCTTCAGGCTGATGGATATGGGCTCCAGGATGTACCTGGCCTTCGGCTCCAGCACGAAGTCCGAGAAGGACGCCTACGACGGGGCGATGGAGATGCTGTCCGATATCGACGTCTCGCTGAAGAGCATAAGGCTGGACAGGTACTACAGCAACCCTTCGGACGTGGGTTCCTTCGGCAGGGACACCAGTGTCTTCGTCATACCCAAGCGCAACGCCACGCTGAACGGTCCCTGGAAGTGGAAGGAGGCGATGAAGGCGTTCGTGACGGATACCACGCGCTATCTGGAGGAATACTACAGGAGGGAGAATTCGGAGTCCGGGTTCGCGGCCGACAAGAAGATGCTGGGTTGGTCGATAGCCCAGAAGAGGGAGGACAGGATAGAGTGCGCAAACTTCTCCATCGGGCTGTGGCACAACCTGTTCAACCTTGCCACACCCTAGAATTTTGTCCCACACCCGCACGCATCACAGGATCAGGACCCCGAGCAGGCCAGCGACCAGGGGGATGGCCAGGTTGTCGTCCACCCAGCTCTGGTATTCGGCCAGCGTAGCGGCCAAGGCCAGCAGCACACCCCACGGTCCGAGGAACGCCAAGGCCACGGCGGCGCACACGACGAACATGGCTACGCTCCCGCTCCAGTGCTTCTTCCTTTCCACCACGAACCTGGACCTCACGACGCCTGTGACGGAGTCGCCCACCGCCATGAAGAGCATTATGGTCCCCGCCAGCGGGCGGTGCGCGTCCCACATCAGGACGGAGATGACAGCGAAGCTCAGGCAGAAGAAGACCTCACCCAAATTCCTGCGCATTTGAAACCAATTCATCCGCCTCGGCGATGCCTGGAAATAGAGGAAGGCCGCAGCCAGGCAGAGCGAAAAGGCGGAAAACACATACGGTTCCCGATAGAGGTACATGTACGCCAGGGCGGCGGGGACGGCGGACAGATGAATCACCTTCCTGTTTATCCAGACATTGGCAAACCTTCTGGTGAGGGCCAGGGAGAGGAGGACGGCGCCCCCGACCGCGAAGCTCATCAGGGAATCGCTCAGGATGGCGTTCATCCAGAACCTCCGGAATCGCGGCCGAGCCCCGCCGCCCGTTCTATGTCATACATCAGCCTGTTCACCACCGTGCTGGCATCCAGGCCCGCGTCACTTATGGAGAACAGCCCGTCCATCAGGTCCAGGACATATTTCGAGAAGCCACCTCTCGGGAACCCACCCACCACGAAGACGGATTTCTTGTCGGCGACCCCTTTCACCACTTCCTCCAGCTCCGACCGTCTGCCCTCCCGGCTGAATCCGACCACCCTGTCGGCCCCCAGCCGACCGACCAACCCCTTCAGACCGAACGGCATCACCTTCAACAGCCCTTCGCCGACCTCACCCTTCACGAAGAGCTGTCCCATCAATCTCTCGTATCTGGCGTAGGACCTGGGAGGCCTCAACCCCCTGGCAGCGGAAATCACCGCGTCGTCTAGGGTGTGAACGTACAGGTCGACCAGGCCGGCCCTGAACAGGGGAGTCGAAGCGACATCCAGGAGGACGTGATAGACAATGTCCGGCCTCCCCCTCCTCCCCCCGTCCTTGAGCCCAAGGATGGCCGAGTGGTGGACGCTTCTGTCCAGTAGGATTTCTCCGGGCCTCAGACCCCTCCTCCTTGCGTCGCTCACCACCGACCTGTGGCCGGCCACCTCTTCCGGGATGGTCTCTAGGGACGATTCCGCGAGTATCAAGGTGCATCCGCCACTCAACCGTTTTAAACCCCGGCCATGGAACGAAGCCAAATGGCCGATAAATGGGTTCTGGCCGGCGAAATTTCCGTCTGGGCCAGGGCGTCCGTGGCCACGCTGCGTTCCGACCCGGAGCTGGCCGAGAAGCAGGCCAAGATGGCCATTTCGCTTCAGAAGAAGGCCAGGCTGAAGAAGCCATATGAACTGAAGCTGCTCTTCTGCAGGCGTTGCAAGCGGTTCTCCCCACCCTCGGAGCGGTCTACCACGAGGCTACGGAACGGGTACATAGTGAGGAGGTGCGCGGAGTGCGGTGCGGCCTCTAGGACGGGTTATGTCAGACAACGCGACAAAGCTTAAAATATACACCCATGGGTCGGTTCGTAGGTCGATTCAATATTGCCGACGGTCTATGACGTCCCGCCTGACAGGCTGATTGATCAGCTCGCGAACCGCATGAAGCGCACCCCCCAGGTTCAGCCTCCGGAATGGTCCTTTTATGCCAAGACGGGGTCCCACGCGTCGAGACCGCCGGCCAACAAGGACTGGTGGTATGCCAGAGCCGCATCCATACTGAGAAAGCTGTATCTCCACGCCCCGCTCGGGGTGGGCGATTTGGAGACGGAGTATGGAGGAAGGAAGAGGCCGGGTTATAGCGCAGCCTACCACGGTTCCGCCGGCTCCTCGTCGATCAGGAAGTGCCTGGCCCAGCTTCAGGCAGCGGGGTACGTCCAGAAGACGCCCAAGGGGAGGGCCCTCACACCAGAAGGTCGCAGCCTGTGCGACAAGGTGAGCACCGAGATATTCGAAGAACTGAAGAAGAGCGACCAGACGCTCGGAAAGATAGTCTCGTGATCGCCGCGGTGATGAAGCATGTCTTCATACTACGATCAGCCGCGCGGACCATCCAAAGAAGAGCAGGAGAGGGTCAGGATGAAAGAGCAGTATCTGAAACTCTTTCTCACGCCCGAAGCGCGCGCGAGGCTGACCAACATCAAGATGGTGAAGCCCGACGTGGCGGTCCTGGTGGAGGAGCAGATCATGCAGCTGGGAAGCTCCGGGAGGCTGAGGCAGCCGCTGACCGACGAAGAGCTGAGGTCCATCTTGGCACGCCTCACCCCATCAAAAAGAGAATTTAAAATCAAGTTCGCTTAGGGGAGTAGCGAGGTCGGCATGAGCAAGAACAAGACGTCGGGGGAAAAGAAGAGGCTGATGAAGGCGCTGAGGCAGAACTCCGCCCCGCCGGCCTGGATCACGGTCCGGACGAACAGGAGGGTACGGCGGAACCCCAAACAGCGGCAGTGGCGCTCACAGAAGCTGAAGGATTAGGGGGAACGTAGGCTTGTCGGAAGAACTACTGACGGTCAACCTGAAGGAATCCATGAACGCCTCCTGGAAGGAAAGGACGCCCAAGATAATCCGGGTCCTGAAGAAGGAGGTCGCCCGCAGGAGCGACGCCGACGAGGAGGAGATTCGTGTCAGCGAGCAGCTGAACGAATACATATGGGCCAGGGGGATAAGGCGCTCCATGCCAAGGATACACGTCAAAGTAGTCACCGACGAGGACGGGGTCGTGACCGTCAGGCTCCCCGACGAACAGACGGAAGAGGAGACAGAGGAAAAGACAGAGGAAGAGCCCGCGCTTCCGGAGAAGGCGGCTGACGAGAAGCCCCCGGAGGAGCCCCAGCCCGCGCAGGGACCCACGACGGAGACGCCCGAATCACAATAGACTCATGTTTTTAAACCCAGGCAGTTCGCACATTCAACGCCTTGGGAATATCCATCTATGACATATACAACAACCCGAACGTAGGAGTCTTTGCCAGGGCCAACGAAAGGGTGCTGCTGGTCCCGCTGGGTTATCCGGAGACCAAATCCACCAAACTCGCCTCGCTCATGGGCGCGGAACCCGTCTTCGCCTCCGTGGGGTATACCAGGCTCATCGGGCCGCTGACAGTCATGAACAGCAACGCCATACTCCTTTCGAAGTTCGCCACGGACGCCGAGGTCAGGGCGATAGGGGAGGCAGCGAAAACGCGAGTGGAGAGGTTTCAATCTACATATTCTTCCGTAGGGAACCTGATAGCCGCCAACGACCGTGGGGCGGTGGCTTCCGACCTCTTCGACGACCATGAAGTGAAGCAGATAGAAGACGTCTTGGGGGTGAAAGCCGAGCGCATGAGCATATCGGGCATGAGCCAGGTAGGCTCGCTGGTCGCGGCCAGCAACAGCGGTGCGGTGGTCCACCCGAAGGCCACGGAAGAGGAAACAAAGTCGATTTCGAGGATATTGCAGGTCGACTGCGAGCCATGCACCGTCAACGGGGGCGTCCCCTACCCGTCTTCAGGGATGCTGGTCAACACAAAGGGCGCCATAGTAGGGACGCAGGCTTCCGGTCCCGAGCTGTTCATAATAGGAAAAGCCTTTAAGCTGTAGAAGGAAGTTGTGACCGGTCGATTTGTCGAACAAGGAACAAGACGAAGCCATTCAATCCGCCGTGCTCCAGAACCGCATGCTGGAGGAATACTATGCGGACCTGCAACTGAGGGAGAACTTCCTGGCCAGGATACTCGCGGAAAACAAGGCCTCGATTCAGTCGCTGGAAAGCCTCGACGAAACAAAAGAGATGGAACTGGCCGTCCCGGTGGGAGCAGGCGCGTACCTTTTCGTACAATATTCCGGTGCCCGCAAGGTGCTGCTGAACGTGGGGAGCGGCGTAGTGATGGAGAAACCAAAATCTGAAGCGATAACATTCATAGAGGCCAGGGTCAGAGAGATAGAACAGGCTCTGAGAGAGGTGCTCCGCCAGAAGAACGAAGTGGGGAACAGGCTCTCCGTCTTGCGCGACCAGTTGGAAACTGGATATAGGCAACAGGGATAACCCCTTGTTTGAAAGGCTCAGGAACGCGCTGAAGGGGTTCGAGACAACCGTAACCACCAAGACGCTCGGCGAAGACGACGTGTCTTCGGCCGCGTCGGAGCTCGAAATGAACCTGCTTGAAAGCGAGGTGGCGCTCGAAGCCGCAGAGCACATAGCCTCTTCGCTCAAGGCCAAGCTGATCGGGCAGCGGGTGGGGAGGGGCGAGGATACGAAAAAATTGATCGAGAAGTCCCTCAGCGAGACGCTCCTCAGCATGTTCGGCTCGGCACCGGCGCCCGACATCGAAGGCGGGATACTCAAGAAGGCCGGGGAGCCCTACGTCATCCTGTTCCTGGGGATAAACGGCACCGGGAAGACCACCACGATAGCCAAGGTCTCCAAGATGCTCGAAAAGGCGGGCCACCGGGTGGTCCTGGCGGCCGGCGACACCTACAGGGCAGGAGCCATAGAACAGCTCGAGATACATTCACAGAGGCTGGGGACCAAGATACTGAAACAGAACTATGGCTCGGACCCGGCGGCGGTCACCAGAGACGCGAAGAGCTATGCGAAGCAGCACAGGTGCGACGTGGTGCTGGTGGACACCGCGGGCAGGATGCAGACTTCGAAGAACCTGATGGAGGAGCTGGCCAAGATCAAGCGCGTCTCCCAGCCCGACCTCACCATATTCGTCGGCGACTCGCTGGCCGGCAACGACCTGGTAATGCAGGCCAGAGAATTCATGGTGGGCGTCGGCTTCGACGCCATAATACTGACGAAGACCGACGCCGACGTGAAAGGGGGGGCGTCGATAAGCGCGGTCTATGCCACGGCCAGACCGATAATCTATCTGGGTACCGGGCAGGAGTATGACGACATACAGAAATTCGAAGCAGACTGGCTCATAAGTAAGATATTAGATTGAATATCTTCAAGAGCAGCGCCTTCTGCACATGAAGCCTGTTCTCCGCCTGGTCGAAGACGACCGACCGCCCCCCGTCTATCACTTCGGCCTGCACTTCCTCTCCCCTGTGGGCTGGAAGGCAGTGCATGAAGATGGAGTCGCCTTTCGCCATGGACATCAGTCGTTCCGTGACTTGGTACTTCGGCACGAACTCCTGCAGCCGCCTTTCTCTGGTCGCTTCGTCTCCCATGCTCACGAAGACATCGGTGTAGACCACGGAGGCGTCCCTCACAGCTTCGTCTGGTTCTGTCACCACCTCCACCCTGTCCCCGGCTATCTTCTTGGCCATCGAGACCACCTTGTCGTTCGGCCTGTGAGATTCGGGGACGGCCACCGATATGCCGGCTCCCGCTATTGCACATCCGAGGATAAGGGAGTTGCAGACGTTGTTGCCATCACCCACGAAGGCCACCTTCTGTCTTTCGAGGTCTCCCTTCTTCTCCTTTATGGTGAAAAGGTCGGCCAGGACCTGGCACGGATGTTCCAGGTCGGAGAGCGCGTTTATCACGGGTAGCCTTGACCGGCCAGCCAGGCCCACCAAGGTCTCGTGTTTGAAGACCCTGGCCACGACGCCGTCGACGAAGCGCTCCATCGTCCTGGCCGTGTCCTCCACCGTTTCGCCCCTCGAAATCTGGGTCGAGCTGGCGTCCATGTATATGGGGCTCCCGCCCAGGTGTATTATGCCGGCCTCGAAGCTGAGCCTGGTACGGGTGGAAGGCTTCTCGAAAAGGAGGGCTATTGTCTTGTTCTCCAACTGCCTGCCATATTTGTAATGTCTCAGCCTCGAAGCTATGGCGAATATTTCGGCCATGTCGTGCCTGGTCATGTCGGCGATGGACAGGAAGTCCTTCTCCAACGGCTCTCGCGTGGCCTCCGCGAAAGACGCTAAAATCCTTTGCCCGCGGGCAATCCCACAACGCTTAAAATGGACATAGTGAACGCGTTTACGTATGACCGCCTCGGAGATGGTCAGGGAGATAGTGAGAACCCTGAAATACAGCAAGAAATCGGATGTCGCCCAGTTCAAACTCTATCTCAAGCTGGTACTCCTGGGCATGGCGGTCGTGGGCGGGATAGCGTTCGTCATACATCTGATCTCTTCTCTTGTGATGCCGTCCCTGGCCCCCCAGACCATATTCGGCGGGTTGATCAGCTGATTGAGCACAGAACAGAAGAAGGCAACCAATACGAGGGTCTACGTGATCAAGGTCACGGGCGGCCAAGAGAGGAACGTGGCCAGCCTGGTCGCCAACAGGGTCGAAGCCAGGAAGATACACCTCTTCTCTATCATATACAGCGAGAAGATGAAAGGATACCTGCTGGTGGAAGCCACGGATGCCCAGGTGGTCAGCGAAGCGGTATCGGGCGTGAAACATGTCAGGAGCTACGTCCCGGGCGTCATGACGGTGGACGAAATCGGCGGTCTGATATCCACGGCGACGCAGGTGACAGAGCTCAAGGCCGAGCAGATGGTGGAGATCGTGGGCGGTCCTTTCAAGGGGATGAGGGCCAAGGTGGTCAGGTACGATTCGGCGAAGAAGGAGGCCACCGTCACCCTCGTAGACGCGCCGTACCAACTTCAGATAACCATAGACGCCGGATACCTCAAGGCGATGGAATAGAAGGCCGAATGTCGTCCGTCAAACAAGACATAAGGTTAAAAAGACGTATCGAGGGGCCTAAGAAGGAGTCAGGGAAGCTCGTTACGGGGAGTGATTCGACATGGCCGACATAAAGACCATCAACCTACTCGTTACCGGAGGAGAAGCTAACGCCGGGCCTCCATTGGGTCCGGCGCTGGGACCGTTGGGCGTCAACGTCATGATGGTGGTCAAGAAGATAAACGACTTGACCGCCGACTACTCCGGAATGAGGGTTCCCGTAAAAGTCTCGGTCAACACGGAGAACAAGGCTTTCGATGTCGAGGTCGGTCTGCCCACTACTTCCGCACTGGTGGCGAAGGAAGCCAAGATACCGAAAGGTTCTGGGACGCCCAAGACAGCCGTCGCGGGCAACATAACGGCCGAGCAATTGGCCAAGCTCGCCAGGGTCAAGTTCGGGAAGACTTATGCCGGCGCCCCGAAGACGGCCGCCAAGGAGATAGTCGGCTCTTGCATAAGCATGGGCGTCACGGTGGAGGGGAAGGACCCGAGAGAATTCATGAAGGAGGTGAGCTCCGGGCAGTGGGACGCCCTGTTCGTCAATGGTGATAAGAATTGATAGACAAGAAGACCCTGACGGGGATCATCGGACAGGCCAAAGCCAAGGGGACCAAGAAGAAATTCAAGCAGTCCGTGGAGCTTTATGTCATGCTCGATTCACACAGGGTGAAGGCCGCCGACATAAACATCAACGAAACGGTGGCCCTCCCCAACAGGCCCGGCAACCAGCCCACCGTCTGTGTCATAGCCTCGGGCGAGCTGGGGATGAGAGCCAAGAGGGCGGGCGCCGACGCCGTGATCGCGGTCGAAGAGATGGACAGGTTGGCCACGAACAAGAAAGACGCCAAGAAGGTTTCGAAGGCGTACGACTTCTTCATGGCGGACACCAGCCTCATGCCGAGGATTGGCAAGACCCTCGGCCCCTTCCTTGGCCCCAAAGGGAAGATGCCACTTCCGATAACGCTGAACTCACCCATCGACCAGATGCTCGAGAGACTGAGGGGTAGTATAAGGTCTAGGACCAGGGCCCATAGTGCCATATCCTGCAAGATCGGCGAAGAGGATACGGACGACGACAAGCTGGCGGCGAACGCCCTGGCCGTCCTTGAAAGCCTTGAAAGGAAGATACCGAACGGCCTCAAGGTGGCAAGGCGCATAGGGGTCAAACTGACCATGGGTCCACTTGAAAGCACGACGGATTTGGGTGAGTGAGAATGGCGGTAGCTGCGCAAGAAGCGCGGAAGTATCCTGCCCGGAAGGTGGCCCAGTACTCCAAGGTGATTTCGCTCTTCGAGAAGTATGACGTTATGGCGCTTGCCAGGCTTACCAAGGTCAGGTCAACCCAGATAATGGAGATAAGACGGTCCATGAGGGACAGGCTCGAGCTTCTGGTGGTCAAGAACAAGATAGCTAGTAAGGCACTTGGCACCGCGCAGAAGAAGAACGCCGGGGCCGTGGTCGACTCCCTCGGCGGCCAGAACCTCTACATATTCACGAACATGAACCCGTTCAAGCTGAACCTGATGCTGGACAGGAACAAGGTCTACCTCCCAGCCAAGGCGGGAGACGTAGCTACCGATCAGATAACCATACCAGCAGGCAACACGGGAATACCTCCGGGCCCCGTTCTCAGCGAATTCAAGGACTGCAAGGTCATCACAAAGATAGAAGGAGGGAGCATATGGGTCACGAAGGACACGGTGGTGGCAGAAAAGGAGGGCGTGATAAACCCGAGGCTGGCGTCTCTCCTTTCCAAACTCGGCGTGAAGCCGATAAAGGCCGGGCTCTCCCTCAATCTGGTCTATTGGAACGGCCTCCTGCTCGCTTCCAAGGACATCAGTATAGACCTGCTTCAGTACACGAACGACCTCGTCCGTGGCGCCCACGACGCCATGAGCCTGGCGCATTCGGCCGGCTACCCTGCCAGCAAGGAGATAACCACCATGCTCGTGGTGGAATCCATAGGCAAGGCCCTGGCGGTGGCCGCGAAGGCGGGATATGTCACGAAAGATACGGCAGAACTGATCCTGAAGGACGCAGAATTAAAAGCCTACAGGATATTGGACCTGGCGAAGCAGAAAGGGTACCAGGAAAAGGCCTAGCCGAAGAGTGCGGCCAGACCTTCCAGCGCTTCTTCTTCCTTCTTCTCCTCTTTCTTTTCTTCTTCCTTCTTCTCTTCCTTCTTGGCCGGAGCCTGTCCAGCAGGTGCCGGAGCCGCAGCCGGTGCGGGGGCGGCGAACGTCGTCTTCAGCGCCTCTTCGATGTTTATCTCTCCGAGGGCAGCCACCAGTGCCTTGACCTTTATTTCATCTGGCTGAATGCCGGCGGCCGATACGACCTTCTTGACTCCGTCTTCGTCGACAGGTTTGCCCAACCTGTGAAGCATGAGAGCGGCGTAAACGTATTCCACAACCGTTCACTTGAAGGGGCCTTTCAACAAACGCTATTTAGGCTTTTCCAATCAACAGCCGAACTATGTTAT
>JAKAPW010000010.1 GCA_021811935.1 archaeon | reverse complement strand
TGGTGAGGAACATCGTGGCCACCTCGCCCATCCTGGTCGAATTGATCGTCGCCCCGTCTATGAAGGTGGTCCTGTTCGCCAGCGTCTCTATCCAGTAGCCGTAGTCCCACCAGGAGACTATCTTGGAGTTGGGCGGAGTGTTCGTCTTCATCCAGGTCACGGCCTGCAGCCAGGCCGGGACGTACGACGTGCCGAGCGAGGTGGCGGACGTCGTTATGGAGAAGCCCCTGTTGGTGGCCGGGACCCAGAACGCCACGGCGGTGACCAGGATCATGAATATCACCGCCACGGCGAGGAGGCCGTTCATCGCGTTCGCGTGCCGGACGCCCCCCCTCCCGCGGGAGAAGGCTTCGGAGATGCCGTACCCCGCCAGCGTCCCGATCGACAGTGGGATGAGCTCGGCGAGCCTGATGTAGGAGGAGGCGAAATACAGTGAAGTTAGGAAGAAGACCACGACTATTATCCCGGACGCGGTCTTCTTCTTCAGCATCATGTATCCCCCGAAGACGGCAAGGAAGAGCAGGACTGTGTAGGTGTGCATGAACTGGATTCCTGTGGACGCCTGGTTTTCGGCCACGGTGTGGACGGATGAGCTCACCTTCGCCAGCGGGTTGACCAGCACGAGGTACTTGCCGGCCAGCCCGGGGACCAGGCCGGCGAGGCCCAGGGCGAGCGCCGCGACGGCCGCCACCCCTGCCACGAGCCATTTTCCTGCTATCTTGCTCCTGTCGGGCAGCCTCTTCGCCACCATCGTGATGACCAGTCCCCCCGCCGCGCCCGCGGCCATGGCCAGCACGGTGGCGTTTGTCATGAACGCCAGGCCGGGGTTGGGGAAGGCCATCCCGATGGAGAGGTCCACCGCGAAGATGGCCAGCGCGTTCAGCGACTTGCTGTAATCCGTCCCCATGATCAGCGGTATCGCCACGAAGGAGACGGCGGCTATGCCGTTGAAGTATTTCCCTCCTCCCCAGACTATGTTGGCGTATCCGAGCATCAGCCCGGCCAGCATGGCGTACATCAACGACCGCCTCTTGTCCAACGTCCCGTCGTAGGACTTCATGATGAAGTATATCGCGAAGGTCCCGCCCAGCAGCGAGAACGGCTCGTGCCTGTAGGAGCCGAGGCTGGTCCTGGACAGTATGTCCGGGATCACGGCGGCGGAAAGGGCGGCCATGATGCCGGTTCCGACCCCCCGGACCTTGTTGCCTATCAGGTAGGCCGGAAAGACGAGCATCGCGCCGAAGAAGGCGGGCTGTATGACAAGGTAGTCGTAGAGGCTGATGTTCACCCCCAGCACCCGGGTCACGAATTCGTACAGGAAGATCGACGTGTAGTACATCCCGGCGTAGGTCAGGGTGGCCAGGTTGAGGCCGACGGGGTACCAGGCCTTGTAATCCACCGTCTTGAAGAAGTCGAACAGGCCGGATATCCCCTTGGCGTTCAGGTCGTTGAGTATGACAGAGGTCGCATAGTAGTGGAAATAGGAGTCGAAGCCGTCGAGGTAGTAGCCATAGTTCGCCATCTGGAGCCTGGCGATCAGCCCCAGCGCGAAGGAGATGGAGAGGCCGAGGAAGGCGGTCGTCGTCCGAGTGGTCAACACGGGCCTGCGGAACAGCTTTGCATAGGAGCCAGCGAACGGCTTCATCTGAACGCCCTCGCCCGTCATGGATATTAATTTTGACTAATAACTTGGAGCCCGTCCGCATCAGGTCGGCGGCAGTCCGGCCTCTCCTGGTTGTCGCAGACCGTGTAATCCCACGTCCTTTATCTAGGGGCGGACGGATGTCGGGGCTCGGTGTCGTGCCTTTGACAACCGAGACGATATTGGCGGAGGAGCAGGCGGTGCGGAACAGGGGAGTGGGCGTGCGGACCGCGGTCGAGTCGGCGTTCGGCGAAGGCGGGACGGAGGGGACGCTGGTGCTGACCGACAGGAGGCTCCTGTACGTCTGCAGCTCCGAACAGGAGGAGGACATCCCCACGGTCTCCGCGCCATTCGGCCTCCCCGCCCACCTCAGACTGAAGTTCTCCGACGTTTCAGACCTGGACGGCATAGCACCCGACCCTACAAACGTCATGATACTGCTTTCGTCGGTCACCCGCGTGGCAGGTCACCGCGGCGAAATCTCGTCGCCCAAGCTGGAGGTCAGCTGGAAGGAGGGGGGTGAGGAGAAGAGGACGGAGTTCGTCCAGCAGGTGACCGGCGGCAGGAAGAAAAATCTGGACGATTGGGCGGCCGTCATAGAGAGGCTGCTCTCCGGCAGCCAGAAGGTGGTCCCCCTGCCCTCCCTTCCCCGCCCTGATACGCTCGAGGGCAAGGTGATTCGCGTACTGGCGGACATGCAGGAGAAGGGCATCTTCGAGATAGAGAGCGAGACAGAGGCGCAGTTCAAGGTCGAACTGGACCCCGACGACGTGCAGGCCGCGTGCGAGAAGCTCGTTTCTGAGGGGCTGCTCACCAGGCGACCGGGTATGGAAGGCGACCCGTTCTACAGCAAGGCGTCTCCCCTGGGCGGCGACGACCTCTCTCCCTAGGGTCTGCAAAGAAATTGCGGCCTGTTTAAATACGTTCGGCGGCCGCCACACCCATGTGAATAGTCTTGCGTAGGCATGGATTCGCTGAAAAGGACGCCGACCCGAAGGACGTCTATCAGAACATGAAGGCACTGCTTCTGTCGGAAGGGTTCAAGGTCACCTCCGAGGATGCCAAGGAGAACTACTGGGACCTCCACGCACGGAAGGCCAGTACGGAAAGGATAGTCCTGGGTAGGGTCAGAGACGTCGACGCGATAGTCGCTGGCTCCAAGGGCAAGTTCGAAGTCCAGCTGCACGCGGGCATCTGGGGGCGCGACCTTGCCCTGCCGGCGATAGAAGGGCTCGTGACCCTGGGGGCGGCCACCGCCGCCGAGCTGCACTCCGGGCACCAGTTCGAGGAGCGCCTCTGGGAGCAGGTGGTCCACAAGATAGACCCCTCCCTGAAGATATGCCAGCAGGACGGGCTCCTCTTCAACACGGACCAGGACTTCTCAAAGCACATGCAGATGCACGAGCAGCAACAGGCCGCACAGGGCTCCATGATGAACCAGATGATGATGTTCGGTATGATGGGCGGGCTCGGCATGGGCATGATGGGCGGCGGGCTCTGGATATAGAGCCGCGGATGCGAAGCACGGCGGCCCGTGCGGGGCGGGCGCCGCCGGACAGGCGAAGTGGAAGAGGCGACCGCGCGGAGAGGAGGACGGAATGCATGCCATGCAGCCTGGAAGCGTAATCCCACGACCCTCGTGTCTGCACCCGGTTTTGGGAAGCCGAGTGCGCATTCGAAGGATGACGGGTCCCGTCCAGGTGCATGCTTATATCTCCCACGCGGATAATGACACCGATGAAGGCCAGGATCACCATGGAGGGTTCTGAAGTCCAGGACATAGGATACAGGCTCTTTCTCATGGGGAAGGCGAAGGCGCTGAGGGGCTTCGAAGCCTTCAACGAAGGGAGCGCCGTCACTGCCCTGGTGGAGGGGGAGGAGGGTTCCGTCAAGGATTTCACGAAGATGGCGAAGGAAGAGGCTCCTCCGGGAGCCAGAGTTTCGCGCGTCAGGGTCGAAGGCTACCACGGCCATGTCATGGCGCTGAGGGACTTCAGGGAGCAGTTCAACAGCGAGCAGCTGGTGAAAATAGCCGTGACCGGGGTCGAGATGAAGGGCGACATCAAAGAAATGAAGGTGGATGTCAAGGAAATCAAGGGCGACATCAAAGAAATGAAGGTGGATGTCAAGGAAATCAAGGGCGACATCAAAGAAATGAAGGTGGATGTCAAGGAAATCAAGGGCGACATCAAAGAAATGAAGGTGGATGTCAAGGAGATAAAAGGAGACGCCAAAGACATGCTGGGCAAACAGGACGAGACGAACGACGAGATAAGCGGGTTCAGGTCGGACCTGAAGTCGTGGATGGAACCGCGTCTGTCGCGACTTGAGAGGGACGTCGGCCTCATCAAGGAGAAGATGGGGCTGGGTTGAAAGCGCGGCTGGCATGTACCGCCTGTGTCATCAGGGAACGGCACAGAATATAGCGGCGAGCGCGGATACGACGATGGCCCGCCCACACTGCCTTCCCCGTCGGGGCTGCAGTAACACGCTCAACGCGGTCAGCCGTAGCTGCCGCTCTGCCTCTTCTTGATCTGGTCCTTGGGCACGTTCACTATCCTGACCACGTTGCTGTTCTGTATAGCGTAGATCGGCAGCCCCGTGTTGGGGTCGTTGCCGACGCGGAAGACCGCGCTGACTATGCTCCTGAACTTGAGGATGCTGCCGTCCTTCAGCTTCAACGTTATCCAATTGTCCTCGCCCTCTGCGTCGAAGTCCACCAGTTCCCCGCCCTGTGGTATCGCTGGAGCCGCCAACTGCTCTCTTCCCTCGTCATCTTCCGCCGCCGGGCCGTTTAAAGGCTTCCGTCGGCCAGGAGACCGTCCCCCGGCGCGCCCACGAAGGGGAGTTCGGCACAGCCGGGGCGTATGGCAGCAACTTTAATTTGTACCCGGCGCCAGTTGGACCCGTACATGAGACCAAAAATACTTGTATCGAACGACGACGGGCCTTTGAGCCCCGGCGTCAGGGCACTGATCAAGGCCCTCTCCGAAGCGGCCGACGTCACCCCGGTGCTGCCGGAGGAGCCGAGGAGCGGGACGAGCATGAGCCTCACCTTCCACAAGCCGGTGAGGATAAGGAAGATATCCGTGGGCGGAAAGGCCGGCTATTCGGTTTCCGGAAGCCCCGCCGACGCTGTGATGGTAGCCCTGAACCGCATCTACAAGGAGAAGCCGCCCGCCATGGCCTCCGGGATAAACATAGGGGACAACACGAGCCTGCAGGACATATTCGCTTCAGGCACCGTCCAGGCCGCCGTCCAGAGCGCTTTCCTGGGTGTCCCGGCGGTCGCCTTCTCCATGCAGATATCGGAGAACGTCATCTTCTCGCCCGCCGAGGCGATGGGGGACTTCACCCTGGCCGCCGAGCACGCGGCGAAGGTGATGTCGTGGGTGGCGGAGCACGGCCTGCCGAAGGGGGTGGACATACTGAACGTGAATTACCCGATGAACATGACCAGGGAGACCAAGACGGTCTACACCTACCTGTCCAAGAAGAAGTACGACAACTACATCATGGAGAGGATGGACCCCAGGGGGAGGCCGTACTACTGGATATGGGGGAACAGGGCGGAGCGCTACCCCGAAGGGAGCGACGCGAGGGCCGTTCTGGAGGACGGGCTGATCTCCATGACGCCCCTCAGCGTCAACATGAGCGCGCCCAGGGACGGCATAGAAGGGCTGATCAAATCCCTTTCCTGAACGGATTTATACGGTCGCCGCCCTGCGAGGGGGCGTGTCCGGAGAAGCCCGGTCGGAGGTCGTGTATTCGGGGCGCGACATAACGGTCAGGAGGGAGGTGTTCTTCCGCGGCGGGAGGGTGATCGACGTGGAGCTGCTCGACCACCCGGGGGCGGTGGCCGTCCTGGCCAGGACGGAAGGCGGCACGTTCGTCCTGGAAGAGCAGTACCGCCCCGCCATGGGCGGGAGGATATACGAATTCCCCGCGGGCACGCTCAGAAAGGGCGAGGAGCCCTCCTCGTGCGCAAGACGCGAGTTGCTGGAGGAGACGGGCTACCTGGCGGAGACGCTGCGCCCCCTTGGCTCCATCGTGACCGCCCCCGGCTACTCGACCGAGACGATACACCTGTTCTTCGCGGAGGCGAAGAAGCAGGGGACGCCCAGCCTGGAAGAGGACGAGGAGATATCGGTGCTGGAGGCGGGCCCCCTGGAGATACTGAATCTCGTGAGGGAAGGAAGGCTCAGGGACTCGAAGAGCCTGTCCCTCCTGCTGGTAGCGGGCCTCAGCGGACTGTTGCCTCCGGAGGCGACGCCGCCTTCGAAGTAGGCTCCCGCAGAGTGCTGTGCTCGAAGGTTGAGGCCGCCGGGTCCAACAGCTTCTTCACCCTGTTCGCGGCGGTGGCCGCCTGCCCGAAGCCGACCACCAGGAGGTTCTGCCTGAAGCCGGCCTTCGGAGAGGCTACGTCCCCCGCGGCGAATATGCCCGGGACGTTCGTCTCGAGCATGTCGTCGACCAGTATCCCGCGGGCGTCCATGGCCAGCCCCCACTGCTTCACTATGCTCAGGTCCGCCTTGTACCCGACGAGCACCAGGACGTCGTCCACGTCCATCTCTTCGTCCGCGTTGGTCTGGACGTTGGTTATCACGGCCCTCCGTGCCCAGTCCGTCCCCTTGACCTCCTTCAGGACGCAGAAGAGCTTCAGGGTCACGTTCGAACGGCTCAGCGCCTCGACCGACTTCTCATGCGCCCTGAAGACCTCCCTCCTGTGTATCAGAGTCACGCTCGACGCCACGTCCTTCAGGTGGAGCGCCCAGTCCACCGCCGTGTCCCCGCCCCCGACTATCAGCAGCTTCCTCCCCTTGAAGCGCGCCGGGTCCTTCACATAGTAGAAGACGCCCTTCCCTTCGAACTGGGGTATCCCGACCGCCTCCACCTTGTTCGGCGTGAAGGCCCCTATCCCCGTGCATATTATTATGGACCTGGCGAAGTGCCTTCCCCTGTCGGTCACCACCTCGAACTTCTGGCCGGCCAGCCTGCTGACGCTCAGCGCCTTCTCGCCCAGGCAGACCGCGGGGTCGTACCTCCTGGCCTGCATGACGAGGCTCTTCACTATCTCGCTCCCGACGGACTCGTAGAAGCCGGGCATGTCGTAGATGTACTTGTCCGGATAGAGCAGGCTGATCTGGCCGCCCAGGTCTTCCGTGGCTTCTATCAGCTTGACGCTCATCCCCCTGAAACCCGCATAATACGTCGCGAAGAGGCCCACAGGGCCGCCGCCCAGCACTATGACGTCGTACACTTCTTCTTGCGCCAAGGCCCGTCCCGTGACGCGGTCGTCCTCGTCCCTTATTTTAAGTTCTTGGTCAAAATGGGGACGAAAAGCACCAAATTTTGCGAAGCGGGGCGGCACGGGCTTCGCCGCGCCCGCCGATCGCAAGCCGTTGCCTAACACGGGACGGTGGTGAAGCGGCACCGCTGTCCGTCGGAGGCGGTGCCCGGACGCAGCGCGTATATGTGGTGGCGAGGCCTGGGCGCGCTTTAATATGCAGGCGTCCTCGACGGTTTGAACTACAGGGGGACGGTGATAGAGGAAAGCCTGGAGGATACGTCCGTTCTCGGTCGGATGAAGGTGCTCGGGTCGAAGGTGGTGCAGGCGACGCCGCGACATAACACCCCATGGCTCAAGCAGTGGACGCTCGACACAGTGGAGATCGAAGAGGACGAGATGGCTTCCGTCGCCGAAGCGGTCTGCGCGTCTATCGATCGACGCCATGCCGGGTCGTGGTACGCGGACTTCTCGAACGAGCGGAACCACTACGTCATATTCCGGGGCAGGGTCTTCCTGATCGACCGCCGCGACAAGGCGCAGTACGACGAAGCCGTACGGTACGGACTGTCCATCGGCATCCCGCCGCACCAGCTCGATTTCTCGAACGACCTGATGGCATGAGCCTTCGGGGCGGCGATTCATGACGGGGCAGTCGAACCCAGGCCGGACGCCAGGTCGCCCCGATAGAAGACCGCCTGTCTTCCTTCGGGCGTCACCCGGCAGGGACGAACTTGTAGCACAGGAAGGCGCCGTCGGCCTTCGTAAGGGGCCTGGCCACCATGGTCACCTTCATCCCCTCGCGAAGCGAAGAGGGCGGGACGTCCACCACCTGGGCCATCACCTTCACGCCGTTTTCGAGCTCTATCAGGCCGATCGCCATCGGAGCCTCCCCCTGGAACTCGGCGGAGGCGACGTTCAGCACCGTGAAGGAGACGAGCCTCCCCTCCCTGGGCATGGGATGGTCCTTCGTCCCCCTGCCTCCGCACCTCCTGCAGACCCTCACGGGGGGGAAGTACTCCGCCCCGCACGAAGGGCACCGCGACCCCAGCATCTCCCGGTACCTCTCGCCCAGCCGCCCGTACCTGACGCCGTCCATCTTCAGTTCGCGCTCGCCAGTATGTGGACGGCCGTCGTCGTGTCGACGCCGCCCATGTTCTGGGTCATCCCGACCTTGGCCCCGCTGACCTGGTTGGGGCCCGCCCGCCCGGCGAGCTGCATGTACGCCTCCGCCAGCTGGTAGGTCCCCGAAGCCCCGACCGGGTGGCCCCTGGCCTTCAGGCCGCCGAAGGTCCCTATCGGCAGGTCCCCGTCCAGGGCGAACCTCCCCTTCGCCGCCTCCGCCGGCGCCCTGCCGGCCGGGCTGAGGCCCATGCTCTCCAGCGAGAGGGCCGAAGTGATGCTGAAGGCGTCGTGCGGCTCCAGGAAGTCCAGCTTCTCGGGCCGGACGCCGCTCCTGTCGACTGCCCTCCTGAAGGCCGCCTTGGTGGCCGCGTACTCCAGCGGGTCCGGCCTTTCATATATGCTGAATATGTTGGCGGCCACCTCGCTGGCAAGTATCTCGACGAGGGGCGAGGAGACCTTCCTGGCCATCTCTTCGCTCACCAGGACGAGGGAGGCCGCGCCGTCGCAGACCGGGGAGCTGTCGAGGAGCCTGATCGGGTCGGACATCACGGGGCTGGAAAGGACGTCTTCCGCCGTGACCGCCTTGTGGAACATGGCGTGCTTCGACGAAAGGGCGTTCCTGTGCGCCATCACCGGGAAGGCGGCCATGTCCTCCTTCGGCACGCCGTGCCTGCTCAGGTACAGCCTGTGGGTAACCGCGTTGAGCGATATGAAGGTGGCCCCGACCGACGCGGTGTACTCCTGGCTGTCCGCCATGGCCAGCGCGGATGTCACCTTCGCAGTGTCGAGGTCCGTCATCTTCTCGACCCCCGTCACCAGCACGCAGTCGCTCTCGCCCGCCTTCACGGAAAGGTACGCGTTGTGCGCCGCGGCGCCGCCCGAGCCGCAGGCCGCCTCCACCTTGTAGGCGGGTATCCCCTGGTAGCCCAGGGAACTCGAGAGAAGGGCGCCGAGGTGCTCCTGGCCGCACCCCACGCCGCTGAACATGTTGCCCACCACGACCCTGTCCGGCGCCGCGTCGGGCAGGGCGGAGAGCGCCCCGACGCTGGCCTCCACCATCAGGTCCGCTATCCCCATCTCGGGGTGCTTGCCGACGTTCACCAGCCCGACCGAGGCTATGAAGACGCGCCTCAGGAGGGATGGCCTGCCCCGAAATCCGCGGGCGGGCTTTCGCCTGACGCCATTAGACTTCGTGCTCGGCTCCCGGCCGGCCACTAAAAAGAGTATCGACGACAGCGGTCAGATGCTGCAACCGCCGAACGGCGCGGCTGCCTATACGGCCTTTATCTGCTTCACCAGGGGGGAGCGGGCCTTCTTGAAGACCTTGTAGCCGCAGATACACTTTATCTCCGGAAGGGAGTTGAGCTCCTCGCTGGTCACCTTGGTCCCGCACCTTATGCACTCGTACGTGATGCCAGTCTTCTGCTCTTCGGCGGTCAACGGTTACCGGCTCCGGGCGATGCTCCTTTAAGCGTTTCCGAAGGTCTTCGCGAGTATCGCCATCTCTTCCACCTCTTCCTGCTTGACGCCGGGGTGGACCGGGAGCGAGAGGACGTGCTTCGCCGCGTCCGTCGTGTTCTTCAGCCCGGCCGCTGGGTACTTCTGGTAGTACGGCGTCATGTGGACGGGCGGGTCGTAGTAGACGGTGGCGCCGTACCCCGCACCCCTGAGCCTCTGCATCAGGGCGTCCCGCGGCGTCTTGGCGTACACCGTGTAGAGGTAGTAGTTGTAGCGCTTCCCCTCGGGCTCGGCCGGGGGTATGACGTTCTTCGAGTCCTTGAGCTTCTCCGTGAAGATGGAGGCGTTCTTCCTCCTCAGCTGGATGAAGCTCTCTATCCTTTTCAGCTGCTCCACGCCTATCGCGGCCTCCACCTCCGGCAGCCTCATGTTCAGCCCCAGTACCGTCGTGTCGTACCCCTGCACCATGCCGTGGTTCCTTATCATCCTCAGCTTCCTGGCCAGGTCCGCGTCGTTGACCGCTATTGCGCCGCCCTCGCCCGTGGTTATCACCTTGCTCGCGTAGAAGCTGAAGCAGCCGTAGTCCGCGAGCGCGCCCGCGTAGCTCCCGCCGTCCACGCTCCCCAGGCTCTGCGCGGCGTCCTCTATGACTGTGACCCCCTTCCCGGAGACCAGCTCCGACACCTCCCTGACCCTGGACGTGTTCCCGTATATGTCGACCGGGATGACGGCCTTGGTCTTCCCCGTCAGCTTCTTCGCCACGTCGCCTGGGTCGATGCAGTAGTCCTCCAGGGAGATATCCGCGAAGACGGGGACGGCCCCCACGGCCTTGACTACGTTGGCCGTGGCCGCGAAGGTGAAGGACGGGACTATCACCTCGTCCCCCGCCTCCACGCCGGCGGAGACAATGGAAGCGAGCAGCGCGGACGTCCCCGAATTCACAGCCACGACGTCCTTGACCTTCAGGTACGCGGCCAGCGCCTGCTCGAACTCCCGCACCTTCTTCCCTCCCTCCAGGCTCGAGGAGGTGAGGGCCGTCTCCTTCACGACGCTCGCCGCCGCCTTCACCTCTTCGTCCCCGAAGATCGGCCTGTTTATGGGCACGAGGACACCGTCCATGTTGTTGTGCTGCATCAACAGCCCCTTCTTGAGCTCCTTCGAAGAGGAGCCGTTGACGCCGGCTGGACTTTCGTTCATAAGCATCAGCTCACCAGACGCAGGAGCTCATCTCTTCTGCCCTCGAACCTCGCCCTTAGGGGGGCTATTATTTTATCTATCGCTCCGGCGACCGCGGGCTTCAGGTCGGCCGGGTGTATACGTCTGGCGACGTATTCGTCTTCGAGCTCCCGGTAGGACGTGAAGGTCACGCTCCCGCCGAACTTGCTCGGACGCTCCACCGTGAACTCCTTCACCTCGTGGAAGACGACCTCCTTCAGGTACTGCAGCACGGG
The DNA here is from genome assembly GCA_021811935.1 of archaeon. Taxonomy (GTDB): domain Archaea; phylum Thermoproteota; class Nitrososphaeria; order Conexivisphaerales; family DTJL01; genus JAKAPW01. The sequence continues at coordinate 19,473 of JAKAPW010000010.1, read as the reverse complement.
GTTCATCCGCGCCTCCCCTGGGGGGCACCAGGCGGACGCCAGCTTGTCCGCGACCTCCTCCGGCGTGTCGTGTATGAAGATGGCCGACTTCGGCCTGCTCTTGCTCATCTTGCTGGAGACCTCCATGTCGGACTCCGCCTCTTCGTCGACGCCTCCCCTCTCCGGCCTTCCCAGCCCCAGGAGTATGCAGTGGTGGACGGCGACCGGGGGCCTCCACCCCATCTTGGGGAAGACCTCCCTGGCAAGCATGTGCACCTTCCTCTGGTCCATACCCGCGTGGGCTATGCTCGCCCCCAGTGTATGTATGTCCACCGCCTGCATCGGGGGATAGAAGAACTGGCCTATGTCCAGGCTCTCCTTCATGCTCCTCCCCATTATCGTTATCGTCCTGGTCGCCCGCTGGAGCGACACGTGCCCGCTGAACTCGATCACGTCCTTCCAGTAGTCGGGGTGCTCCGCGTAGAGGGCGCTGCCCGTGGTCACGGCGACGCCCGGGGCGAAGAGCTTGAAGGCCTCCTCGTAGTATTTCGCGGCCGCCGTTATCTTCTCCCAGTCCCCGTCCAGCTTCCCGTTGACCACGCTGTGCCAGTCGGCCAGGAAGACGGTGGCCTTCACCCCCGCCTGCATCATGTCCCTGATCTTGTACCCGGGGACGACGATCGACCCGAGGTGGAGCGGCCCCGATATCTCGAAGCCTATGTAGTGCCGGGGGGAGCTCTCCGTCTCCAGGAGGGACCTGAGCTCGTCCTGGGTGACCACCTCCTGCGCGGGCGGCCTTGTGATGAGGGAGAGCCTTCCTTCGATGTCCAATTTCAGCTCCCGGCGAAGGGAAGGACGGTCAGTCCGAGAAAGAACGCGCCGGCCAGCAGGAAGGCCGCGAAGAGGGACAGAAACGAGGTCGACCTGAACAGGGAGTAGGACGAATACGCCATGTACGCCGTGGACAGGCAGCCGGAGGCGAGCATGACGGAGGAGCCGGAATGCAGCAGCCTGCCCGTGCGCCTGAGCGGAGGCAGGGCCGATGCCACGGCCAGGGCGAGCGAGACGGCGCCGAGAAGGGCGGCCCCGTATGCGACGCCCGAGAGCAGGGGCAGGGCTATGAACGCCACGGCGGCCGCGCAGTTCACCGGCACAAGGTATCTCGGCTTCACGCCGACCGACCTCGCCGGCCGGCGATATAAAATTTGTCACCATTAACGGTTATAGCGGGGACGGAATCCACATCTGGCTGGAAGGGCCCATGGCACTGGCCAACAGCGTATCGACGAAGATAAGAGAAGCGGTGGCGGACGTCAACGCCCTCGAGTCCGGCTTCCTGGTGGGGGCCGGATATGACGGCGAGAAGAGGCTGGCGTTCCTGAAGTTCTACGACCAGGCCACCGACGCCGTGAGGCTCTATTTCGACAAGACGGGGCACAAGCCCTACTGCTTCTCCAAGGAGCCGCTGGAGGAGCTGGCGGTGCTCAAGCAGAGGCCCGACGTCCTGGACATACAGGTCCAGGAGAAGATGGACCTGATAGCCGACCGCAAGATGCTCGCCTCCAAGATAATAACGTCCGACCCGCTCGCCATCGGAGGCAGCAACAACGGCAGGTCGATAAGGGACGCGATAACCGCCTACGAGGCCGACATAAAGTACTACGAAAACTACCTGTACGACACCCAGCTGCAGATGGGGACCCAGTACAGGATAGCCGAAGGGAAGGTCGAGCCCGTCCCGCAGACGGTGGGCGAGGCCGTGGAGGAGTCGATAAGGAAGGCGACGGAAGGGGTGAACGAGGCGCTGGCCGGCTACATACGCGGCTGGGCGCTGCTGCTCACGCAGCCGCAGCCGTCCTTCAGGCGCGCGGCGCTGGACATAGAGGTGCTCTCCCCGGAGGAGAACAGGATACCCGAGCCGGAGAAGGCAGAGTACCAGGTGATAAGCGCCGCCCTGGTGGGGAACGACGGGAAGAAGACCGTCTTCGAGTTGGAGCGCTCCGACGTGGAGAAGGGGGAGGGCAAGCTCCCGCCGGAGGTCGAGGTGAGGATGTACAGGAGCGAGGGGGAGCTGATACTCAGCCTCTTCGAGGCGATGATGGACTACCCCGTGATAGTCACGTTCAACGGGGACCAGTTCGACATGGTCTACCTCTACCACAGGGCGCTGAACCTGCAGGTGCAGAAGGAGAGCATACCCATATCGCTCGGGCGGGAGGTGTCCTCGTTCAAGGGAGGGCTGCACATAGACCTGTACAAGGCGTACAACAACAGGTCGATACAGATCTACGCCTTCGGCAACAGGTACACGGAACACACGCTCAACGCGATAGCGAGCGCCCTCCTCGGCAGGGAGAAGGTGGGTGTCGAGGAGGGTGGGATAAGCCAGCTCCCTCTCGCCACGCTGGCGTATTACAACTACACGGACGCCGAGCTCACACTGGAGCTGACCACCTTCAACAACGACCTGTTCTTCAGGCTGTACAACACCATCTGCAGGATATCGAAGATGCCTCTGGAGGACGCCTCGAGGATGGCGGTCAGCCAGTGGATAAAGAGCCTGCTGATCTTCGAGCACAGGAAGTGGAACGCGCTGGTGCCGAACAGGGAAGACCTCCGCAACAAGGGGGCCGCGTCTTCCGAGGCGATAATAAAGGGGAAGAAGTACAAGGGCGGCCTGGTCATAGAGCCGCTGCCCGGCGTCCACTTCGGGATAGTGGTCCTCGACTTCGCCTCGCTGTACCCGAGCATAATCAAGGTCCACAACCTCTCGTACGAGACGGTCAACTGTCCCCACGAAGAGTGCAAGACGAACAGGATACCCGAGACGGACCACTGGGTCTGCAGGCTCAGGAAGGGGATAACCAGCCTGCTTATCGGCTCGCTGAGGGACGTCAGGGTGGGCTACTTCAAGGGCATCTCGAAGAGGGCGGACATCTCCAAGCAGGACAAGGAGTTCTACAACGTCATCTCCCAGAGCCTCAAGGTCTTCCTGAACGCCAGCTACGGCGTTATGGGTTTCGAGAACTTCCCCCTCTACTGCCTGCCGGTCGCCGAGGCCACGGCGGCGCTCGGGAGGTACAGCATAACCAAGACGATAGACAAGGCGAAGTCCCTGGGCATCGAGGTGGCCTACGGCGACAGCGTCTGCGAGGACACGCTCGTGAGGGTGAGGCGCGCCACGGGAGGCTCCGCCGTCCTGCTCGGCCAGGTGGAGCAGAAGACGATGGGGGAGCTCTTCGTCCGGACAGACTTCCTCGCCCACGGCGGAAAGGAGTACTGCCGGCCGGACGGGGTGTGGGTCGAGACGGTGGATGACGCCGGGAAGGTGGCCTGGGCGAGGGTCCTGCACGTGGTCCGCCACAGGGCAGGGAAGCCCGTCTGCAGGGTGTGGCTCTCCGACTCCCGGCACGTCGACGTCACCGAGGACCATTCGCTGATAGGGGCCCGCGGCTACGCGAGCGTCAGGCCGTCCGAGGCGCCGGGACTGGCGGGGGGGCTCGTGGTGAAGGAGGAGGACGGCCGCGCAGGGGCGAGGCGCGTGACGAAGGTCGAGAGGGTGGGGTATGACGGCTTCGTGTACGACCTGGAGGTGGAGGGGACGCACAGGTTCTTCGGCAACGGGGTGCTGCTGCACAACACCGACAGCCTCTTCCTGAAGTCCCCCAAGAGCGAGCAGGTGGAGCAGATGCTGGAGTGGGCCAAGAAGGAGCTGGGGATAGAGCTCGAGATAGACAAGGTGTACAGGTACGCCGCCTTCAGCAACAGGAAGAAGAACTACTTCGGGGTCTACGGGGACGGCAGCGTGGAGATCAAGGGGCTGACGGGCAAGAAGTCGCTCGCGGGCGACACGCCCATCCTGGCCCGGGTCGACGGCTCGGCCCGATACACCAGCGTGCGGGAGGCCTACAGGGCGTTCAAGAGGGGGTCCAGGGTCCAGCTGCTGACCGTCACCGACGACCTGCGGACGATATGGTCGGACGTCGACGACGCCACCAGCCACCGCGTGGACGACGTGTACGTCGTGACCACCGAGAAGGGAAGGAGGCTCGAGCTTTCGGGCGACCACAGCGTCTACCTGATGGACGGCGAGGGGAACCTTCTCTGCAAGCAGACCAGGCGGATCGCCGCTGGCGAGTCGCTGGCGGGGGTGCGCAGCATACCCGTAGGCGGGCGAGGGGCCGGGCGGACGGACGAGTTCATGACCCTCCTGGGGGCGTTCTGCGCCGACGGGAGGGACGCGCGCGCGCCAGACGCTCCGGCCCGGGCGGGTCTCCCCGCCGCGCGGGGGCAAGGCGTCCCGCGGGTGCCTCCCGGACGGGCCTTCTCTTCGCTCTGCGGTCGGACGCCCGCGCGGAGGCGCGTCCCGGACTTCGTCTTCGAGGAGCCGCGCGGCGGCGTCGAGGCCTATCTCAGCGGGCTCTTCCACGGGGGGGCGGAGCTCACCACGCGGAGCAGGGAACTGGCGGAGCAGGCGTCGTACCTCCTGGCCACCGTCGGCGCGGAGAGCAGGATGGCGGCCCGAGGGAGGGGGTCGTACACCGTCGGCCGGGGGCCATCCCAGGCGCTCGGGGAGGGCTCCGCGGGGCGCGGCGCCCCCTTGGTGCTGCAGACCGTCGCCGGCGGCGCGTCCGAAGCCGCGACGGGAGACGTCGCGCAGGACAGGGTGCTGAGCGTCGGGCGCGTCCCCGGAAGCCGCACAATGTACGACTTCTCGGTCCCACGCTACGAAAGGTTCGTCGCGGGCAACATGCCCACGCTGCTCCACAACAGCAACATACCTGACTTCATCAAGCAGGCGTTCAGGGACGTGGCGGCCATACTGGCGGAGGTCAAGACGCCGGAGGACTTCGAGGCGGCCAGGGAAAGGATCAGGACGCTGCTCAAGCTGGCCTACCAGGACCTGAAGTCGAGGAAGGTATCCCTGGAGGAGCTGGCCTTCCACGTCATGATGAACAAGCCGCTGGACAGGTACGTCGACACCACCCCGCAGCACGTGAAGGCGGCGCAGATACTCAAGCAGAGGGGGAAGGACGTCCGGGCCGGGGAGATAATATCGTTCGTCAAGACCATGGGCGGCGCCGGCGTCAAGCCGGTCGAATACGCGAAGCCCGAAGACATAGACGTGGACAAATACGTCGAATACATCAGGGGGACGTTCGACCAGCTGCTGGACGCGCTCGGCTACGAATTCGACGAGATACTCGGGGCCACAAAGCTCGAAGACTTCTTCGGTTTCTGAGATTAGACAGCTTAAATGCGCCGGCGTGGATGGCGGCGGCATGAGCTACAGGGAGCTCTTCCTCTCCACGGAGCCCTCCATAACCAACCCGCCCGACGTGGCCGATCCCGCCGTCAGCGTCTTCGGCGTCCCCTACGACGTCACCACGAGCTACAGGCCGGGGTGCAGGTTCGGCCCCAACGCCCTGAGGGACGCGTTCTGGAAGATAGAGGTGTACGACCCCCTGCTCGACATGGACGGGGAGAAGGTGCCGGTGCGGGACCTGGGCAACCTCCACCCCATGCCCTCCCCCGAGGAGATGACCGAGGCCGTCAGGAAGATAACGGCCGAACTGCTCGAAGAAGGCGCCACGCCCGCGCTGCTCGGGGGAGAGCACAGCCTGACGTACGGCTCCTTCCGGGCCATGCCGGAGGACGTCGACCTGCTGATATTCGACGCGCACTTCGACCTAAGGGACGAGCTGTACGGCTGGAAGCTGAGCCACGGCACCTTCCTGAGGAGGCTGTCCGAACGGTACGGCACGAAGAGGTTCATCCACGTCGGGGGGAGGGCGGCGTCGAAGGATGAGTGGGCCATGGCGGAGGGGATGAAGAGCATCTTCTCCAGGGACATGGTGTCGCCGGGCTACGTGGACGGCTTCAGGGGGCTGCTCAAGGGTGTCGAAAGGCTCTACGTCTCGGTCGACCTGGACGTCATGGACCCCGCCTACGCCCCGGGGGTCGGGACGCCGGAGCCCGGGGGGATATCCTCGGCGGCCCTGCTGCAGATGCTCAGGGAGCTGCGCGGAAAGGAGTTGGTGGGCTTCGACATAGTCGAGCTCGACCCCGCCTACGACCATTCGGGCATAACTGCGATAGCGGCCGCGTCCGTCTTCTCCACCCTGGCCGGGCTGGTAGGCGCGGCGAAGTCTAGCCGAGGGTCCTGAGCCTCTCGTCGGCCTCCTTGAGGAACTCGCCGACGGGCATGCTGCGCACCTGGCCCTCCCTGCTCCGGACAGATATGGTCCCGGCTTCCTCCTCCTTCTTCCCCACGACCACCATGTAGGGGACCTTGTCCAGCTGCGCCCGCCTGATCTTGTACCCGACAGTCGAGGAGTCGAAGTCGCGGTCGACGCGCAGCCCGTGGCGCGCGAGCTCGTCCGCCAGCTTCCCCGCGTACCCCAGGACGCCGTCGGTGACGGCGAGCACCCTGGCCTGGACGGGGGAGAGCCACAGCGGGAGCTTCCCCTGGTAGTGCTCCAGCAGGATGGCCACGAACCGTTCCAGGCTCCCCAGTATGGCCCTGTGTATAATCACGGGCGTGTGCTCCTTCCCGTCCTCCCCCGTGTAGCTCGCGTCGAACCTGAGGGGGAGCTGGTAGTCCACCTGGACGGTGGCGCACTGCCAGGCCCTGCCGCGCGAGTCGAACACGTCGAAGTCTATCTTCGGCCCGTAGAACGCGCCGTCCTTGTCCTTCACGACGTACTTGACGCCGTTCCTCTCCAGCGAGTTCTTCAGGGCGAGCGTCGCCCTCTCCCAGAGCAACTCGTCGCCCATGTGGTCGTCCGGCATGGTCGACAGCCTGGCGGCGAAGTCCATCTTGAACGCCGCGTACACCTCCTTGACCATCCTGAGGAAGGACGACATTTCGTCCTCCACCTGGTCCTCCCTGAGGAAGATGTGCCCGTCGTCCTGGGTCAGCTCCTTGACCCTCAGGAGGCCGGTCACCACCCCGCTCAGCTCGCTCCTGTAGAGCCTGTCGAATATGGCCGTCCTGAACGGCAGGTCCCTGTAGCTCCACTTCCTGGACTTGTAGACCAGGATCGAAGAGGGGCAGTTCATCGGCTTCAGCCCCAGCTCCCCGAAGTCGGACTTGAAGACGAACATGTTCTCCCTGTAGTGGTCGATGTGGCCGCTGACCTGCCAGAGCGCTATGTTGGCCAGGGCGGGCGTGCTGATCTCCTGGTAGCCGTACTCCGTCTCCTTCCTCCTCAGGAAGGAGAGGAGCTCCTTGTAGACCGTGTAGCCCTTCGGGTGCCAGTACACCATCGCAGGGGACACCTCCTGGAAGCTGAAGAGGTCGAGCTTCTCCCCGATGCTCCTGTGGTCCGTCTCCGGCAGCCCCACCCAGTCGCTCTTCTTCACGGCAGACGTGTTGACCTTCCGCGGCTCCTTCTTCTCCTCTCCGCCGAAGGACTTGGATTGTTCGGCGAGCGGGTGCCCCTTGACGCTCAGGACAAGCGCCTTGTTCCAGCCGAAGGGGGCCCTGTGGGTCTCCAGCCCTGCCTCCCTGAGGCCCGACTCCATGGCCTTCAGCAGGGAAAGGGCGGCCGCGGGCGGCGCCAGGTCGCGGCTCAGGTGGGCGAACGGGTAGACGAGCACGCGCCCGACCCCCAGCCGCTCCAGCGAAGCGGATATCTCGCCGACCGCCGCCTTCGCCGTTCCGTCGTCGTCCCCAGACTCCACAGTGGTGAAGAGGACGGCGAGCTCCTCAAGCCTGCGCCGCGCCTTCTCCGCCTCCTCGGCGTGGCGTATCTCCTTGGCGACAGGCTCATATTCGATGTAATCGACGTGGTTCAGGAGGACCTTCAACGCGAAGCACCCGGGGACCTGTAGCGGTCCTGCTCGAGCCTCCTGTCTCCCCTCGTCTCCTTCTTGAACCGCTTGTAGTGTTCCCTGCACAGGGTAGCCTTCTTCGACCCCGGCCTGACCTTCATCGACGTGCCGGAGAGCCGCTGGACGCTGAGCGACCTGACCGCTTCGGCGCCGCACCCGTCGATCGCGCACACTTCGGCCTTGCCCACGACGACCACCGCAGAGTTTCTTTTTCCGCCCGAAATAAACTTAATACCGCGCGCGGGGGGAGAGCCGACGTTGCTCACGAGGCTCAGGCAGAGGGTCGCCCCCGCGGTGGAGAGGGTCGCCTCCGCCTGCGGCCGGGTGATGCCGAGCCCCAACGCGTGGACGGCGCTGGGGCTGCTGCTCGCGCTGGCGGCGGCCTACTCCTATAGGGCCGGCCTGGCCCCCCAGGCGGGCGCGCTGGTGCTCGCGTCCGGCTTCACCGACCTGGTCGACGGCGCAGTCGCCAGGAAGCTGGGGAAGGCGACCCCCCGTGGGGGCTTCCTGGATTCGAACCTGGACAGGGTGGGGGAGTCGGCGGTCTACCTGGGGCTGATGACCGGGCCCTGGGGGCTCCAGACGGTCGCGGCGGTGGCCATGGCCGCCTCCCTGCTCGTCAGCTATTCGAGGTCCAGGGCGGAGGCCGCGGGGCTGAAGGCGGAGGGTGTGGGGTACGGCGAAAGGGCAGAAAGGCTTGCCGTCCTGGCGCTGTCCAGCCTGGCAGGGTACGTCTACTACGGCGTCGTCGTCGTGGCCGTCCTGGCCGCCGTGACATTCGCCCAGAGGCTGTACGTCTACGGCTCGAAGCTGTAGGCTCAGGCCCGCAGCTTGCCGGCCATCGTAGCGAGCAGCTCCACGGCCCGCCCGAGCTCCCTCCTCCCCTCATCCGTGCAGCTGTAGACCCTCTTCCCCCCCTCCTTGCGGGAAGACGTCAGCTTCTCCTGCTCCAGCTTGTACAGGACGAAGTAGAAGGTTATCGCGGCCGGCTGGAAGCCGAACTCCGCGGCTATCCTGGCCTTGAGGCCGGGCACGTAGTCTGGCTTCTCGTCCAGCATCTTCAGGACGTATATCCAGAGGTTTTCTTTGGTCAGCTTGCCGAACAGGCGCTCGTAGGCCAAAGACCTAACGGAACCTTCGCTCGGCCCGGGCCCGCACCTTGACGACGCCGAAGTGCACCGCGCAAGAGATGCAGTAGTATTTCTGTACCGTCGAGCTGGGGACGAACGCGCCGGAGCCCCTGAGCTCCCTGGCCAGCGAGGGCTCCACGAGGCTCACCCGGTGGGTGAGCTTCTTCGCCTTGTCCCTGGGGACCGGCCGGCCGCACTGGCTGCACTGGACGTAGCCGCTGGCTCCCTTGCCTCCCTTCGACCTGCCCCGGCTCTTTCTCTTCTTGGACAACTTCGGGCACTGCCAATCGCAGCCCCGGGTCTCCAATTAAACCTTGCGCTGGGCCCCCGCTTCCATGCGCCGCCTGACGAGCTCCTGGCTCCTTGTCGCCCCGGGGTCGAGCTTCCTGAGAAGGGCCAGGTGGATCGACGCCAGGTCGAGGAAGTATATCGCGTCGAGCATGTAGCCGAGCCCCGTCCCGCCGAACTTCAGCAGCCTGACGTCGAACCCGAGCGACCTGACCACGTCCCCGACCGCCTCGAAGCGGCCGGAGATGACCTCGTCGTCCGCGGGGCCGGGGAGCAGCATAAGCTTCGAGCCGGAATCCGCCTCCCAGCTGCATATGCCGTCGTGCTGGACGTCCATTATGTCCGTGACGGTGGTCCTCGCCTTCGCGTTCTCGCTCAGCACGTTCCTGAACCTCCTGCCCAGGCTGGGGGCCAGGGGGGAGTGGTATATGGTCAGGTGGGAGGCCCCGTGCATCCAGGTCGCCAGCTCCTTCGAGCGGGCGTCGTCCGAGGCAGGCCCTTCGAACCACAGTCGGAGACCGTCCACAAGAGAGGGGAGGGGGGCGAGCTGCGACAGGACGGCCGCCATGGTGGAGGCTATTATGGGGAAGCTGGAGCGGCTGGTGAGCATCTTGGGCATCCGGACGTGCGGCACCCCCCCGCCCGCGCACACCTCCGCGATCTTCCCGCCCCCGGAAATCCCGACCGCCGGCATCCCGCGCTCCAGCGCGCTCCGGAGGGCCAGCAGCGTCTCCTGGGTGTTGCCGGAGAGGGAGCAGGCGACGAACGCGTCCCCCTTCCCTGCGTCGGCAGGCAGCATGTGGCTCTCGACCACGCACAGCCCGGCCCCGGGGAAACAGTCGCGGAAGACCTCCGCCGGGGCGGCGGAGGCGCCCATCGCGGCGCAATAGACCCGGCGGGCCTTCACGGCCCCCCGCCACGAAACGGCGGAGAGGGCGGCCAGCCCCTTCTCCCGCCAAGCCGCGTAGTCCTTCAGCATGCCGGACCTGTCGTATCCGACGTCGAAGCTCATCTCTTCCCCACCACCACCGCCGCCGCCCGCTCCGCCGCCGTCTGCTCGAAGCACAGGCGGAGCGTCTCCTCCTCCGCCGCGGTCAGGGCGCGGTCCCTCCTCGACTTCATCCTCCTGGCGGTCTCCAGCGCCTTCTCCAGGGAGAGCTCGCCGACGCCCATCCCGGTCGACCTGCCGTACACCACGAAGGGGGGGACGTCCTCCGAGACTAGTCCGTGCACGTGGGAGGCAACCCCGACGCTCCTGCCCGCGTACAGCATGGCGTTTATCGACACCTTGGCGTAGTCCCCGACGAAGCAGCCCAGCTTTACCATCCCCGTGTCCACCTTCGTGCCCCCCCTTTCGACCCTTATGGGGCCGTACGTGTTCTTGAGGTCGCTCGTCACGCAGCCCGCCCCCATGTTCACCCACTCGCCGACGAAGCTGTGCCCGACGTAGCCGAAATGCGCCTTGTTCGTGAAGGACGAGACGATGCTCCATTCGACCTCCCCGCCCACCCTGCACTGCTCGCCGACCGCCGTGTGCCCGTTGATCCGGGCAGAATGTATGACGGAGCCCCTGCCTATGAGCGACGGCCCCTCGATGCGCGAAAAGGCCTCTATCCTGGCGCCGTCGGCCACGAGCACCGGCCCGCGCGCCGTGTCGAAGACCACGTCGTCCTCCACCTGGACCGAGCTGCCGTAGACGACGCCCTTCCCCTCCAGCCTGGCGCCCAGCCCCTGCACCAGCTCCCAGGGGCCCGAAAGGAGGGAGCCCTCCGACCGCAGACCTTCGCAGCCCAGCTTCTTCAACGCCTCCGGGGTCGGCGGCACCCCTTCGGGGAGGGAGGCCACCCTCGCCGCAGCCACCTCCCCCCCGGAATCAAGGAACTGACCGGGCCCGAGCGCCCCGGCCCTCTCCAGCACGTCCGGCGTTGGCCGGATGGCGCCGTTGACCAGGAGAGCCTCCCCCTCCAGCCTCTCCGGGTTGACCGAGAGCCCCGGCTCCCTCTCCCTGCACTGGGCAGCGAGGCGGCCGGGGAGCAGCGCCGCCTCCGGCGCGCCGAGGGCGTGCTTGACGTAGGACGATATCGGGCGGAAGCCGTACTGGAGGGAATGCGACGGCCTGGTGAGACTCAGCGGCCAGAGCGAGTCCCGTTCGGCCTGGAAGAGGACCACGGAGGTCAAGACTAGAGTATCCTTCCCAGCTTCTGCAGGTACTTGTTGTAGGCAGCCATGTAGCTCTTCTTGTCCCCTATGTCGACGAAGTCACCCTCCGACCTGTGGAGGTATATCGGCTCGCCCGCCTTCATGGCCAGCCTGAAGGCTTCGTCCATGCCGAACATCTTTCCCGCGGGTATGTAGTCGAGGAAGCGCTTCTCCATGACGTAGCAGCCCACGTTTATCCACCCCTTGAACTCCGGCTTCTCCCTCCAGTCGACGAGCCTGCCCTGGTCGTCGGAGTCCAGGAAGCCGTACTTCAGAGTCTCCCTGTACGGCATGACCAGGACGGTCGCCAGGCCCTTCTTCGACTCGTGGAACTCCACCAGCTTCCGGAAGTCTGCCTCGACGTACATGTCCGCGTACACGAGGAGGAACCTGTCGTCCACCCGCCCCTCGACCGTCTTGAGCTGCCCCCCCGTCCCCATCGGGCCGTCGCTCCGGACGTACTCTATCTTCATCCCCAGGTCGGAGCCGTCCCTGAAGTAGTCCTCGATGGCGCGCCTCAGGTAGCTCACGGTTATCACCGCGTCGGTGAACCCGTGGTCCTTCAGCCCCAGCAATATGTGCTCCAGCAGCGGCCTGTCCCCGAGAGGGAGCATCGGCTTCGGCGCGAAGAAGGTGTACGGCCTCAGCCTGGTCCCGAGCCCGCCCGCCAGTATGACAGCCTTCAACTCGTCATCAACCCCACAGGTCATACCCCATAAACCTTGGCCTCTTCGTCCCTACCAGGGCCTTCCTGAAGATCTCCGTTGTGACCTTGAAGTGCTCGGCGGTGGAGCCGGTGTAGCCCGGGTCCAGCACGAGGCCCCCGCATCCCCTCCTCATCAGCAGCCCCACGTCCTCCGGCTCCAGGTCCTGCGAAGCCTTGAAGAGGACGGGGAGCGGGCAGGCCTTCGAAAGGGACTCCGTGTTGACCACGTCGAGCGCGTTGAACCTGACCTGGGGCTCTGGCTGCACCTGGGAGAGCGGCTCGAAGAGTATCGCTTCGAGGCCCTCGAACGTGCCCAGCCCCCTATACTGCTCCACAGGGATCCCGACGCGCACATACAGAATCTTGGGGACGCCGCCGTCCGACAGGACGTAGGGCGGCGCCGCGGCTATGTTTGCGCAGACGTAGTCCAGCCCGGCCCGGAGGAGCTCCTCCCATTCCTGCCGTGTGAGCCTGGACTGGTTGCCGACGTGCACCCCGACCGGTATGGCCAGCCCGGCGGCCATCTCCCGGATCTGGCTCATCTCGAGCTCCAGGCCGCCCGTGTATGTGTGGGTGACCGGGTGCTCGTAGTGGAGCTGGCCTATGACCGAGTCGGCCCCCGCCTCCTGGGCCGCCCTGGCCAGCTCCATGCTGTTCCCCGTCAGCTCCACGACCAGGGCGGGTCCCTCGCCGTGCAGCACCCGCCGGAGTCGCGACACGTGGTCGGTCACTGCCTGTGAGCGGCGAAGGCGCGTCCTTTTTAGTTTTCGAACCGAACCGCTAGAGGGAGACGGAGCAGAGCGGCGTCTCCTCGACCAGGCTGTGGTTCATCGCCACCTCGGACAGCGTCTGCGTCATGTCCGCCAGGCTCCAGAGAGACATGACGTACCCGTGCAGGCGGCTGACGAAGTCGACGTCGGACGCGACGCCCCCCTCCTTCCGCAGCCCCTCCAGCAGCCTCCTGATATCCGGCATGACGGAGCCCTGATGGCGCTCGGAGGCCTCTATGAACCCGTCGGCTGCCAGCAGGTTCCTGGTCAGGTAGGCGTCGAAGGCGCCCCCGTACGCGCCGGCGACCTCGGCCGTCTTCTCGGCCAGGTGCTTGAGGAGCCAGCCGGGGACCCCTCCTTCCATGGTCAGGAAGAAGCGGGCGAACTCGGCCATCCTCTCGACCGCGTCGCCGACCTTCTCGGCCAGCTTGATCATCATCCTGCTCCCTGTTATCGAATAGGCGTCCCCTATCCCTATCTTCCTGGCTATGTCCGGCCTCCTGGCCGCGAAGAGGAGCTCCCGGAGCGTGGTCCAGTGTATCTTGTCCAGCTCCGTCTCGAGCAGCTTCACCTCCCTGCAGTACTCCACCTTGCCCTCGGAGAGCGCCTTGCAGACAAGGTCGACCATGTACATGGTTATCGCGCGCATCCTCTGGAGCAGGCCGTCGATGGGGAACTTCGACGGGTCCAGGAAGCTCTGCAGCGTGATCGTCTTGGCAGTCTGCTCGACCACCCCGAAGCCGTTCAGCCTGTCTATGGCGGCCTTGGCCTCCTCCACCTGCTGGGTGGTGAGCCCGGACTCGTTGGATATGACTATCGCGTCCACGCCGAGCGCGTAGAGGCCGACGACCGACCTGAGTATGAAGCGCGGCGCTGTGGAGGCATCAACGTGCAGCGTCCTGCTGACGGGTTTCTCCTCCTCCACCGCCCCCGGCACCACCTTCAGCGTACCGTCGTCCTGCCTGAGCACGGAGACGGCGTCCCCCGCCTTCAGGCCGGTCCGCTTCACCCAGTCCTTCGGCAGGGAGACGGAAAGGGTCGAATATCCCACCATCTGTACCTTCCTTACGTCTATATTCGGCATGCTGCGTAGACCATACTCTATGGGTCTACTATAAAGATGGAGATGCGACGCGCGGAGGGGCGGCCGGGTGGCGGGTTCTTCAGACGCGGTGGGGGGTAGCCCTCCGGGAGCACCGGAGTATACACGGGGGGCAGTCCTGCCGCTGCATGGCATGGTTCGGAATCGATACGGTCCGCGAGCTTGCGGGTCGAGGAGTCGGTCGGGCGATGTGGGGCGGGCGCGGTCAAGGCGGCGTAGCCTATGGCGATCGCTCCGTCGGCGGGCTTTCGGGCGATGAGCGTCAACGGAAAGCACATTTCCGGGCAACGCGATTGGCCAGCCAAAGGGAGCCTCCTGAAGCTTGGGCATGAGAAACATGGTTGGTCGTACCCCTTCCTCGATAAGGTTACCAGGCGCTTCATAGAGAATGAGATACCGAACCATATGCTCGGAGATGGGCAACGCGGAGGTCTGTGTGGATTCCTGCCGGATGCTTCGTGTTCAACGTCGGGAGTGCGGAGGCAACCCGAGAGAGACGTACTTCTGTCCGAGTCCTGCTCAAGATCATCAGATGCGAGATGAAGAATCTATACATCAAGGGTCAAAACTCGGAAACGACGAGTTTGTGCTACTTCCCCGAGCCCCAGCATATGTATCCTGAGAACTCCATAAAGTTTTTACGTCGTCCGACCGTGATACATAAGTCAGGAGCGGAATCTTGGTCAAGGCGGTCATGGACAGCGAACTGAAGCTCGGGGAATGCCTTGCTGACGTGATAAAGAGACCGTTCCCCGGGGTAATGGCAGAGACCCCCATAGTGGTAGCCGGCGGTTTCCTGAGGTGCCACAACGTCGATGCTCTGTTTGTGCTGCGCCGGGGGACCTGGACCAATGAAGGTATTTTCGGGTTTCCGGTCATATCAGAGCTGATGAACACGAACGATTACAATTCGTCCATATGGAAGGAGTGCGGCAGCATATCCACGGCGATTCCACATGTCTCCGTTGGTCAGAACCTGGTCGGTCTTCTCGCCTTATTCGAGCAGAGAAGGTTCGGGAACGCCAGCATCTATCTAGACGGCCAGCCTGCTCTGATTTCACTGTCAGATATAATACGCCTCTACAGTGCGGGCACTCTGGACACGGACCTTAAATGCGCCGATGTGATGTCCAAGATGTTCTCCCTTCCCCCCGACGCTACAATTGGGGAGGCGCTCAAAGAGATGGTCAAGAGAAGAATCAGGAGAATATTTCTGGAAGACGGCAACACGTTCATCTCGGACAGAACTGTGATTAGATACCTTTTCAGCCCGGAGGGCCTTCATCTATCAAGGGAGAGCCCATCCCGGACATTTGAAGCCAAGATTTCAGAAACAGACCCCGAGCATGCGACAGCGGTCGATGGAAACACGGGCATAAGAGAAGCGGCAGGCCTGGTTGATGTAGCTGCCGGGTCTTGTCTGACATGCGGAGGGGGGGTAGTTACACCCTGGGACCTGGTGATCAAACCTTTTCAGAAGCAGCGTCTGGTCTCGCGATAATATGGGTGCCGCATGTTTCACCACGCCGACTTCTTGCCTAATAGCCATCTGACATAGGCTTCCAACCTTACCATGCCATAGAGGGGACGGTAGAATAGAACCATAAGGGGAAGCACATAAATCAGTCTCAGGTCGCCCCTTCTTGGCGACAGGACGCCTGCCGTAAGTACAACCACGGCTTCGCTGACCAAGTAGACCCCGAAGACCAGGAAGGCAGGGTAGAGGATGAAGCCTGTGTAGGTGAGTAGCGTAAAGGCCAGCCATGCCGTCCTCAGGCACAGAAGAATCATGTCCATTAGGACCATGTCATAAAGCGCAAGGAGGAACCCCTTCCCATATCGCAGATTCACGAAGGCGTCCTTGTGTTTCCCCAGCGTCTCCATCTGACCATAGGCCCAGCGCCTTCTCTGCCTGAACCATGACTTCCAGCTCGCGGGGCAGAATGTCCAGGAAATGCCAGTGGGGACAAAGAATATCTTCCCCTTGAGTTTCCTCAGTTTCAGCGTAAAATCGAAATCTTCTGTCAGCGTGTCCCTGTCAAAGAAGCCGAGTTCTTCTCCCGCCTTCCTCCTGAAGCCGCCGAAGGCGCCGGGGATTATCAGTAGGGTTCCCATCAACGCATTGAATCTCCGTCCCATTTCGAGAGAGAGCAAGTACTCGTACGACTGCAGCGATGTCAACAGATTCTTCTCCCCGCCATCCCCTGCCAGTATTCTGACATTGCCGGAGACCGCATTCACGGACGGAATGCTGAAGCACTTCGTGGACTCTCGCAGCGCGTTCCTTTCAAGAAGTGTATCTGCATCTATAATGTACAGTATTTCTCCGGTGGAAAAGAGCATCCCGAAGTTTATTGCGCCGGACTTTGAGCCGCTTGCAGTTTCCCTGTGGACCAGCTTTATCATGTGCCTCCTGTCGTACGGCAGCGCCCGCACGTAGGTGTTGTCCGTGGATCCATCGTCTACAACTATTATCTCCTTGTTCGGATAGTCCGCATCGACAGCCGCCTCGATGGAGCGCTCGATCGTCCCCTCCTCGTTGTGAGCGGGTATAATCAAGGTTATCTTTGGCAAGTACGTGTCATCAAAGGCCTTGGGCCTGATCTTGGAATGCAATCCATCAAGGAGTAAGAATACGGACTTCCCCACCGACCGTGGCATGTCGATCAGGAGCGGAACCGATAGAATCAGAAGAAGTTCGAACAGTGTGAGGGAGTGCAGCCAAAGCTCGAACCCTGCCAAGCTGACCGGCATTCGAAATATAGGTTCCGTTTGTTTATTTATGAGTTTGGCCTTCGAACTGGATGTGCGGCGTTCCGGAAGACTACGGACGGAGATGACCAGCGAATCGTGATGGAACGGCCCGGGGCAACAGCTACGATTAGGAACCGTCGGCCAAGGCTGCCCTGCACCAACCGAACTCTGACATCGTGCAGTCCACGGCTGTACGCGAACCCGATCCCAGCCAGCAAGTCCGGCATATTGCCCCCCTTGCCGAGCCCACGATTCCGGTTCGGGTGTCGAAAGGGTGCTTTCCTTATAACATCGGAGAACAAATACGACCGTGGGAAGCCGTGGTGGGAAACACGATTCCATCTGAGCACATCCTTGACGATTAGTAACCTTCTTATGCCCCGGTGCTGAATCCAACCAAAGTTGTGTTAGGCAGTTGGTGCGTCGCGCACCGCCCACGTCGCCGCTTCTTGGTTTAATCGATATGCCGTACACCTATGCTTTCAAAATCATCGTTGTGGGTGACGCGGCGGTGGGAAAGACCAGCCTGGTAAATCGATACGTCAGCGGAGAATTTAGCCCAGAATACTTTCCCACCATAGGGACGAACATAACCGAGAAATCCTTGAACATATACGAATTTACCATCAAGCTGGCCATATGGAACATAGCAGGCGACAAGCGTCCGGAAGAAGTGGACAAGGCATTCTACCAGAACGCACACGCTGCTATAGTGGTCTTCGACGTCTCGAAGCTGGACACTTTCCAACATGTGGACGGATGGTGTCGTGCGGCTAATCAGATGACCACACCCACGTTCTACATCGTGTGCAACAAGACCGATACGGGTACGTCCGCTGTTGATAGGGAGGGAGCCCGAAAGAAGGCAGACGAGTACAGCGCAAGGTATTTCGAGGTATCAGCAAAGGACGGCAATAATGTAAACGAATTGTTCAATCGTGTCTTGATGGACATACTGAAGCGCAGGTTGAATGAATTAAAGGCGAGGGTGGCATGAGTGGCACCCGAAGAACAGTTCTACAGGCGCGCAGAGGTGCAGCACCTTCTCAAGGCGCTGAAAGAAGGGGCCTTGAACAAGCTTCTGGTAAAGTTCAGTTTCGCTGAAGGTCTGGCCTACCCTGACGTGGAAAGAATCATGGGCGTGCACAAGCAGCTGGCGAAGGATGTGCTTGAGGAGCTGAGTAACTTTGGGATCCTGATCAAGGAACCCGCAGAACTGAGGGTGGCCTGCCCGTTTTGTGGGTCCATGACCTTTTCTGCTGTGCTCGGCTGCCCGGATTGTGGCTCGGCAGGCCTGAATGCGGGCTCGATGATAGAGTGCCTGAAGTGTGGCCACATGGACTTTGAGGAGAGGTTTGCTGCCTCCAAGTTCGTCTGCCCCAAGTGCAGGAAAGGACTGAAAGCCCTGGGCGTGGACTACAGGAAGCCAGGGGTATACTATGGGTGCATGTCATGCAGGCGATACACACCGAATCCGTCGAAAGTCTTCCACTGCGGCAGATGTGTCCGCACGTTCAAGGAGGATGAGGCATCTTTGGCTCATGCGTATAACTATTCTCTCAATCCGGAAAAGAAGGACATCATAGAAGAAATTTGTGTGAGCTTTGAATCCGTGGTGGAGAAACTGAAGGCGCTCGGCTGGACCGCGAAGACACCCGCCACGCTGAAGGGCAGGTCCGGCATCGAGCACGCCTTTACACTCGTCGCATCGCCTCCGAGTTCCTCCGAACAGGAGATAGTGGCGGAGATGGTGACGACCCTGGGGCCGGCAGAAGAACATCATGTCCTGGCCCTGGTCGCCAAGGCCTTCGATGTCCAGACCAGGCAGATAGTTCTGATAGCAGTCCCCGGCCTTAACCATCAGGCAAAGAGGCTCGCAGAGTTCTACAATATACATATCGTCGAGTCGCCTTCCATGGACAATGCGACTGATGCGTTATGGAAGGGTCTCGACGCTGTCATGGAAATGAGCAAGGCGGAGGACTTGAAGAAAGAAGCACGAGCCTTGGAGATTATGATTGACGAGATGGAGAAGGAGCAACTCATGCTTGGCAAAGCGAATTCCGCATCCAGGGATTCCGATAATGTGGGATGATTCCATGAGGCTTGGAATCATTTGCTGCCGTTACCGCTTCGTATCTTGATTCGCGGATTCGACGTCTTCCGCGAACGAAACTATACAAAATGCGACCCGTCCATCGACCGGCGATATCCCCTTCTACAAGGCCGGAAATCATGCCAAGGTTGCCCATGGGATTTGCTTGGCCTTTTGACTTCGGCAATCCATTCCTGGCATGATCTACTCGGCCCTGACTACCAGTGATATCCTCTGCCGCTGACATTCATCTTGACCACAGAAGTCCGACGGCGACAATGACCGCTACCCGAGGAAGACATATGTTCTCTTGCGGGTATACGCTATCCATCCCTGAGGTCTCTGGTTCACAGAGGGTCCGCCTGGAGCAGTAGGTGGCGCCCCTTGGTCCGTCGCCAGAGCTCTGCCGGAGTGCGGGATTCCATACCATTGAAAACGAATCCTGGTATGCAAATTTGATGAATGCGAATCATTCCCGCCCCTCATGGAGGGCTTTGAGACATAACCCTATGGATTCATCCAGTTCGTAAGAGTCGGATGCCTCGGAACCGTCTTGATTTCGATGTCGATGCCCTTGGTGTACCCGAGATAGACCAGTTGACGGATGTTGTAGA
>JAKAPW010000009.1 GCA_021811935.1 archaeon | reverse complement strand
TATCCCTATGGTGCCCTTCAGTTCCTTGGGGGCCAGCTGTACGGCGTCTGCCTCTATCTCCTTCGCCCAGCGGGCCAGGACGTCGACTTCGAGGCCGCCGCGGAGGTCCTCTATCTGCTTGGCGTACTTCCTTATCGTGTCCATGGAAAGGAGGTCGTCGGACATGGATGCGCACGTGGGGGCCCCCACCAAGATAAGTCTTCCATAAAGGATAACGATTTTAGTGCGTATCACGTAGCCCTGCGAGATGGCGGGCGTCAAGTTCGGTCTGATAGTCCCTCAGGGGTGGCGGCTCGACCTCCCCAACGTCGACGCGAGGCAACAGTTCAAGATGGTATCGGACACGGCGCTGTTCGCGGAGAAGCTCGGCTTCCAGTCCGTGTGGCTCTACGACCATTTCCTGACGTATCCCCAGGTCAGGGAGACGTCGTGCTTCGACTCGTGGACCACCCTGACCGCCCTGGCACCCATGACGAAGAAGGCGAGGCTCGGGACCATCGTGACGTGCAGCTCGTACAGGCAGCCCGCGCTGCTGGCCAAGATGTCCTCCGTCCTGGACGTCGTCTCTGGCGGAAGGCTGGAGCTCGGGATAGGGGCCGGCTGGTACGAGCAGGAATACAGGGCCTACGGCTACCAGTTCCCGTCCGACGCGGACAGGGTACGGATGCTGGACGAATCGCTGACGATCATCAGGGAGATGTGGACGAAGGGGACCTCGACCTTCGCCGGCAAGTACTACAGCACCAGCAACGCCATGAACTACCCCAGACCCGTGCAGAAGCCCCACCCGCCCATAACCGTGGGGGGAGGGGGCGAGCGGCTCATGCTGCGGGTGGTGGCCAAGCACGCCGACAGGTGGAACGGGCAGGGCGACGTAGAGACCTTCAGGAGGAAGCTCGACGTGCTCAAGAAGCACTGCGACGAGGTGGGCAGGAAGCCCGAAAAGATAGAGAAGACCTACTGGGGGCTGGTGTCCGTTGACGGTAACAAGGAGAAGGCCGTCGAGAGGGCCAAGAAGATGCCCACCGGCGCCACGTTCGACCAGTTCATGGCCAGGAACGCCGTGGGGACGCCCCAGGACATCGCGGCGTTCTACAACAGGTACGTCGACATCGGGATAACATACTTCATCGTATATGTCAACGACGCGGTCGGGCTGAGGAGCCTCAGGCTCTTCGCCGAAGAAGTGATACCGCGGGTCGAATGAAAGCCGTCGCAGTCAGAGGTCCAGGAGGAACCTGACCCTCCACCGGCCGCCCTCCTCCAAGACCTCCATCTGGTGGTAGGTCACGGCCTTCACCTGTCGCTTTATTCCATGCCTGAGCGGGTCGAAGCGTTCCCCCCACATGACGCCTGTCAGCGTCGTGCCTGACGTCGATCTCTCCATCGCGAGGCTGCAATACGGCAGAAGCAGCCCGTCCAGCTCGTATCTGAGCAGGACGAACTCCAGCCATTCGTACAGCAGGGCGTGCGAATCGGGGGCAGAGATGGTCCCGACCTCCACTTCCTCCTTCCTCCTCACCTTCCTGACGTCCGTCATCACGGCCAGCAGCCCCTTGCCCGCCGCGGCGAAGGCCAGCGGCATCGTCCCTCCGTACGCTTCCACGAACGCGTCGGACATGTAGTCGAGCATCCTGTACCCGCGCGGCGCCATTGCACCGGCCTCGGCACCTTCGAAAATATATCTTTGGGGTGCAAACTTTTAAGAACAACGCGGGCAGTGACACGAAGCCGCAAGGCCGGGGTGGCAGAGTGGACTAATGCGCGGGCCTTGAGTTGCGGAGGCCTTTTCGCCGCCTCCGGCAGGTCAGCCCGTGGCCCTTCATGGGCCCCGTGGGTTCGACTCCCTCCCCCGGCGCCAACACCCAAGGTTCTAGCCCCACGGTTTTATGTCCCGTGGACGACATCCACCAATATCAGAAGCGCCTCGACCACGAAATGAAGCGGGCAGGATGGACGCCGTCGAGATGTCGGGAGGCCCTGAAGAACGAAGGTCTTCTGGCTGATGGTCGGGCTCTTCTGCATCCAGCTCGCGGTGGGGATATTGAACATACCCGATTCGGGGACGGGCGCATCCATGGGGACCCCGCTCGGCGTGGCGTCGGCCTGGAATGATGCGCCATTGGCATACATTTTAGCAAAGTTCATTAGTGCACCGCGCACCCTGAGGACAGGATGAAGTTCACGGCGGTCGTCGAGCCGGCGGAGGAGGGCGGCTATGTTGTAAGATGCGTGGAGCTGCCCGTGGCCACGCAGGCCGAGACGGAGGAGAAGGCCCTGTCGCGCCTGAGAGAGGCCATCGAAGGATACGTCGAAGTCAGGTCGCGGCTGGCTCGCAAGTTGGCCCGCAAGGGCGCCACGAAGACGGTGGCGCTGACTGTCTAAGCTCCCCGTCCTCTCCTGGCGGGACGTGCTGAAGGCCCTTAGGAAGACCGGCTTCGTGCCCGTGCGCCAGCGGGGGAGCCACATCTATCTGGTCAAAGACGACCTGGTGGTCACGGTCCCCAGAGACAAAGAAATCAAGAGAGGGACTCTCATGGCGATCATCGCCGAGGCCGGGTTGACGAAGGAATCTTTCCTGAGGCTGCTGTAGATAGTCACTTGCGCTCCGGCCGCGAGAAAGTGGAGCCTGAAGGGCACCTTCCCTCCCCTGCCCCGGGCGATTACTTCTCCGGTCCGGGTTTGTCCCGGTTCCTGCACCTGGAGCCATGACGGCCGCCTGGCCTTCCCGGGTGATGGTTCTCCGTCGCCGGCCACCCTTCACGTATCGGGCTCCTTCTGCATGATTGGCGCATGGGCAGACTACGGGCTCAGAAGCGCCCTCCCCCGGCGCCAATTTGGTCATGTCAGACGCCCGCGTCGGTCCGGTGCGGTCGCGCCGCCTCCGGAGCCGGGACGGGCGACATCATTTTTTAGTCCCGTCGACCGGCAGGGCGGTCATGTCCAGGGAGCCGATAGTCATGTCCTGGAGCGGCGGGAAGGACAGCGCCATGGCCCTGTGGGAGCTGCTGAAGTCGGGCGTCTACGACGTCAGGTACCTGCTCACCACCGTCACCAGGGACTACGGCAGGGTAAGCATGCACGGGGTCCGCGAGGGGCTCCTGCGCAGGCAGGCCGAGATGCTGGGGGTACCGCTCGACGTGGCGTACCTTTCGAAGCGTTCGAGCAACGAGGAATACGAGTCGGTCATGCGCGAAAAGCTGGAGCGATACAAGTCGCTGGGCATCGGCCTGGTGGCCTTCGGCGACCTCTTTCTTGAGGACATCAGGCGGTACAGGGAGGAAAGGATGTCCAGGG
The DNA here is from genome assembly GCA_021811935.1 of archaeon. Classification (GTDB taxonomy): domain Archaea; phylum Thermoproteota; class Nitrososphaeria; order Conexivisphaerales; family DTJL01; genus JAKAPW01. The sequence continues at coordinate 27,320 of JAKAPW010000009.1, read as the reverse complement.
TGGGGATGTCGTGCCGCTTCCCCCTTTGGGGCGAGCCGACCGCCGAGCTGGCCAGGAGGTTCATATCGTCGGGCTTCAGGGCGGTGCTCTGCACGGTCGACCCGAAGGCGCTCGACTGCGGCTTCGCGGGCAGAGAGTTCTCCGGGGAGTTCCTCCGGGACATCCCTGAAAACGTCGACCCCTGCGGTGAAAACGGGGAGTTCCACACCTTCGTCTACGACGGCCCGATATTCAGGGAGAGGATCGGGATAAGGGTCGGAGAAACGGTGCTGCGCGACTCGTTCTGCTTCGCCGACGTCCTGGCCGCCTGACCGGTGGCTACGACGCGAACGACCGCGAAAGGACGCTGACTGCCGCAGCCATAGACGCCGCGTTGGCCTGCTGCTTGCTTTCGGCCCACGATATCAGCGCGACGTCGCCGTCGGCAAGGTCGACGCTCCTCTGGAGCGCGTCCGCCTCTTCCGGATGCTCCTGCGTCATGTCCGCCAGTCCAGGCATCTTGATCCTGCCGTCCTCCTTCACCAGCACCATCGCGCCGTCGGCCCCCGCCCTCACGGCGGCGTCCCTTTCCTCGAGGCCGCGCGCCACGAAGCCCGCCAGCCCCCTGAGCCTCACCCCCGAAGCCTCACGGCCGGGCGGGCCGACGGAAGGGGGTTGGAACGTGCGCATGACGGTGAGAAGCTCGCGCGATACCAGCCTCCCTTCCTGCGTCAGCGTGCAGCCGGACGCGATCGTCCTGGCCAGACCGGCGCCCTTGAGCTTCCCTATCAGCGTCCGCGTGGCCCCTTCGCCCAGGCCAAGGCCATGGGCCAACTGCTTCCTGCCCACGTACCCCACGTCGATCAGCATCACGGCGAGCAGGATGTGGTTCAAGGAAAAGGTGGGCATCGGCCCCTTCGCCGCCTCCCCCTGGAGGGCCCTGAGCCTGGCGAACCACATACAGTAACGTCTCATGCCGCCGGTAGATATTTTAAGTTTCACAGGGCGCCATAGGTATATTAAAATACTGGATGGATAATCCATGCGCCGTGAATTCTTCCTCCAGCCCGGCCCGCGTCACCATGTTCGTGGCTGTGATACTCGCATCGAACTACGCCCTGGCCCCCTTCGCGAACGTCAAGCTCGAAGACACGCTCGTGTTCGTCTCTGCCTACCTCTACGGGTTCCCGGTAGGAGCGTCCGTGGCGCTACTGGCGGAGCTGGGGTGGTCCACGCTCAACCCGCTGGGCTTCGGCGGGGCGATCACGCCCTTCCTGCTCGCCTGCGAAGTGCTCTACGCTGTGGCCGGTTCCTTCGCGGCGCGCGTCTGGGGGCGCGGCGGTTCCCCCCTGTCCGAAAGGAACCTGTTCTTCGGCTCCCTGATGGCCCTGTGCGCCTTCGCCTTCGACTTCGTCACCAACGCGGCGACCGGACTGCTGACGGTGGGGACCTCCGACGTGGCCGCCACTGTGCTGAGGTTCGAGCTGCAGGGCATACCTTTCATGGTCCCGCACGAGCTCAGCGACATGGTCTTCGGCTCTTTCGTGGCGCCCGCGGTGATATACTTCGTGATGAGGAACAAGGGGCTGCTGACCGTCGACGCGGGGGTCGCAAACTGAATGGCCTCCAAATCCCAGGAGATGACGGCGGTGCTGACGGTCGTGGTGGTCGTCACGGCGAGCCTTGCCGGGCTGTACTACTACCGGTACAACCAGGCGTCGGCCCAGGACGCCTCCGACCTGCAGGGGCTGAAGGCCGCCCAGCAGCAGTACGCGGGGCTGGGGCGCGACTATTCCACGCTGCTCCAGAATTACAACGAGTCCCTCGGCCTGCTGACCGCCTCCATAGCGCAGATGAACACGAGCACCGAAGCCTACCGCCAGGCAAGCGCTCGGCTGCCCGGACTGTGGCACGCCTACCAGCTGCTCGCTTCCACCTCCGTCAGCCTGCCCAGCACCAGCATCCTGATCGACATCGGGAACGGAAGCGGCGCATGGTACAACGAGACCGTGCAACCCGGCTGGAACCTGTACGTCGCGACGCTGGTTGCCACGAACGGGAGCATGGCCGCCACCTGGTATCCCCAGTACGGCGAGCACTTCGTCACGGGGATACTGGGGGTGAACAACACCTACAGCCGGTACTGGTTCCTCTGGCAGTACAACGGGACGTCCTGGAGTGTGGCGCAGGTGGGGGCCGACGACCTCTACGCGACCAACGGCTCGGTCTACGCGTGGACCTTCTGCACGGCCGACGCGAACTTCAACCCGCAGTGCTCCCCCTAGGGGAAGGCGTCGCGTTCAGAACGGTATCGTGAGAATGGAATCGCGCTTATATCCCGGTCCCTTGGAGCGTTGATGCAGAAGATGTCCGAGGAAGACAAAGGCAAGCAGCTCGCTCAGCTTTTCGAACAAAGGAGGGGCATAATAGAACAGCTGAAGTCCATCCGGGCCAGGAGGTCGGAGCTTCTGAAGGAGATAGACGACCTTTCGGAGAAGCTGCAATCGGAAACGGACGCCCATGGGGAGGTGCGGGAAAGGGTCAGGAAGCTCAACGAAGAGCGGCGGGCCCTTGCGACCAAGATCAGGGACGCCAGGTCGAAGCTGCGCAGCGCCTCGGACGAGCTCGATGTCATGAGGCCCACCCTGAGGAACAGGGGGACCGGCCTGGAGAAGGAGCTCAAGCGGGTGGAGTGGCGCATGCAGACGGAGCCGCTGAGCAGGGAACAGGAGAAGGAGTTGCTGGTCAGGATGAAGGAGATGGCGCAGGCGCTGTCTGTCTGGAAGAAGGCCTACGGGCTGAAGAACGAGCAGGCGAAGCTCGGCTCCGACATCGACGAGATGGCGGCGAAGCTCTTCGACGTCAGGGCGGACAGGGAGGACGCCCACAAGGAGCTGAGGGAGAGGAGGCAGAAGATAGAGGAGTACACGCAGGCGGGGAAGCAGGTCTACGGCGAGATACAGGGGCTCGACGAAGACATAGACGAGCTCGAGGGGAAGGTGGCCGACCTGGACGACAGGATACACGCCCTGAGGGCCGACGTGCAGCTCATCCAGGAGGTGGAGAGGAAGGCCCGGTGGGTCGCCCACATCGCGGCCAGCAGGGAGGCGATAGAAAGGGCCCGCAAGGAAGCGATGGAGAAGATGCAGAGGGGCGAGCCGATAAGCCTGGACGACCTGAAGCTCCTCTACGGCGAAGACGGCACGAGATAGGCAGAAGAATAACTTATATCACCGCGGCCAAGCTGTTGGTGCATAGCTTGTCCTCCGAGTCGAAGAAGATACTCGTCCTCAGCGTGGACAGGGACGACGACGTGGGCGCCAAGGCGGGCGTCTCCACCCCGGTGGTGGGGAGGAAGCACTGCCTGGAGGCGGGGACGAAGCTCATACTGGCGGACCCGGAGGAGGCGGACGCCAACGCGATCTATGCCGCCGTGGCCGAATGCGACGGACTCAATGAAAAGGGATACGAGTGCGAGGTGGCCATCCTTTCGGGCTCCCCCGACAGCGGGTTCGAGGCCGACCAGAGGATGCTCAGGCAGGCCAGGGCGGTCATATCCTCCGTGAAGCCGGACGGAGTGGTGCTGGTCTCGGACGGCTTCGAAGACGAGCGCGTGCTGCCCATCCTTCAGGGGATAGTCCCGATAATCAGCGTCAAGAGGGTGGTGATCAAGCACAGCGCCAGCGTGGAGGAGACGTACCAGGTCCTGGGCAGGTACCTGAAGATGCTGGTCTACGAGCCACGGTACTCGAAGTACGTGCTGGGGATACCCGGCATCCTGCTAATACTCTACGGCATCTTCGCCTTCTTCAAGCTGTACACCGACTTCGCCTACATCTTCACGCTCGTCCTGGGCGGGATGTTCATCCTCAGGGGCTTCGGCATAGACAACCTCTTCTCGCGGGCGAGGAGGAGGACGTTCTTCCATGCCAGGTTCTTCGCTTTCCTGGCGTCCCTGATGATACTTATAGTGGCCATCATGCAGGGCTACAACGCGCTGACCGCACTGCCCGGATGGAACGTGATAGCGTCCAACAGCAACCTGCTCTACCAGAACCTGGGCCTGATAATAGGCACGTTCGTGGAGCACGCCCTCCTGCTGATCTGGCTGGCCATAGCCGTGAACGTGTCCGTGGACACCGTCTTCCACGTCATCAGGAAGAGCGTGAAGATGGCCAGGGACCTGATCGCCCTGGCCGCGCTGGTGCTCATGTATTCGCCCGTCTTCGCCCTGGCCGCGCTCTTCGAGAACCCTACGCGATCCCCCCTCCCTGTGATATCTCTCCTGCTGGCCGGGCTCGCGGTCATACTGGTGCTCATATACCTCTTCTACGGCTTCTACTCGGGCAGACGGGTGTCCACGCATGAGAGCGGCTGACGGGCTGTTTTCTGCCGTCCTCAGGTCCCTGGGCGTCTACAGGCTCTACACGTGGGTCCTCGACAGGGAGATACAGGGCGGCTCCGTACCCAGGCACATAGGCGTGATACTGGACGGCAACCGCAGGTGGGCCGGCGAAAGGGACTACCCTCGCTGGATGGGGTACGCCTTCGGGGCGGACAGGGTGGAGAACCTGCTCCAGTGGTGCCTGGACTACGGCATCGGCTCCCTGACGCTCTACGCGCTCTCCACGGAGAACCTCAGCCGGCCAGAAGGAGAGCTGGGCGCCATATACGGCATAATGGCGCAGAAGCTGGACAAGCTGATAGAAGGGGACTATGTCCACAAGCACAGGGTCCGCGTCAAGACTATCGGGAACACCGACCAGCTGCCCGACCCCCTTAAGCAGAGGTTCGACAGGCTGGAGAAGGAATCGGCGGGCTACAGCGACCTCTACCTGAACTTCGCGATAGCCTACGGGGGAAGGATGGAGATAATTTACGCCGTCAGGAAGATCGCCACCGAGGTGGCCAAGGGCGACCTGGACCCGCTGGACATCGACGAGAAGAGGTTCTCCAGCTACCTGTTCACCTCGTTCCTCCCCGACCCCGACCCCGACCTGATCATAAGGACCTCGGGCGAGGTAAGGCTGAGCGGCTTCCTGCTGTGGCAGTCGGCCTACAGCGAGCTCGTCTTCATGGACGTCTACTGGCCCGGGTTCCGGAGGCTGGACTTCCTCAGGGCGATAAGGACCTTCCAGCAGAGGCAGAGGAGGTTCGGGCACTGAGCCGCCGCCCGCTCAGCGGCGGGCGTCCCTCTGCATCTTCTTCATCCTGGTCATCAGGCCGTCCCTGGCCCTTCTCATGGTGGCCAGCGCCTCCTCGGTCCTGCCGCGGGAGAGCATGTCGTGGGCCGCCGTCATGAGAGGGGCGGGCTCCTCCTCGACCCGCTCCTTCCTGCCCTGGTGCAGGAGGACGTCCTCCCCAAGGAGCAGCTTCAGCGTAAGGATGGACATCTCGAGCATGGAATAGGCCCTCCAGGTGTGGTACCATGCATCCTTCCCGGCGGACGCCCTCGCCAGGCTGTCGATCGCCTCCGAAAGCCCCGCCCTCGCCTCGCCGACCGCCTCGGACGCCACGGTGGCCCTGCCCTCGCCGATTTAATAATCGTAGCTGGATAGTCGGCGAAACTTCTTAAATGCCCCGGAATCACAGGAGGGGCATGAAGGATGCCAGGGGAGGCCCGGTCTTCCGAGGGCTGTCCAGCCTGAACGACCTGGGAAGGCTCGCGTGCGCCTTCGAAAGGGTCCCGAGGCCGATATTCGGCATCGAGACGAAAGGGGGCCACCTGCTCGCGGTGCACACTGAACAGCTGGCGGAATCGCCCGTCTTCTTCTATGCGAAGTCCGACAAGATAGGCCATTTCCTGAAGTACAGGATCGACGGCGAAGTGGAGGAGGTCTCCTTCTGCGACGAAGCGTCGGACGCCAGGTACCTGTATTCGCCGATACTCCACATAAGGAGCCTCCCTGAGAACTTCAAGGCAGCCATGGGAGAGGCAGAGTCGGTGTCCTCCCTGGCGCAGAAGATGGAGCTGACCGACGTAACCGGGCTGCTGAAGCTCAGCCCGTACAGGATGCTTGTGGACGAGGCCCCGGCCCCGCTCTACGTCTCGAAGGTGGACGGCATGTCCTACATAGGCATATTCGTCCACATCGGGGAGAACGACGGCAGCGACCTGTACTTCTACGTCAAGCTCGATTCGGAGCCCACGAAGAACTTCATAAGGTACAATCCGCAGAAGCCGGTCGACTGGTCCTACACCAACAGGACAGGGGAGCACGCCAGCTACTACGCCAAGGTGGTCCGCCTGGCCGAAGGCTTGGCCTGACTCCCACCAGATAGCCTTTTATACCGACTTTTATCTGCATAAAAGTCCATGTCCAAGGTCCGGGTCGCGCTGGCAGGCATAGGCAACTGCTCTTCGGCCCTGTTGCAGGGAACCAGGTATTACCGGGCGCAGGACGAGGCGACAGGGCTGCTCAGCTACTCGCTGGGCGGGATAACCCCGTCGGACATCGAGTTCGTCACCGCGTTCGACGTGGACGCCGGCAAGGTCGGGAAGGACCTTTCGGAAGCCATCTTCTGCGGCCTCAACAACACGCCGAAGTTCTGTGACGTCGAAGAGACGGGCGTGCGGGTCAAGAGGGGGCCGCTGCTCGATGGGCTGGGGAAGTACCTCTCCAGGGTGATAAAGCCCTCCGGCTCCCCCGAGGTCGACGTGGCGAAGGAGCTCAAGGACTCGGGGGCGGAGATACTCGTGAACTATCTGCCCGTGGGCAGCACGAAGGCGGTGCAGTGGTACGCGGAGCAGGCGCTGAAGGCGGGGGTGGCGTTCATAAACGCGATGCCGGTCTTCATAGCCAGCAACGAACCCTGGGCCGGCCGGTTCGAGCAGGCGGGCCTGCCCGTGGCCGGGGACGACGTCATGAGCCAGATAGGGGCCACCGTGCTTCACAAGACGCTGATAAAGCTGTTGCACGACAGGGGCGCGAAGGTCGACGAAACCTACCAGCTGAACATAGGCGGGGACACGGACTTCCTGAACATGCTGGAGGAGCAGAGGCTGGTCGATAAGAGGGAGAGCAAGACAAGCGCGGTCAGGGCGATGACGCCCTACCCGGTCCCCACGCGAATAGGACCCAGCGACTACGTCGACTTCCTGAAGAACGACAAGGTGTGTTACATATGGGTGAAGGGCAGGTATTTCGGGAACACGCCCGTGACCATAGAAGCGAAGCTCCATGTAGTGGACGCCCCGGACAGCGGAGGCGTGATGATAGACGCGATCAGGGGGACCAAGATAGCGCTCGACAGGGGGGTGTCGGGCCAGCTGACCAGTCTTTCTTCATACTGCTTCAAACACCCGCCCGTCCAGCTCCCGTACGACGAGGCCAAGCGCAGGTTCCTTGCCTTCGTGGACGGCAAGGCCGAGCGGTAGGGGTGTTAGCGGCTGACGGATAACGTACATTGATGCGTATTTGGAGAAACGGCTCAGCGGTCTATCCTGGCCTGCCCGCCGGAGACCCTCTTCCACGTCTTCCAGGTCAGCCTGGTGTGCGGGGGCGGCTTCCCGTGCTCGCGCATCCAGCCGTCCAGGAATCCGACCGTCCTGGGGTCCGAAGGGTACCCGGAGCCGAACTCGCCTATCTCCTTCTTTATCGCCTCTATCTCCCTGTCCCTGGAGACCTTCGCCAGGATGCTCGCCGCGGAGACCACGGGGCAGTCTCTGTCGGCGTGGTGCCTGGCCACCACCTTCACCTCTCTGGTCAGGTTGCTCCGCACCTGGTCGCGGAAGGCGTCTTCGTTCGTGTCGGAGGCGTCCACGTAGGCCACCTCCCCTTCCAGGGCGTTTATGACGCGGGCCATGTATATCGCTTCGAGGTAGTTCAGCTTGGTGTGCTTCTTCTTGTGCCTGACGTACTCGTCCACCTCCGCGGGGGGTATCTTCATGATGGAATGCGAGGAGGCCCTGGCCACCACTTCGACGAAGAGCCTCTCCCGGGACTGGGGCGAAAGGAGTTTGGAGTCCCTTACGCCCATCCGCCTGAGCCCCTCCGCCTCCGACTCCTCCATCGACACGCCCGCTATGAAGAGCGGGCCGATTATGCACCCCCTTCCCGCGTCGTCGACGCCCACCACCCTGTTCAAGGAGGGACCAGCTCCAGCAGCTTCGTGAACACCTCGGCCAGGAGGCCGTCCCTGTTCTCCAGCGTCACCTGGACCAGCTCCGCGTCCTCCCTCCCCCTTATCTTCTCCATCAGCGGCTCCTTCATCGTTTCGTGCACCACCAGGAGGCCGGGCTTCGCCGATTCCACGAGCGAATCCACCGCCCTCCTGAACTCCGGGCTCAGCAGTTCCATCGGCCCGACCTCGTCCACCACAACCACGTCCGAATACGCTATCGCCTCGGTGATGGCCCGGGCGGCGAACTCCGCGAGCCCCTTCAGGTTGACCCTGTACCTCCCCAGCCTGGGCCCCTCCCCGGTCAGCGCGGCCAGGGCCTCCCTGGTGTCCGTCATGAGGTCGACCATGTAGAACCCGACGCGCCGGCCGCCCGACTTGGACTCCTTCGAGCATACCCCGCCGACCGACAGCCCCCGCCTGCGCAGGTCAAGCACGGCCCGTGACACTATGGTCGTCTTTCCGACCCCCGGCATGCCGGTGAGGAGCAGAAGCCTCTTCTTCAACACCATGTCCCGTCCGCTTCCCTTCTATAAGTTTGCGAGCGGCGGTGTGGCTTATCTACCCCCCGCGCCTTCGGCACGGTCGGGCCGCGCCATGATTCGGGGTTTTGCGGAGCTGAAGGAGGGCGGGACCACCCTGGTGGTCCCGAAGCAGAGCGCCGAGTCCATGGGGCCGGCCACGGAGCCCGCCTTCTTCAACCCCAGGGGGAGGACGGTCAGGGACCTCGCCGTGCTCGCCTTCTCGGCCTACTGTGATGGAAAGCCCCCCGGAAGGATGCTGGACCCGCTCGCGGGGGTCGGCTCGAAGGCGCTCAGGGCCCTCGTGGAGGGGAAGGGGGTGGACGAGGCGTGGGTGAACGACCTGAACCCGTCGTCCATGAAGGCGGCCGCGCTGGCCGCCCGCACAAACGGCGTCTCCTCGATGCTCAGGACGAGCGTCATGGAGGCCCATTCGTTCCTGGAATCGGCTGCGAAGAAGGGCTCAAGGTCCGACATCATAGACATAGACCCCTTCGGGTCCCCCACGGGCTACGTCGAGCCCGCCCTCAGGGCGCTGAAGGATGGCGGTCTCATCTCGGTGACGGCCACCGACACGGCCCCGTTGAACGGCCTGTACAGGAACGTCTCCTTCAGGAAGTACTTCGGCTTCGGCCTGCGCACCGACTACTCCAGGGAGGTCGGCCTGAGGCTGCTCTGCGGGATGGTCGTCCGGAGGGCCATGTCCCTCGACTCCGTGGCACGCCCCGTCTTCGTGCATTCAGACCAGCACTACATGCGCGCCTACCTGCTCTTCGAAAGGTCGGCGGGGGCTGCCAACGCCGCCGTCGCCGAGTTCGGCTATATTTCACACTGCTTCTCCTGCGGGCACAGGGAATCGGGGGGCGAGCCGAAGCCCCGGTGCGCCGGCTGCGGCTCCAGGATGCACGCCGCCGGGCCTCTCTGGCTGGGGAGGGTCTTCGAGAGCGGGCTGGTGAAGGGGATGGCGCGCCATGCCCTGACGCCCTGGCTGGCCAGGCACGGGAAGCTGCTGGCGCTGTGCGCCAGCGAGAAGGTCCACGTCCCCTACTATTTCAGGCTGCCCGACATCGCGGACGGCATGGGCGTCCCCTCCGGCAGCCCCGCCAGGGTGGCCGAATCGCTCAGGGAGACGGGCTTCTCGGCGGAGGTCTGTCCGCTGGACCCGCAGGGGGTCAGGACGGACGCGGGCATCGTCGAAGTCAAGCGGGCGCTCGGTCCGGCCTGAAGCCCAGGCAGACCAGGTATATCTCGCTGCTCTTCTTCCTGCTCGCCTCGGGCTTGGCCAGCACCACCCTGTCGAAACGCGACTTCACCAGGGAGATCAGCTCGTCCGTGAACTCCCCCTGGAACGCCTTGTAGACGGACGACCCGCCCGCCTTCAGCACTCTGCCTGCCACGCCGAAGGCGGCCTTCGACAGGTCGATCTGCCTCCCGCTGTCCACCTCCCATATGCCCGACACCTTCGGCGAAAGGTCGGAGACCACACAGTCGAACTCCCGGCTGGCGGCGGTCACCGCCGGGAGGATGTCGGAGAGCACATCGCCCAGTATGAACCTGAAGTTGTCGTTGGAGAAGGACACCGGCGTCACGTCCACGCCGACCACCAGGCCGAATTCGCCCACCCTTTCACAGGCGACCTGCGACCACCCCCCGGGGGAGCACCCCAGGTCGAGGACCCTGCCCCCTTCGTGGATGATGTGGTATTTGGTGTCCAGCTGGGCCATCTTGTACGCCGCCCTGCTGGCGTATCCCTCCTGCCTCGCCAGCCTCCTGTAATAGTCCTTCCTGGCTTCATGCAGGCGCACTGGAACGGACCTGCCTGAATTCCATGAGCACCCAGTCTTCGAGCAGCTTGCACGTTATCGGGCTGACGGTGCTGTCTTGGGCGCATCTCTCCTCGTCGGCGCACTTTATGCACGGCGCGTCCTCTATGCTGCTCGTGTCGATCGGTATGACGAGGGGGAGCAGCTTGTAGGTCCACCTCCCCCTCTGGAGCACCCTTTCCCTCTTGATCAGCCTCCTCTTCTCCAGCCGGGAGGCGATCCTCGACCCGTCCCTGCTCGTCAGCTCGAGCACCTTCCACAGTTCACTCTGCAGTATCCCTTCGCTGCCGCTCTCTATGACCAGCCTGTAGACCCTGCTGATCAGGTCTTCTTCTGTTTCTGGCAACGCCGCATCGCCTCGCACGGTGGTTATTTAAGTGATTTATCGAACCTAAAACCGTTTCGCCTCTGCTAGGCGGCCTTCAGGCTCACCGATATGCTGTAGTTTTCGAAGAGCTCCTTGCACCTCTTGCGGATAGTCACTTCCGTGACGTTGGCCTTTTCTGATATCTCCCTCTGTGGCAGGTGCTCGTTCAGCAGCGCCGCTGCGATGTAGATGTAGGCGGCGGCCAGCCCCGACGGGGCCCTCCCGCCGCTTATGGTGGCCGCCGAGACCTTCGTCTCCAGCTCCGCGGCCAGCCTTTCCACCCTGGGCGATATGGCCAGGTTGTTGGATAGCTTGGCTATGTGGTTCGTGATGGACGCAGCCGGCACGCGCTCTATCCCCATCTCCATGACTATCTGCCTGTAGTACTTGGCGACGGCCTTCTTCTCGACTCCGCACTTGTGGGCTATCTCCGAAAGGCTCCTGTTGACGTCGCACTGCCTGCAGGAGAGGTAGAGTATCGCCGACGCGAGCCCTACCGACGACCTGCCCTTGGCCTGCCCCTTCTTCTGGTACTGCCTGAAGTTGTAGGCCGCCGTCTCCGCGACGTTGGGGGGGAGGCTCAGCCGGCCGGCGTTGTCGAGAATCCTCTGGAGGACGTTGGCCGTGGACCTCTCCTTGCTGTCCATGGTCCTGAGCCTGGACTGCCACATCTTCATCCTCGCGGCGCTGGCCCTTCCGTCTCCGTTGAGCCTGTTCCCGGAGAAGTCGGTTCCGCTCGTGTCTATGGACGTCGAAAGGCCGAAGTCGTGCTGGGTGAAGGTCAGGGGGGCGCCCGTCCTGCTCTTCTTGAGCTTGTCCTCCGGGTCGACCGCCTTCCAGTCCGGCCCCTCGAACTCCATGGCGTCGGCGAGCACGGCCCCGCAGGTCGGGCAGACCAGCTCCCCCGCCTCCCTGTCCCCTATGAGCGGGGAGGAACAGTACGGGCAGCGGCTGGAGAAGCTATGGCTTTGCCTCATGTTTCACATACACCTTTCCGCCCGGGGTCCCCCCTCTCCTGTCCGTCACCGGGCGCAGGGAGGCATAGGGCGACTTCACGGGGCCGAACAGCTCGGTCACCCTGCCGACGGCCCTCCCGTCCGCGTCCACCAGCATCTGGCCGGCCTTCGTCTGCGAGGTGAGCCTGGCGATGAGCCTGCCGCTCCTGGCCTCCCTCAGGACGACGCCCACTTCCCGCATGACGCGCATAGACCGGCGGCCGGTAATTAATCTTATGTCTGCTTCGTCGAGCGTCGTTCCTCTTGCCTCGTCTGCGAGCGGGTCCTGGAAAGCTCCTTGGCCAGGTCGACCACCAGGGCGGACTTCTTCGCCCTCTTCTCCACCTGGATGTATCCGGACTGGCGCGCCGTCGAAGGCCTCCTTGCCGGGTGGCCGTCCGCCTGCAGCCCCATCCTGCGGGCGGCCTCCAGCAGCTCGGCCAGCGTGGGGTTCTTGGTGGCAAGGTGGGCCGGGACCCTCCTTCCGTCCGAGCGGCTCACCGTGGAATCAAAATAGTCGACCCAGACGACCTGCTTCTGGTAGTCCTTCAAGGCTAAGAAGGTCACTTTGCCATCAGCACGGCGTTGACGACGCCGTCCTGGGACGGGCGCGACGTGACCCTGGCCCGCCCGGCCTCGGTCTCGATTACAGCGCCTCTGGTTATCACGCCTCTCCTCTCATAGTCCCTCTTCGACCCGTTCTCCACGACACGCCCCACCTTGACCTTCCTGGCCGTGTGGTCGGCCGGGTTGACGACGTTGGCGAACTCCACCTTCACCACCCCCACCTTGGCCCCCCCTCCGCGGACCCTCCTGCCGGCGCTGGCCTGCTTCCCCAGGACTGGCTCCAGGGCGAAGCCGTCGAATTCGAAGGCACGCCTCCCCCTTCCAGGGATGGTCTTCCCGCCCGTGCTCCTCTTCTTCCTCAGGTTTTCGATCGGTCTGGTCAAACAGCGAACCCCTTGCTGCGTAGCGGGTAGACGGGCCAGATTTAAGCGTTAGGTGGCTTGGCCGGGACGGGGAAGAACTTCTTCAGGCTGTGCTTTATCTGGGCCCCGTCCTTGGGGAGGCCAAAGTAGTCGGCGAAATAGTCCGTCGTCCTGTACAGGCTGTTCTTCCCCTCCTGGGTGTACGCGATGAGTCCCATGGACTCCAGCGTCTTCAGGTGGTTGTAGACCATCGACCCCCTCTTGTCGGACAGGCTCTTCGCCGAGATGGGCTGGAAATATGCCACCATGGTCAGCGTCTTCATGGTCGACCTGGAAAGGAGCGGCTGCCTGGCGAACTTCTTTGCCATCGGGTTGAACTGCGGTTTGAGCTGCATGACGTACGAGCCCCCGCCGACCCTGACTATCTCCACCGCGCTGAAGGTCTCGGAGACGCGGCCGATCAGCTTCGTCACCGCGGACACCACCTTCTTCCTCGAAGTGGTCTGGGCTGCCCTGCACAGCTCGTCAAGCGTAAGGGGCCTGCCGGCCGAGTAGAGCGCCGCCTCTATCCTGCCTTCCATGAAGTCTTCGTCCGGCATCATCCGACACCCGCGATCAGTATGTCGCCGTCCTCCTCCTGCGTGAGCACCACCTTCCCCTGGTGCGCCAGGAACAGGATCACTATGAAGAGCCTCACCGTCTCGACCCAGTCAGCGCCGGCGGCCAGCTCGGAGAAGCCCAGTTGAGCCCTGTCCCTGAGCCTCTCCAGGACGCTGACCGAGTACTCCTGTATGACTTCGGTGATGGTGTCCTTCTCTATGACCTGCGCCTCCAGCGCTGGGCGGAAGATGCTCGTGTCGTGCTCGTCCGCGGTCGGCTTCTCCATCTCCCTGAGGAGGGACTCCAGGGCCGAGATCAGGTCCGACATGTCCGACACGGGCGGCTGCAGCCTGAAGGGCATCCTGAGGACCTCGACCGGCTCCTCCAGGTCCGAGACCCTCTTCCTAGCGGTCCTGCCCTCTTCGTAGAAGAGCTGCTCCACCTTGAGCTTGTATATTATGCTGGAGGTGAGCAGCGCGAGCCCGCTCAGGCGCATGTCCATGATGGGCCTCTCCATCAGGAAGTCCAGGAAGCGCTGCAGCAGAAGGTGGATGCTCACGTCCCAGGGCTTCTGCCTGAGCGCCAGGTTCGGGTTCAGGAGCAGCCTGACGGAATCATCTCTGCTCGGTTCTGACATCCACCTGCACCTCCTTCCGGATCCTCACTGCGTTGCTCAGTCCGTTGGTCCTGTAGACCCCGATGAGGTTCGTCGCCCTGCCGACCACCGACTCCTTGAACGATATGGAGATGATCTGTGCCCTCGAAGACCACTCGGCCATCAGGGACCCGAGCCCCTGTGCGTACACCTGGTCCAGCGCGGCGTCGACCTCGTCGAACAGGTAGAAGCCCGAGGGGTATATCGACTGGAAGGCCAGCAGGAAGGGGACGGCCGTAATCGCCTTTTCGCCGCCGCTGAGGCTGCTCGACTCCCTGGCAGTGTTGCTCTGGAAGCGGGCCATCATGAACATGCCGCCGGCGAACGGGTCTTCGGGGTCCTCGAGCTCCAGCCATCCGTCGCTCCCCGTCAGCTTGGCGAAGATGGCCCTCACCTCCTTGTCCAGCTTTTCGAAGGCCAGCATGAAGGCGGCCTTCTTCTCCTTCTCCACCTTGTCTATGAACGAGACTATGGCGTTCCTGTCCTTCTCCAGCTCGTTCCTCCTCTCCGAGGCCTTCCTGTAGCTGGCGAACGCTTCGTAGTAGCTCTGGACGGCGAGCAGGTTCACTCTGTCCCTGAGCTCCCTCTCTTCGCCCTGGAGGTCGGCGAGGAGAGAGTCGAAGCCGGAGGCGTAGAAGACGGGCTCCTCCACCCCCAGGGAAGACAGCTCGTTCGACGTCAGCGACCTGCTCGCGAGGAGCCCTTCGATCGTCCCCTCCGCCTTCAGCACATCCCTTTCAATCCGGAGCAGCCTCTGCCTCACGGCGGACGTTTCCTGGTCCTTCGCCTTCACCAGCGACTCCAGCTCCCTGAGCCTGGGGAGCGCCCTTTCGTCCTCCTCCCTGACCCTCTTCTCTTCCTGCGAGAGCGTCTGCAGCCTCTCCCCGAGCTCTGCTATCTTCGCGTCCGTCCGGGGCAGCTCCGCCAGGGCAGACTCCAGCTCCGCGTCCGACTGCCGCAGGCTCTTCTCTATCTGGACGAGCCGCGGCCTCACCTCGCCGTTGAGCCTGGCTTCGTAGCTGGATATCTCCGCGTTGAGGGACAGCACCGACCTGTTCCTTGCCTCGATGTCTGCAGAAATCGACGCCAGCTGCGCCTCCAGCTCCGTCGCTTCCTGGTCTATCTTGGCCACGCCCAGCGCCGCAGTCCTCTGCTCCACCCTGGCCAGGCGCGCCGCCACCGAATCGATGCGCCTCTGCAGCGACGCCCCCCTGGTCTCCAGCCTCTTGATGAGGGACTCTCCCGCGGCCACCCTCCTTGCCGCCCTCGCCGTCATGACAGCGTACCTCTTGGCGAAGTACCTGTAGTTCTTCAGGCTCGACTGCAGTTCCCTCACCTCCAGCCCCAGCGAGAACTTCTGGGAGTCCAGAGACTCGATGCTCTCCTCCAGTTTTTCGCGCGACTTCTTCCGCCTGTCCAGCGACTCCTTCAGAGCCTTGAGCGATTCCTCGGCCACCCTTATCGAGTCAGGGTCGCTCAGGCCGATCTCCGTCAGCGTCAGTTCGCTCAGCCTGCCGGTCTCCATCGCGGCCGCCTTCGGCTCGAACAGGTCTCCGTTGAGCGTGACGCACCTGTGCCCACGCCGGGCTAGGACGAATGCCTTCTTGGCCGTGTCCACCAGGAGCGTGTTCCCGAAAACGAAGTCGACCGCGGGGGCGTCCCCCTTGTCGCAACGCACGAAGTCCGCGACGTTGCCCAGCACGCCCTCCTCGGCCGGAGGCTCCAGCACCGGCGTCCCTTCGAGCTCGGAGATCGGGAGTATCCCGACCCTGCCAGTCCGCAGCTTCTTGGCCATCGTGGCAAGCTGCACCAGGCTCCCCATGTCATCCACCAGGAAGGCAGAGACCCAGTCGCGGCCAGCGGCGCGGACGGCGGCCGCGTACTTCTGGTCGTACGATATATGCGAAGAGAGGACGCCGCGGAACCCGTCGACTGCCCCCGAGCGGGCCAGCTCCTCCACCTTGGTGGCGTTCAGCTCCTCTCCGAAGAACCTCTCAGCCAGTTCCCTGCCGGAAACGTACTTGGTCACCGTCTGCGTGGCGTCTTCCAGCACCGCCTCCGCCTGGGAGATGTCCTTGGCCAGCCTCCTGCGCTGCGCCTTCTGTGTCTCCGCGCTCCCCTCCAGCTGCTGCAGCCGTTCCTTCTTCTCGGGGAGCGACTTGGCTATCTCTTCGACCATCCCCGAAAAGCTCTGGCTCATCGAGGCCAGGTCTCCGTGCTTCTTCTGCAGCTCCGCCAGGTCCCCCCGCGTCTTGGCGGACCGCTCGGCGACAGACCGCAGTTCAGCCTTCAGCAGCGAGGACCTTTCTTCGAGCACCCGCCTGGCTTCCAGGAGCGACCCCTGCCTGGGCAGGAGTGACTCCTTCGCCGCGGCCAGCTCGTCCCTCCTTCCCGCCTTCTGCCCCGCCTGCTCCCGGAGCCCAGCCGTCTCTCCCTCGACGGCCGATATCCTGGAACGGAGGGAATCCACCTTCTGCTGCAGGCCGTCCAGCTCCGCCCTGGACGACGCATGCATCCCCTGCAGCTGCGGGATCGCCTGCTCCAGCGCAGCCTTGCCCTCCAAGAGCTTCCTCTTCCTTTCCTGCAGCTCCTCCGTCTCCCTCCGGAACTGGCCCACCGCCACGTCAAGCTCGGTCAGCCTCCTGTTGGGTCCGGCTATGCTCGTGGAGTAATACGCGTCCCTCTCGGCCTCCAGGCCCTTCTTCTCCCCCTCCAGTGCGACTATGCCCTTCTCGGCCTGCACGCGCTGCGCGTTCAACTCTTCCAGCCTCTTCTTCGCCGACTCGGTCTCCGAATCCAGTCTTTCGATGTCCCTGAGCAGCCCGGCCTTCCTGACCCTGGCGATTTCGTGTTGCACCTGCCTGAGCCTCATGGAGTCGTTCCTCTCCGATTGGAGCCTCTCTATGGCCTCCCTCCTCTCGTCCAGCTTGGCGAACGATATGGCCAGTTCGTTGTCCGCCTCCCTGAGCCTGGCCATCGCCTCCGACTTCTTTTCGTCGAAGTGCTTGAGTCCCAGATACTGCTCGACGGCCGCCCGCCTTTCGTCAGGCGTGAGCTCGGCCAGCCTCTGGATCGTCCCCTGGGCTATGATGTTGAGGCCGTCCGGGGAGAGGTGCGCCACGCCCAGGAACTCCAGGTACTGGTTGCGCTGTACCCTCTTTCCCTCGACATAGTAGGCGCTGTCCCCGTTCTTGTGGAGCTCCCTGGTGACAACCACCCTGTCCGAATCGACGGGCAGCGACTTGTCCGAGTTGTCCAGCGTCATGGACACGCGCGCGGCGGCGGACTCCTCCCTGACCTGATCGTTGATCAGGTCGGACATCTTGTTGTGCCTGAGCATCTTTGGGCTGTTCTCGCCGAGCGCGAACCGGATGGCGTCGAAGATGTTCGACTTGCCCGAGCCGTTCGGCCCGGTTATCGCGGTGAAACCCGGCTCCAGCAGGACCGAAACTGGCCTCTGCGGGAAGGACTTGAATCCCTTCAGTGTCAGCCGGGATATGTACACCATTTCTTCCGACGCTTCTCGCCAATCGACGGTCATGGTATATAAGCAATGAGGCCAACCCCCGAGGAAAGGATAAAAATCGCCGTCTCCCGTCGCCGTCCAGTGAACGGAGTAGAATCGTTCTATCGGAGGAGGCGGGAGAAGGTGCTCCGCCGCGCGGAACAGGACGGGACGGACGCGGTGATCGTCGGGAAGCCGCAGAACCTGTACTACCTGACCGGCTTCTGGGGCGAAGGGCTCGCCGTACTGGATTCCTCCGCCATGTCCCTCATCGTCCCCGCGCTCGAGAGGGCGAGGGCAGAAGAAGGCGTGGTGGACACCGAAGTGATAGGAGCCGACAGGGGCACCAGGATAATGGTCGCCCTGGCCGACAGGGTCCGGGGAAAGAAATGCGCCATAGACGACGTGGACGTGGCCCAGTACGATGCCATCGCCTCCAGGACAGGCGCCGCCCCCATTGTGCTCCCGGGAGCCTGCATGGACGCCAGGACGGTCAAGGACGAGCTCGAACTGAAGAACCTGAGGGAGGGCGGGAGGGCGATGGACGACCTCTACCGGCTCGCCGCCGAAGTGATAGCGCCGGGCGTATCGGAGAGGAAGGTCTCCGCCGCCCTGCTCGAACGGATGGTCGCGGACGGCGCCGACCCGCCGGCCTACGAGTCGACGCTGAACCCGCTGATCGTGGCGTCCGGCCCGAACGGCGCCCTGCCCCACGCCTACACCACCACCAGGGAGGTCAGGGACGGAGACTTCGTCGTGGTCGATCTGGTGTTGAGATACAATGGATACGTCGTGGACGCCACCAGGACTTTCGCCGTCGGAAGGGCCGACCATGACATGAAGGAGGCGTACGAAGCCGTGCTCGGGTCCCAGCGCGAAGGGGCGAAGTCGGTCAGGCCCGGCGCACGGACGGCAGACGTGGACGGGGTCTGCAGGCGGCACCTTGCGGAGCGCGGGTACGCCGACCTCTTCGTCCATTCGACAGGGCACGGCGTCGGGCTCGACGTGCACGAACCCCCGTGGCTCAGGAACGGGGACGGGGGGGAGCTGGCGGAAGGCATGGTGGTCACCGTGGAGCCGGGCGTCTACGTCGCGGGCAGGTACGGCGTCCGGATAGAGGACAGCATAGTGGTGGCAGAGGAGCCGTCGGCGTTGACCGGGTTCGCCAGAGAGCTCCAGGTGCTGGGTTAAATCCGCCGCATCGCAAGCTAAATCGGTTTAAATGAGCCCTCCCCCATCCAGGGGGCATGGATTACAGGAAGCT
This sequence comes from archaeon, assembly GCA_021811935.1. GTDB lineage: Archaea > Thermoproteota > Nitrososphaeria > Conexivisphaerales > DTJL01 > JAKAPW01. The sequence continues at coordinate 8,561 of JAKAPW010000009.1, read as the reverse complement.
CCAGAAACTGGGGGGAGGGACGCTCTTCGTCTCCATGCCCAAGGCGTGGGTCGAAGCCAACGGTCTGAAGAAGGGCGACGTGGTGGGGCTCGAAGAGGCCACGTCGGGCATCCTAGTCGTCTCGGTGGAGAAGTCGGGCGCCTCCAGGGCCGGGGACCCCGCATCTCTGACCGTGTACGGAGACGACATGATGTACGTCAGGAGGGAGGTGGTCGCCGCCTACCTTTCCGGGAGGGACATCATCAGGGTGCAGTTCCGGCCCCACGGCTACCGGACCAGGAGGATGGCCAAGGAGGTGGCGAAGGAGCTGCTGGGGCTGGAGCTGGTGGAGGAGGACCAGCAGAGCGTCACCTTCCACTACATGCTCGACACGGACGTGATGGTCCCCTCCAAGATTTTCAGCCGGATGAACGCCCTCTCGAAGAGCATGTACGTCGACGCGACGCGGGACCTCCCCGCCGTCGACCAGGACCTCATGCTGGACATACTCGAGAGGGACGGGGAGATAGACAGGCTCTACTTCCTGGGCGTCAGGATGCTCAGGCAGGCGGCCTCGAACGCGGCGGAGGCGGCCAGGATGGGGCTGACCAACACCCAGGCGCTGGACTACAGGGTGGCCTTCCACCACCTGGAATACCTGGCGGACATGGCCCACAGGCTGGTGGAGCAGATACAGCGGACCGGGCCGGACGAGCCCCAATCCAGGGCGCTGAAGTCGACGGCCGCGCAGCTCTCCTCCCTGCAGGACCTGGCCTACCTCTACTTCATCGGAGCAAGGAAGGAGAAGTACCAGGAATTCCTTACGTCGTCCGCGGCCGCCTACAGGAGCATGGAGGCGGTGGGCGAAGGGATGAGGGACGTGCTCGCCTCCCTCAGGGAGATGCACAGGCTGATAGTCGACATAGCCGACCTGGCCGGCACCCTCTACCCATACGTCAGGTGAAGGTCCCCTCTGCCTTCGGCGTCCGGGGAAGTGCGGCCCGGGGGGCATGCTCCCTCCGCCGGCCGGCGTCCCAAGGCTTTTATACCGACTTCGACGAATAACCGGAATCCGGGTGCAGAGGGTCGGTTGGAACAGGGGCTTACGAAGGGGGTCAAGCGCGTGGAGGACGGGGCGGAAGCCTTCGTCGAGGTCCTGAACTCCATACCGACGATAGAATACATCTTCGCGGACACGGGGACGGACCACGCCCCGCTGATAGAGGCGCTCGCCAGGCTCGACGAAGCGGGCAGGAAGCGGCCGAAGCTCATAACCGCGCCGCATGAGATAGCGGCCGTGAGCATGGCCATCGGGTACTACGCCGTGTCCGGAAGCCCCCAGATAGCCCTGGTCCACACGGTCCCGGGCACGCTGAACGCCCACGGCATGGTGGCGAACGCCTTCTCCTCCAGGATCCCGCTGATCCTCGTGGCCGGCAGGACGCCCGTCACCGAGAGCGGCATCTTCGGCGGCAAGACCATAGGGATACACTGGACCCAGGAGACGAGGGACCAGGGGGGGCTCATCCGGGACTGCGTCAAGTGGGACTACGAGCACAGGACCAACTCCCAGATCGCGGACGTGGTCTTCAGGGCCCACAAGATAGCCATGTCGGAGCCGAGGGGGCCCGTCTACCTGATCTTCCCGAGGGAGCTGTGGGCGGAGAAGGTCAAGGAGGTGAAGATCCCCCCCAGGGGAAGGTACGCCCCAGCCGCGCCGCCCCGCGGGAATCCGGAACAGATCAAGGAGGCGGCGGAGGCGCTGCTGGACGCCGAATCTCCGCTGGCGATCCCTGACGCCTCCGGGAGGAGCCGGGCCTTCCCCGCCGCGCTGGTCAGGCTGTCCGACCTGGTCGGCCTCCGCGTAACCCCGACGTTCAACACGATGAGCTACCCGACGAACGACACGTCCTTCCTCGGGCAGCACGGCAGCGGAGGACAGCAGGGCTCCTCTTCGTCTCACATGAAGGAGGCAGACGCGCTGCTCCTCCTGGACACGGCCGTCCCCTGGATACCCAACCTCGCGAGCCCCAGGGAGGACGCGAAGACGATACTCGTCGACGCCGACCCGTCTTTCGCCAACATTCCGATATGGAGCTTCCCCATAGACCTGCCCATAGCCGCGGCCTCGGACCTGGCGGTGCAGGCGATGGCCGACGCTGCCGAAGACATCCTCTCCAGGGACCCCGGCAGGCGGAGGGTCGTGGCCCAGTGACGAGAGAGGGTCAAGGAGCAGCACCTCCAGCTGAAGGCGAAGCTGGAGGACGACGTCAGGCGGGTCAGGGGCAGCAAGCCGATAGACTTCGTCTGGCTTTCCCATTGCATCGGCCAGGTGAAGGAGCCCGACACCGTCATAATAAACGAATATGACCTGAAGCCCAACTACCTGGAGTTCACGGAGCCCGGGACGCTCCATGGGAACCTCCGGCTCGGATGCCTGGGATGGGGGCTGGGCGGCGGCGTCGGCGCCAAGCTGGCCGCGCCCGGCAAGACGGTCATAGCCACGCTCGGCGACGGCGCCTACATAGGAGGCGTCCCAACCGCATGCCATTTCACGGCCAACGCGTTCAGGATACCGCTGGTGGCTGTCATCTTCAACAACCAGGCCTGGAACGCGGTGAAGTCCGCGACGGACTCCATGTATCCGACCGGGGTGGCCGCCAGGACCAAGAACTTCCCCGGCATGGAGCTGAGGCCGCCCCCGGACTACGCCGCGATAGCCAGGGCGTGCGGCGCCCACGCCGAGACGGTGGAGGACCCGGACCAGGTCATCCCTGCCCTGAGACGGGCTCTTGAAGAGGCCAACAGGAACAAGAGGCAGGCCCTGCTGGACGTCATATGCAAGTTCCCGCTGGCGGGCTGAGGCTTCGGCGGGCGGGCGCGGTGGGCGCGTTAATGACGCCGTTATAACTTATAATTTCTACAAATAAGATATGTAAGACCGCTACATATAGCATGCCAATTTTTGAAATACAAGCATTTATAAATCCCAAACTCAACACCCCGGGAGAATAATGACAGAAACCGACGTCTCCGCTACCGTCCCGAAGTCCGTCATGGCAAAGGTCACGGTGGCCGCAGGCATCGGCGGCATCATCGAATACTTCGACCTGATCATAGCCGCGTTCGTCGGGGTCGTGGTGTGGCCCAAGGTCCTGTTCCCGAGCAGCGCGGCATCTGACATCGCGTTCGTCATCGCGGCCGTCGGCATAACCTTCCTTGTGAGGCCGATCGGGGCCGTCATATTCGGCCACATAGGCGACAGGCAGGGCAGGAGGAACACGCTCGTCTATACGTTGCTCCTGCTGGGCGTCGGGGTCCTCGGAATAGGGCTGATACCCGATTACTCCGCCATAGGGCTGGCCGCACCCGCCCTCCTCTTCGTGTTCAGGGCCATCTTCGGCCTCGGTCTGGGGGGAGAGTTCGGCGGGGCGGTCTCCTGGATACTCGAATTCACCTCGAAGTCGAGCCGCCGGTCCTTTTGGGCGGTCTGGGCCGCCCCCGCGACCTTCGGTTTCGTACTGGCCAGCCTGGTCTTTACGCTGCTGGCGGAGGCGACGGGACCCGCGCTCTTCACCTACGGCTGGCGCCTCCCTTTCATCGCCGGCGGGGCCATGACCGTGATAGGCCTCGTGATAAGGTACAGGCTCACGGAGAGCCCCCTCTTCGACGCTGTAAGGGAGAAGGGGAAGGTGGAGAGGACGCCCGCGCTGACCGCGATCAAGCTCTACTGGAAGCAGATCGTCATGCTGGGGATAATGGACAGCATCTTCATAACGCTGGCCACGGGCCTCCAGGCGCCCTTCTCCATAGGCTATCTGGCAGTGCTGGGTGTGTCACCCACCTTCACCAGCCTCTCCATACTCATCGGCAACTCAGTGGGCATGGTGACCTGGATGATCGGCCCCTTCGCCGCGGAGAAGTTCGGCAGGAAGCGGGCCATGATGATCACTATGGTCTGGTTCCTGATCGGGTCCGTCCTCTTCTTTCCGCTGCTCAACACGAAGAACCTCGCGCTGATCGTCTTGGCGCAGACCCTGATATCCGCGTGCATCGGCTTCGGGAACGCCCCCATTCAGACGTTGATGGGCGAATCGTTCCCGACGAAATTCAGATATTCGGGCGCAGGCGTGACCTACCAAATGGCCGCCCTGATAGCCGGGGTGGTCACTACGGCCGTGGCCTCCACTGCGACGTACGCCTACGGAGTGATGGGAGCGGCGCCGTATCTGGGCGGTACCGCGATAGCCCTGACGCTCATAGCCCTGGTCTGCAACGTGCTGGTCAGGGACACGCGCAACGTCGACCTACGCCAGGTGGACAACGCCTGAGACAACGCCTTTCGGTCATCGCGCCAGGAGCTTCCCTTTCAGGGTCGACGCTGCCCACGCCTCGACTATGTCGAGGGAGGGGACCACGTCCGCAAAGTATTTCCGCATCAGCTCCAGCGAGTTTTTCTGCGTCCGGGTGGTCTGGCTCGCCACGCAGTCCTCCGCCACCACGACGTGGTAGTCAAGCATGAAGGCGTCGCGCACGGTGGATTCGACGCAGACGTGCGTCGTAACCCCCATCACCACGAGCGTCTTTATCCTCCGGCTCTTCAACATCTCGTCCAGGCCCGTCCGGATGAACGCGCTGTACCTGTGCTTTTCGACGACCACCTCGCCGTCCTCGGGTCCTATCTGGTAGAAGTCCGCCCCCCACGTGCCGCTCAGGCAGGTCGGCTGGCGCACGGGCCCTTTCTCAGCCCGGCGCTCGCGCATCGCCTCCGAGAGGAAGCGGTCGTCGTATATCGCCTTCACAAACACGAGCGCGACGCCGGACTCTCTCGCCTTCGAAATCAGGTGCTTCATCGCGGGCATGACTGCCTGCATCGGAGAGACGTCTCCCCCCGCCCTGTCCACGGCTCCGCCCTTCGCACAGAAGTCATTCTGGACGTCTATGACCAGGAGAGCCGTGCTATCGGGGGCCACCTTCGCATCGAAATCCATAAGCCCTTCTGCTTCCCGCCCGTATAAAAGTCATGCCGCCGCGGACGGGCGCGCCGTATGGGAAGGATATTAAATGCAGGGCACAGGTGGGGTGCGCTGCATGGCAACCGTAGACGAGCCCGAGCCGTACCCCAGGACCAAGGCGATCGCGCTCTCGGCCATCTTCGCCGCCCTCCTGTCCGTCTCCTCCGTCGTCAGCATCCCGCTCCCGATAACCCCGGTGCCCGTCACCCTCCAGGTCTTCGTCGTCCTCCTGCTGGCCGCAGTGCTCGGTCCGGCCTACGGGGCCCTCTCCTGCGTCATCTACCTCCTGCTGGGTGCCCTGGGCCTGCCGGTCTACGCAGGTGCCGGTTCGGGCGTACCGGTCCTGCTCGGCCCGCTGGGCGGCTACCTGTTCGGTTTCCCGGCGGCGGTGCTGCTGGGAGGGCTCCTGTCGGCCAGGCGGGCGGAGTCAGCGAAGAGGGACCTGCTCAGGGTCTGCGCGTCCGCGTTCGTCGCCCTCTCCGTGATCTACCTGCTGGGCGTCGTCTGGCTCTCGGCCTTCCTGCACGTCGGCCTGTACCGCGGCTTCGTGCTGGGGGCGCTTCCATTCATTCCCGTGGACGCGGCGAAGGCCGCCATCTCGGTGCCCGTGGCCGTGCGGATAAGGTGGTCGGGCCTCGACCTGCCCGTGGTCGGCAGGCGCGACGCGAGGGGACCGCCCGCCTGACCGGGGGCGGAACGCTTATCTTGTGCCCGGCCGGCCTGCCGGCATGAAAGTCGAGGATGGGCTGGGGGTAGGCATAAGGCGCGACGCTCCGGTGAAGCTCTACCCCTTTCTGGATTATTTCCGCGGATTCGAAGACAACCCCGCCGTCCGCGAGATATTCGGGGACGGAGCGGGGACGGTGCTCGGCGGCCTCAAGGTCGAGTTCTTCTCTTCCCCGTTCGGGTACATGGGGACGAGCGACCAGGACGGCCACCTGCTCGTCAGCACCCACCACTTGAAGACGGGAGACTTCAAAACGCTGTACCTGGACGTGATCCACGAGCTATGCCACGTCAAGCAGCACATGGACGGGAGGCCGCTCTTCAGCCAGGAATACGAGTACGTGGACAACCCGACGGAGGTGGAAGCCTACCTGTCCACTGTGAAGGAGGCCAGGCGCATCGGGCTGACCGACGCCGAGATAATAGAATACCTGAAGGTGGAATGGATAAGCAGGGAGCAGCACGGGCGCCTCGTGGAGAGGATGGGGATACGGCTGCCCCATCCGACGGGGACAGATAGGACTACGAGCCGCTAGTGGGCGACTTACGGAATCTGCTCGGCCGTCACTACGGGGGAGAGCACATATCTTCCGTTCCCCGTCTGCAGCAGGTTGGGTCCTATCAACACTTCGAGCTTCGCCGTCTGGCCTCCTTTGACCACCAGCCCGGACGGGACGACCGGTATCTTGAAGACGCCGCTTGGGACGGAGACCGTGACGTTCACCCCCAGGATGCTCGCCGTGGCGGCTGTCACGTCCAGTCGCACCTCCGTGTAGTTCCCGGCGGGCAGGCGCGCGCTGCCGAGGAACGAAAGGTTGCCGCCGAGCTCCACCGTGACCGTCTTGTTCGACACAGTCACCCACGCCCCGGACTTCGAGTGCAGCATTATCGAACTTATGGTCAGGTATATCGGGTCGGCGTTTCCCGTGCTGACGTAGACGTTCACCGCGCCGGTAAGGAGGTAGAAGTAGGAGCCCAATCCGGCGCCCGCCACCACCACCACTGCCAGGATGGCCGCCACCGCCTTGCCTGCCATGTCAGGGTTCGCGACCGGGGCCCGATATTTAACGTTGACAGCAAAATCCCGGGCCGGGTGAAAGATTATTACCTTTAGCGTGCCATCGAGGGTCGGCGTGCATCCGCTCCTGATGGGGACCTGCGGTTGGAGCTACGACGAGTGGGAAGGCGTCTTCTACCCCGGCGGGCGGACCAACAAGCTGAGGTATTATGCGGACGTCTTCGAGACGGCCGAGGTGGACAGCAGCTTCTACGCCATGCCGGCCCCGAAGACAGTCTTCGGCTGGATCCGGCAGTCTCCTCGCGGGTTCATCTTCAGCATGAAGCTGCCCAAGGAGGTTACCCACGACAGGCGGCTGTCGCTGCGCGACGGCGCGGAGGAACCGCTGGAAAGGTTCCTTAAGCTCATCCAGCCCCTGCGCGGCTCGGGCAGGATGGGGGTCCTCCTTGCGCAGCTCCCGCCCAGCCTCCGGAAGGACATGGACCTCCTGGAGAGGTTCCTGGGCGTCCTCCCGCTCGACCTGTACAGGTTCGCCGTGGAGTTCAGTCATTCCTCCTGGTGGGGCGAGGACACGTGGAGGCTGCTCAGGCGGTTCGGCGTGGCCAACACGATAGTGGACGAGCCGCTGCTGCCGGGCGAGCCCGTGGTGACGGCGAAGCACGCCTACGTAAGGTGGCACGGCCGCGGAAGCAGGGTCTGGTACGACTACAGGTATGGGGAGAAGGAGCTGCAGGAGTGGGCAGCCAAGATAGGGGGGCTGACGAAGAAGGTCCCGACCTACGCCTACTGGAACAACCACTTCCACGGCGACGCCGTCCTGAACTGCCTCCAGGAGCTGCGCCTCTTGGGGAGGATGACGCAGGGTCAGGGGTCCGTCCTTTCCAGGATGGAGGGGAGGGCGGAAAGGAGCCTGCTGGAGTACGGGTGACCGGGGCTAGCCGGGCAGCCCCAGTTCTCCCCTTATCTGGTCGGAAGTCATCACGCGGGCGAAGCCGAACCTGAGGACGGCCAGCGCCGCTTCGTGGGATTCGCCATAGTACGTCGAACAGACATCGCTGCCGACCACCACGTTGTAATGCAGGCAGAAGGCCGATCTGGCCGTCGTCTCGCAGCATATGTCCGTGTTGGTGCCGCAGATGACGATCGTCCTTATCCCCCTGTCCCTCAACACAAAGTCAAGGTCCGTCCCCAGGAAGGAGTCAGGCGTATGCTTGGACCCTATCACCCTGTCCCCCTCCTCCGGCTTCAGCTCCGGGTAGATCTCCGCCCCCCAAGTCCCTGCGTACAGCTGCCTCTCCTTCCTGATGGTCTACGCCCGCGACCGGAAGATGTCGACGCAGTCGTCTCCGAAGTGGGTCTGCGTATAGATGACGGGGACGCCGGACGCCCTGCATGCGCCGACCAGGCTCCTGATCCTGGGCACCTGCCGCTGCGCCTCCGGGCACCAGGAACCTCCCCTGGGATGGACGAAGTGGTTCTGCATGTCCACGACGAGCAGGGCGCTCTCCTCCTTCCGCACGTCGAACTTCCTGACATCGGCGTGGAATCGCCTGTACATCTGGACGACCCGCTCCCTTTCGCCTGTGAGCATGTCCCCCTCTGATATCCCGTAGACCTGCAGGTGCTTCCTGACTACTTCTTCGTCCTGCATGGCCCGGCGTCTTCGACCGGCCGCCATTTAACCATATTTCGCACCCGGGCTGTGGGACAGATTTAATCGAAGCATGCAGGCCGGCGTCTTTGACCTGATTCCCCACGGGTCTTGGCCTGCATCATCCTGCCACCCGATATCTCTCCATATAATACCGTCGTTCATCTTCTGT
>JAKAPW010000068.1 GCA_021811935.1 archaeon | reverse complement strand
GGTGAAAGGTTGAAGCCGATAATAGAGTTCGAAGGGATAGAGAAGAGGTTCGGCAGGACCGTGGCCCTCTCTCTGGACAGCCTGTCGCTGGAGGCGGGGACCTACAACGTCATCCTGGGTCCCTCGGGCAGCGGCAAGACGACGCTGCTGAGGGTGGCCGCGGGGCTGGAGTCCCCGGACGCCGGGAAGGTGACCATAGACGGCGAAGACGTCACCGGGAAGCCGGCGTGGAAGCGGGGGATAGGGCTCGTCTTCCAGAACTATGCCCTGTACCCCCACCTGACGGCGCGCGAGAACATAGCCCTCCCCCTGCAGGTCAAGGGGACGAAGCCGGAGGAGGCGAAGGGCAGGGTGGAGGAGCTGGCCGCCGTGATGGGTCTGTCGGAGCAGCTCGACAAGTACCCAAGGCAGCTGAGCGGCGGGCAGCAGCAGAGGGTCGCCCTGTCGAGGGCGATAGTCAAGGAGCCCAAGCTGCTGCTCCTCGACGAGCCGCTCTCGAACCTGGACGCCAGGGTCAGGGTGGAGCTGAGGGGGTACCTCAAGGAGCTCCAGAGGAGGCTCCGGATAACCGTCCTGCACGTCACCCACGACCAGGTGGAGGCGATGTCCCTGGCGGACAGGCTCGTGGTGCTCAAGGACGGCAGGATGGTGCAGGCGGGGGAGCCCAGGGAGATATACTATTCTCCCGTGGATGTCTTCGTCTCGACCTTCATCGGGCTGCTGAACATCGTCAGGAGGGGCGCCGAGGGCTGGAGCTTCCCGCCGGGGGACTACGACGCGGTGGGCTTCAGGCCGGAGTCGGTGAAGATGGGCAGGCAGCCGGAGGAGGGGTGGGTGAAGGGCGAGGTGAAGCTGGTGGAGTACAGCGGCCCCGAATCGATGGCCACGGTATTGGTCGGCGACGCCGAAGTAAAAGTCAGGGTCGACCCCCTGGACGAGGTGGCGGAGGGGGACGCGGCCTACCTGTCTGTGGACCGGTCGAAGCTGATGGCCTTCAAGGGGGAAAGGCGGGTGGACTTCGACCAGCGGGCCCCCAAGGGCTGAGCCGCAGGCGCCTGCGCAAAGGGCATCGGCCGGCTCCCGCGGTTCCGTGGTCGCCATGCCGACCCGCCGGGGCTCCTCCAGGCCGCCGACGACGGGCTCGAGGAGCTCGTCAGCGAAGCGGAGAGGGTGCCGGACGCCGAATTCGACCGGCCGGCCGCGAAGGTCTTCGCAGGGCCAAGGACGGCCGCGGAGCTCGTCGGCGAAGGGAGGGAAAGGACGTAAAGCGATTCTACGCGGACACCAACGTCTTCGTCTCCGGGTTCAAGCCGGACGACTCGTATCGACAATAATCAGGGGCCTGGAAGATGGCGAAATCCACGCCGAAACGTCCGTCCTCACCCTGCTCGAAGTCGCGGCGGTGGCGGCCAGGCTGTACGAAGCCAGGACGGGGGGAAGCCGGAAGGAGAAGAAGGTCTTCGTCATCGGCCTTCTTAGAAGACTGGCCGGGCTCGGGACCAGGTTCATCAACGTGGCGGGCGACACGCCTGTGTCCATCAGGGGGGTGGAGGCCAGCCTTCCGAGCATATTCAACGAAGCGGTCCTCCTGAGTCTGGAAAGCACCCTCCGGACCCTCGTCCACGTCGCGGCCGCACGGCACGCAAGGCGGATGAACAGCGAAATGGGCGCCTTTGTCACCGGGGACAGGGGATTCCTGTCCGACAAGAAGAGGCTGTCCGGAATCATCGGGATGCCCGTGCTCTCGCCGAAGGAGTACGTCGACGGCCTGGGGCTCGCGGCGGTCGGGAGATGAGCCCCGCCAGCCCGGATTCCCCCTCCTCTGGTCGGCTCGTGCGACCTCGATGTCGAATCCGACGCGTCTCTGGCGCAGGCTGCAAAAGCCGTAAATAAGGCACGTCCGAAATTTCATCGATGGCCATGGCCAAAGAAAACCCGTTCGCCAACGCTCTGGAGCAGCTGAAGATAGCCGCGGAGCACCTGAAGCTCGACCCGGGGGTGCACGAGGTTCTGAAGAGGCCCAAGCGGATAATGGAGGTCTCCATCCCCGTGCGGATGGACGACGGCAGGACGGACGTCTTCGTCGGTTACAGGGTCCAGTACAACGACGCGCGGGGGCCCTACAAGGGAGGCATCAGGTACCACCCCGGCGTGACCCTGGACGAGGTGAAGGCCCTCTCCGCCTGGATGACCTGGAAGTGCGCCGTCGCCGACCTGCCCTTCGGCGGGGCCAAGGGGGGGATAGTCTGCGACCCGAAGGCAATGTCCCCATCCGAACTGGAGAGGATGACCAGGAGGTACACCACGGCCATATCCGAGGCCATAGGGCCGGACAAGGACATACCTGCCCCCGACGTCTACACGAACGCGCAGGTCATGGCGTGGATACTGGACACGTACAGCCAGCTGAAGGGGTACATGGTCCCGGGGGTGGTGACCGGGAAGCCGATCTCGCTCGGCGGCTCGCTCGGCAGGGACAGCGCCACGGGGAGGGGGGCCGCGTTCTGCACGCGGGAGGCCGCCAGGGTGGCCAAGCTGCCGCTGAAGGGGGCCACCTTCGCGGTCCAGGGATACGGGAACGCGGGCTCGAACTACGCGACGATACTCGAGGGGATGGGCGCCAGGATGGTCGCGGCGAGCGACTCCAGCGGGGGCGTGTTTTGCAAGAAGGGGCTTGACGCCAGGAAGCTGCTGCGGCACAAGGAGAAGACGGGCTCCGTGACCGGGTTCCCCTCGTCGGAAGAGGTGAGCAGCGAAGAGCTGCTGGAGACGGAGTGCGACATACTTGCCCCGGCCGCCCTCGAGAACACCATAACCAGGGAGATGGCCAAGGACGTCAAGGCCAGGATGGTGGTCGAGTGCGCCAACGGCCCCACGACGCCCGGCGCGGACGAGGTGCTGGACTCGAACGGCGTCATGGTGGTGCCCGACATCCTTGCGAACTCGGGAGGGGTGATAGTCAGCTACCTGGAATGGGTGCAGAACCTTGACAGGCTCTGGTGGACCGTGGAAGAGGTGAACTCCAAGCTGGAGAGGAAGATAGTCGGCGCCTTCCATGGGGTGCACGCGCAGGCCGCGAAGTCCGGCGTGTCCATGAGGACCGGGGCGCTGATGGTGGGCGTCGGCAAGGTTGCGGAAGCGATAAAGACGCTCGGCATCTGGCCCTAGGCCCGTCCGGACCGGGTCCGCCCAGTCGGGTGGCCCGGGCACCCGCAGTCCGGCACCATCCTCTTGCTGCCGGAGTGCCCCGGCCCGCCGGGCGAGCTCGCACTCCGACAGGCTGCCCGACTCCTACCACCCGGCCGTGCCACCTGTCTTCTTCCTCCTTCCCCTGTGCTCGCGACCTTCGATTCCAGGCCGCGCACGGCGCTGCCGGTGTAGCCGAAGGCCGGGAAGCGGAACGCCCCTCGACGGCCGACGTCTGTCGCGTCCCTTTCGCGGCCCGACGACTCGGTAGGGCCCCGAGTCCGGGCCCCTACGCGTGGCCGGCGTCGTGCAGCCGCCTGTACCACTCGGGCAGCGTGTAACCTTCCGCCCTGTACCGAGACTGGTACGGCTTGACGTCCAGGACGGGCGTGCCGTCGAACACGTCCAGCCCCGAGACCCGGAGCATCCTCCCTTCCACGCCTTCCAGTCTGACCAGGGAGAGCCCTATCGGGTTGGGGCGGGTCGGGGAATCCAGGGCGAAGACGCCTCGCGTCGGCAGCTCGTCCGGCCTCAAGCCCCTGTCCAGCATCCTTCTCGGCTTTACCCTGAGGGGACCCACCTGCTCCGGCCGGAGCCTGTGGAAGAACGTCAGCACGAACGCGTGCGAAAAGCCCTCGAGCCCCTCCAGGCCCTCGCCGAACTCCTGGAAGATCTCCACCGTCGCCTCCCCTCCTTCTCTCTTCTTCACCCGCTGGTCCGGAAGGGGGTTCCTCACGGCCCCTATGGGACGGAAGACGATGTCCATGGCGCTTCGTCGCCCGCGCCCGTATTAAGGCCACCGCCGGGCCCGTCGGGCCGGGATGCGACTTTATAAGGGCAGGCCCCGCCCGCTGGCTCATGCCCGTGATTCAGGTGTCTGGGAAGCAGCCCGTGATACACCCCACCGCGTACATCGCCCCCGGGGCATGGGTGGTCGGCGACGTGAGGATAGCGTCCGACGTCAGCGTGTGGTTCAACGCTGTGCTGAGGGGAGACCTGGCTTCGCTGTCCGTCGGCAGCGGCTGCAACATCAGGGACGGGACGGTGATCCACCCGGCGGGTGTCTCGGCCGTGATAGGGGAGAGGGTGACCGTCGGGCACGGCTGCAGGCTCGAGGGGGTCTACATAGAGGACGAAGCCCTGATCGGCATGGGCGCGGTGCTGCTGGAGGGGGCCAGGGTGGGAAGGGGCTCGCTCGTCTCGGCGGGGAGCGTCCTACCGGCGGACATCGTGGTGCCCGCGGGGAGCCTGGTGATGGGCAACCCCGCCAGGGTCGTGGGGGAGGCGGAGGGCAAGCACAGGAAGATGATACAGGAGGGATGGAAGACGTACGAGGACCTGGCCGACGCGTTCAGGACATCCAGGAAAGTCAGGGACTGAGCGCCCGGAGGGGGAGAGGTTGGCCGTCGAAGGCGTATTCGGTCGGTTCGTCCCGGCCGTGCGGTCCCTGCTCGAATCCTCCTCCATGACCGTTCCGACCCCTCCCCAGGAGGCATGCATCCCCCCGATCCTCCAGGGTAAGAACGTGCTGCTGGTCAGCCCGACCGGGTCCGGGAAGACGGAGGCCGCTGTCCTCCCGATATTGGACTCGCTGATCAGGCACGGCCTTGCGCAGCAGCGAGGTGTCAAGGCGCTGTACATAACCCCCCTGAGGGCGCTGAACAGGGACCTCCTGGAAAGGATGGAGAGGTGGTGCAAGTCCCTGGACATAAAGCTCTCCGTCAGGCACGGCGACACGGGGACGCAGGAGAGGAGGACGCAGAGCCTGGCCCCTCCCGACGTGATGATAACCACGCCGGAGACGCTGCAGGTGCTGCTCGTCTCCAGGCGCCTCAGGGGGTACATGTCCACGCTGAGGTGGGTCGTGGTCGACGAAGTGCACGAGCTGGCGGAGGACAAGAGGGGGACGCAGCTGGCGGTCTGCCTGGAACGGCTCAGGGAGATCTCCGAAGCGGAGTTCCAGCGCATAGGCCTCTCCGCGACGGTGGGGACGCCGGACCTGCTTTCCGCGTTCCTGGCGGGGCCGGGGAGGGCGTGCCAGGTGGTCAAGGTCACCCCGGCCAAGCCCTTCGAGTTCATGGTGAGCTACCCCGCCGCGGACGAATCCGACGTGGCCGAAGCGGGCAGGCTCTTCACCTTCCCCTCCGTGGCCGCCAGGGTCAGGCTGGTGGCGTCCATGGTGGAGAAGGGGCCGGCGATAATATTCACCAACACCAGGTCGGAGGCGGAGATACTGGCAAGCAGGCTCAAGCTCTGGGACCCGGGCATGAGGATAGGCGTCCACCACGGGAGCCTTTCGAAGGGGGCGAGGTCGAAGGCGGAGAGCAGCCTGAAGCAGGGGAACGTGAAGGGCATAGTCTCCACCAGCAGCCTGGAGATGGGGATCGACATCGGGCTGGTGAACATGATCGTCCAGTACGGCTCCCCGAGGCAGGTGACGAGGCTGGTCCAGAGGGCGGGGAGGAGCGGCCACACCCTGACCAGGGTCAGCAGGTGCATGGTCGTCGCCCAGGACTCCGACGACGCGCTGGAGTCGGCCGTCATATCCAGGCTGGCCGTGCAGGGGAAGTACGAAGAGAGCAGCACCTTCGAGCGCCCCTACGATGTCCTGGTGCAGCAGCTGGCCGGGCTGCTGATAGAACGCAGGAGCTGGAGGGTGGGGGACATGCTGGCCCTGCTGAAGCGTTCCCACCCCTACAGGGACCTGCGGCAGGAGGAGCTGGACAAGACGCTGGAGTTCATGCAGTCGATGAGGCCCAGGCTCGCCTCCTTCCGCGAAGGCATCGCCTCGCGCCCCTACGACGCCAGGCAGCTCTTCGACTACTACTTCGAGAACCTCTCCATGATACCGGAGACCAGGCAGTATCCGGTGGTCATGGCCGACGAGGTGGTGGGGATGCTGGACGAGGAGTTCGTGGCAAAGGAGGGGGAGATAGGCAAGAAGTTCATACTGGGCGGCTCCCCGTGGCGGATAGAGCAGGTCTTCGAGGGGAAGGTCTACGTCAGGAAGGCGGAGGACCCGGTGGGGGCCATCCCGAGCTGGGTGGGGGAGGAGATACCCGTCCCCGCCGATGTGGCGATGGGCGTGGGCCACCTGAGGGGCGAGGCGGGCCGCCTCACGGACCGCGCGTGGCTGGCTGCGACGTCGGAGGTGTACAACATGGACAGGGATTCGCTGGCCAGGTCCCTCCAGGAGGCCCAGCAGCAGGGCAGGGAAGGGCTGCGCGTCCCGACGGACGCAGTCGTCACGGTGGAGGGGTGGAAGGGGATGGTGATAGTGCACACCCACCGCGGCCTGAGGGTGAACAGGACGCTCTCCAGGGTGCTCGGCAGGGTGCTGGCGGGCGAAAGGAGGCTGGTGACCAGCGAGGACGCGTACAGGGTGGTGCTGGAAGGCAGGGGGCTGGACCCGGAGCAGGTGGCGTCCCACCTGAGGTCGCTGGCGGGGGCCGACATAGAGGCACTCCTCAGGAGCGCCTGCGAAGAGTCCGGCTTCTTCAGGATAAGGTTCATGCACGTGGCCAGGAAGATGGGCGTCATAGGGAGGGACGCGGACCTCACCGGGAGCGTGCTGGAGAAGGTGATGTCCGCCTACAGGGACGGCCTGCCGTTCGAGGAGGCCTGGAGGACGTACCTGCACGAAGACATGGACCTGAGGGGGCTCTCGGCCTTCCTTTCGGAGGTCGCCGCCGGCAGGGTGGGGCTGGTCTCCCTGGGGACGCTGGAGAGGCCCACCCCCGTGGCCCTGATCGGGCTGGAGGAGATGTCGAGGAAGGGGGAGGTGATGGACCCCTCGAGGGTGAAGCGGCTGGCGCTGGAGGGGGCCAGGGCGAGGTCGAGATCG
>JAKAPW010000067.1 GCA_021811935.1 archaeon | reverse complement strand
TTCGCTATCCTGTCGTTCTTGGACTCGCTCACTCGAACTTCTTCCCCCATCCCATTGTCCTTCGATGTACTTCTGGACAGTCTCAGACGACGCGTTCCCGGCCGTGGACAGGAAATACGACCTGGTCCAGAGGGTCGGCATCTTCAGGAGTTCCGGGAACTCCCCCCTCAGCACGTGGGCCCTCGAAGCGCTTCACGACTATCTCAGGTTTCGTCTTGGCGTCTGCGGACACGAAGAGGTGGCCGTGGTCCGGCATCACTTCCAA
Source organism: archaeon (assembly GCA_021811935.1). GTDB lineage: Archaea > Thermoproteota > Nitrososphaeria > Conexivisphaerales > DTJL01 > JAKAPW01. The sequence goes on along the minus strand of JAKAPW010000067.1, from coordinate 6,872 downwards.
GGCGAGAATCTCCCAGCCGTTGTCTCTGCCGACCTCGCGCAGAACCTCTGTCAGCCTCTCTTTCCTCTCGCCAACGAGCAGCTGCCTCCTGTAGCGGGGGGCGAAGACGACGTGGTAGTTGAAGAGTTGGACGCTGTGTGGCGTGTGCCCGTACTGCATTTAGAGATACTCATCAGTATATCTAGTCACGTCCATTTAACGCCGTGCGTCGCCATTCATCCCCGGATTAAAATCAGGGGCTTTCTGGCGTCATCTCTGTAAAGCAACGGAGTTACACGTACAGCAGGACATGCGTCAGGTCGGGTATGTACGGCAGGCCGTGCCTGGCGGCCAGCTCAGGGTCCCCTATCAGCAGCCCCCTGCCGGCCGACTTCAGGAAGGTCAGGTCGTAGCTCGAGTCCCCGACCGCCAGTATCCGGCCCAGCGGGACCTTCAGGCGCGCCGCCATCGACTCCAGGGCGACGTGCTTGTTCAGCGGGTCCACGTTGGGGTAGACGGACCCGTCGAAGTATCCCGCCTCGTCGAAACCGAGGCCGTTGCTGAGGACGTGCTCGATCCCGAGCCTTTCCGCGACGTCGTCGGCCAGGAGGCCGGGCGCAGCCGTGATTATGGCGGGCGTCGCCCCCCGCCTCTTTATTTCGTCCACCACCCGCGCCGCCTCCGGGCGGAGGGCGCATCCGGCCAGCGCCTCCCGCAGCGTCTGCCTGGACAGGGGCCTGGGCCAGCACGCGAGGTCCCTGACCATGAACTCCCTGTAGCTCATCCTGCCTTCCGAATACAGCCGGTTCGCCTCCTCCCCCTCCTCCGTCGTCCCGAACCTCCTGTGGAGGAGCCACCAGCTGGCCTCCCCGGACGTCAGCGTGCCGTCCAGGTCGAACGCCACCACACTGAACATCGGGCCGTCCTTGCATCGGCCCGTTTATAAGAAGCATGATTCGTGGGGAGGCCGACCGTGCATGAGGCGGTCCTATGTCAGGTTCGTCCCGGCCGCAGGAATAGCGCTCAGCCTGGGCATACTCGCCGCCGTGGCGTCGCAGTTCAACTTCGACTCCGTGCTGCGCATAGACCCGCTCTACCTCTTCCTGGCCTTCCTTTCGTCTGTCCTGCTGCTCGTGGTGCAGGGGCTGAGGTTCAAGTACGTCATCGACTCCTTTTCGGGCAACGGCAGGTTCCCCACGGGCGAGAGCATGCTCGTCAGGATGGGCAGCCAGTTCGTGGCGATGACCACGCCCGGCTACGTCGGAGGCGAGGTGGCCAGGGCCGCCTGGCTCACCAGGAGGGGGGTCGACGGGGGGCGCGCCCTCTGGCTGCCGTACATAGAGATAATATTCGACGTCATATCCTCTAACATGGTCGCCTTCGCGGGCGGGGCCTACGCCATCGCCACTGGAAACTACCTGATCGGCGGGGTGCTCGTGTCGCTCTCGGTGATGATACTCGCCTTCATACTGCTGGTGGTGAGGTTCTCCAGGAAGGAGGACATACGCGTGCCCGGCTTCGTCATAGGCCTGAGCAGGCGGGCGCTGGGCGAAAAGAGGTCCTCCTGGCTTGTAGAGAGGGGGGACAGGTTCCTGGCCGAGTTCAGGAACGCCTCCCGGGTGTCGCTGAACAGGAAGAACGCCAGGCAGCTCCTCTGGATAAGCGCCTACACGGCGGTCATGGTGGTGCTGACGGGCGCCTGCCTCTTCTTCGTCACCGCGGGCCTGTCGCTGAAGCTGGGGCTGCCTGCGGCCCTCTTCATAGTCTTCGTTTCGATAGTGCTCGGCAACATACCGGTGACCCTGGGCGGCTCCGGGATGGTCGAGGTGAGCGTCTACTACTACACCAGCCTCGTCTTCGGGGTGGCTTCCTGGCCCATGGTCTTCGCGTGGAGGATAGCCAGCTACATCCTGCCGCTCTTCATAACCGGCGGGGCGGCGAACGTCGCGCTCCACAAGTACGCCCGCTGAGGACTATCTCATAGCCCCGGCCAGCTCGGCGATGACCCGGCGGGGCTCCGCGGACCTGACCACCGCGCTCGCCACGAGCACGCCCTCCGCCCCCAGCTCCAGGGCTACGGCGGCGTCCTCGCCCGAGGTTATCCCGGCACCGCAGAGCACCCTCGCCGCCGGGTGGACCCTCTTGACCGCCGCCACCCCCTCCCTCACCACGCCGGGGGCCACCTTCGAGACCGCCCTGCCGCCGCCTATCAGCTCGGGCGGCTCTATGGCCACCGCGTCAGGGCGGAAGGAGCCGACCAGGGCCGCGTCCGAGGGGTCCCGCGCGCAGACGACGGCGAGCATCCCCAGCCGCCCGAGCTCGCCCACCGCCGCCTCCACCGAGCCCGTCGGCAGCCTCCTCTCGCTGTGGTTCACCAGGCTCCCGACCGCCCCGTTCGCCTTCAGCGCGGAGGGGGGAAGGTGCCCGGTGGAAGCCTCCTCCGCGCCCGCGTCCACGTGCTGCGCGAGGACGGGCAGGTCCACCGACCTGGCTACGCAGAAGAGGGAGGGTGCAGGGGGGGCGACGAAGATGCTGACGCCCGTCTCCCTGCGGGCCTGCTCGGCCGCCTTCGCCAGGCGTAGGGAACCCTCCCCCTGCGCCTCGGCGTAGTTCTTGAAGTTGATCACGAGCAGCGGCGGGTCAAGCGGGTACAACTAGCATCTCTGCCGACGGCTTCATCCTGCTCTCAAGAGACTTCAGGATGTCGTTGAGCTGCGTGTACTCCATCTCCTCCGGGCCCAGCCTGTGGGGCATGAAGGGGCCGTGCTGCCTCATGAAGTCGGCCATCCTGTTCGCCTCCTGCCTGGCCCTGTCGTACGCTATGTCGTCGAACATGTCTGCAGGACCTATCAGCTTGCCGTCCGTGATCTGGAAACCGAGCGCCACCACCCTGGGCGGGCCGTCGAACCTTGTGCACTTCGCGTCCTTCAGCCCCACGGGCATCAGGGGGCCGATGTGGGAGCCGCGCGTCCACCCGGCCACCAGGTGCGGGAAGGCGAACGGGTCGAGGGCCTCGCCGGTCGCCGGGAAGCCGGCCTGGACGCGGATGAACATGCACGGGTCGTCCTTCCCCACGTACCTGCCCGCCATGAAGCTCAGCCTGGACGTGGAGGAGACCGCCGCGAGCTCGTTGTCCGCCCTCCTCCATATGCTCTGGACGGCGTACCTGCCCGTGGTGCCCAACAGTGCGAGTATCTCGTAGCTCTCCTCCGGCGCCTTCAGGTCCACGAACTTGTCCGCCTGCATGTCCATCACCCTGAAGACGAACCCCTTCCTCATCTTGGAGTCTATCACCAGGCCCGGCGTGCTCATAGGGTCGGCGAATATCTTGTACAGGGGCCAGTTCCAGGCCCCCGGCTCGGTCTTGTCCGCCATCATCGCGAGGACGGGCTCGCTGGGCCTTTCGTCGAACTCGCCCTCGGCGTAGCCCGGCCCCATCCCCCGGAGGTTCCCGGAGAAGGCGTCCGAGAGGAGGTCCTGCCCGGCGCCGTACAGCTTCATGGGCTTGGAGACCTTGTCCGTGACTTCCTTGAACGTCCTCCAGGCCAGGTCGTGTATCTCCTTGCTCTCCGGCCCCTTCCTGTGGGTCATTATTAGCTGGATGTCGTCGCCGACCGCCGTGACGTAGTGGTCGAGGAGCAGCCCCGACTTCTGCGCGGCCGCCAGGGAGGCCTCGGCCACCTTCAGCTCTTCGGGGACCACCGCGTGGTGGCCCGCCAGCCCGCCGACGTCCGCCTTTATCACGGAGAAAGTTACCTTCGACATACCTGCCCTGCTATCGGCCCGGCGGTCATTAAAAACTGTTCCGTCAGGCCGCGCGGTGAAACGAACCGCGCCCCGAAAATACTTATATATTCATCGAGGCAAGCCGCTTCGCATGTCAGTTTTGGGTAGGAGGGCAATTAGCATGTCCGTAGGCGTCGTGCTGATCGTCGTGATAGCTCTCGCGGCCGGCGGCGCGTATTACTATTCGGTACAGTCTGCGCCCAAGCCGCAGACGCTCACCGTCCTGGTCGACAGCGGAAGCGAGACGCAGCAGTATCTCACCGCCGTCGCCAGCGACTTCCATGCGAAGAACCCCTCCGTGACCATCCAGTTCGACCCCGTCGGATTCGGCTCGATGGTCACCACCGCGCTGACCGCGCTGAAGAACCACGCGGGCGCGCCCGACGTCATAATGTACTATCCGTCGATGGCCCCCGACCTGGGGCCCTACCTCATGAACCTCCAGCCGGCGATGTCCAGCGGCGTGATAAACGGGTCCGACCTGATAAAGCCCGAGATGTTCTCCGGCGGCTACTTCCTGGCGCCCAACGGCACCATCATCAAGACGATGGGCGTCCCGATCCACAGCGTCTTCGGGTACGTCCTGGTCTACCAGAAGAGCGTCTTCGCCAACGCCAGCCTGGCCTCCGCCTTCCAGTCCCAGTACGGGTTCAAGTTCGACCCCACCACATGGACGAGCTGGGCGCAGCTGCTGGACGCCGCGCAGTTCCTGAACGGCACCCACCCGACCCAGTACCCGCTGCTCTTCCCCGACAGCGCCCACCACGCGATAATCGACGGATACCTGGACGTGGCGTACGGCTACTTCCAGAACAACCCTCCGTCCGGGTACGTCACGGGGACCACCCCCAACTTCTGGAGCTATTTCAGGCAGATGAGCAACGGCACGTGGACCACCTCGTTCAACACGCTGCCGGGCTACCAGGCGCTGGAGATGTACGGGCAGCTGATACGGTACCAGCCCTCGCTGTCCGTCCAGCCCATAGGGTACGACCAGCAGGAGCACTTCTTCACGACGGGGAGCTACGCCATGGGGATAGCGTGGACAAGCTTCCTCCCGGTGTATGAGAACGCGTCTGTCTCCAGCGTCGCGGGGAACGTCGGCGTCGCCCTGCTTCCTGGAGGCTACACGGGGATGGCCCCGACCTTCCTGGGGGTCAACCCGTACAGCAAGTACACCCAGACGGCAGAGCAGTTCATCGCCTTCGCTCTCTCCCCCGCCGAATACCAGAAGGGGATAAGCAGCATATCGTACGTTCCCGGCACCTACAGCGGCCTCGCGGAGGCGAGCAGCAACCCCTCCCTGAGCTGGACCGGTTCGTTCCTGACGTTCGTGCAGTCCGCCAACATCCCGCCGACGGTGGCGGCGGTGGTCCCGGCTCTCTCCTCCTTCTTCGGGACGCTGATACCCGGCTTCAACCAGCAGGTGTACAACTACTTCACCAACCAGACCACCGCCGAGAGCGCCATGAACACGGCGGCGGCCCAGTGGCTGGCCTACATGGAGCAGAACGCAGTGACGCTATAGGTGAGCCAGGTCGAGGTTTGACAGGGAGGCCGCCCTCCTAGCCCTGCCCGGGCTGCTCTATCTCCTCGGTCTCACACTCTACCCCATCATCGACAACGCGATCCTCACCTTCCAGAGGCAGAACCAGTTCGGGGCGGTCTTCTGGGCGGGCCTCTTCAACTACAGGATGCTCTTCCTCGACCCCTTCATAGCCAGGATAATCGACAACACCCTCATCTACACCGTCGCGGTGCCCCTCGTCGACATCGCGCTGGCCATACCGCTGGCCGTGGCGCTGAAGAGGACGAAGAAGTCATGGATGCTCTTCCTGATGCTCCTCCCCTCCTTCATACCCTATGTCACGGCGGCGGTCGCGTGGGCGCTGGCGCTGAACCCGTTCTACGGCGTGACGTACTACTTCCTCAGGACAAACCTGTTCGTCACCGTGTGGTTCGTCGTGCTCGTCGACGTGTGGGAGAGCCTCCCGCTCGCCACGCTGGTGATATACTCCGGGCTGAAGTCCATCCCCTCCCAGATAGACGAGGCGACGCAGGTGGACGGCCTGGTGGGGATGAAGAGGATGCTGCAGGTGGACCTGCCGTACGCCCTCCCCTACGTCCTGACCAGCCTGGTGCTGATGCTGATCTTCGCCATATTCACCTTCGACCCGATATACGTGACGCAGGGGGAGGTGGCCCCCCTGGCCAACGTCGACCTAGCCTTCTACGCCTACCAGCAGTTCTTCGGCGGGCAGCCGGGCTACGCCGCGGTGCTGATAGTGCTTATGAGCGTCATATCGACTGCCCTCTCCCTGGCCTTCGTCAGGTTCACCACCAGCAGGGGGGTCAGGAGGCTCCCCGTCCCCCGCTGGGTCCCCAACAGGGAGACTCCGTCGGCCGTCCACTGGGCGGTCCTCTCCTTCTTCCTCTTCTTCTTCCTGGCGCCGCTGGCGTGGCTGGTCCTGGAGTCGCTCAAGGTACCGGCCGCGATATACGCCATCCCCCCGCAGATAATACCCGACCCGGCGACGCTGGTCCACTACGTCAACGCGGTCGTCTCGGGGCTCCCGTACCTCCTCTCCAGCGTGGTCGTGGCCGCCGGCGTGCTGGTCCTCACCGTCCTCCTGGGCAGCCCCGCCGCGTATGCCATGGCAAGGTACGGCTTCGGGGGGACCAAGCTGCTCGCCTACGTCCTCTTCGTCTACTCCCTCCCCTCTCTGATATTCATGATACCCCTGTACGGGCTCGTAAACTTCCTGGGGCTGATAAACACGTGGTGGGGGCAGATCGTCACCTTCCCCGTCTTCGTCCTCCCGGTCGTGATGTGGATGATGTACAACGCGTACTCCAACTTCCCGCAGCACGTGGACGAGGCCGCCCAGATGGACGGGCTGAGCAGGGTCAGGGCATTCTTCAGGATAGTGCTGCCGCTCAGCGCCGACGGCATAGGCGTGGCCGCGCTCTACTCCTTCCTCATTTCGTGGGGGGCGCTGATATTCCCCCTGGTGCTGACGTATTCCCCGTTCAACATGAACCTGGCCTACCCGTCGGGGGCGCAGACCTTCTCGATATTCATAGGGGGCACTCTGGGTCACGAATCC
>JAKAPW010000066.1 GCA_021811935.1 archaeon | reverse complement strand
GCTCGGCGGAATCTCCCCGTCCACCCTGTCTTCCATCCTCCGTAGCCTGGAGTCGCGCGGCCTGGTGAGCAGGGAGCCTTTCGCCGAGATACCCCCGAGGGTCGAATACAGGCTGACGGGGAACGGCGTCGGCCTGAGGGAGGCGATCCTGCCCCTGCTGGCATGGGCGAGCGAGCAGGACGGGTACGCCGAACGGGCGGAGAAGTGCGACCCACGGCAGTACGTCAGGGTGGCGTTGCCGGGGACGGGTGGCCAGGGTCCGAACGGCTGAAGGCGCAGCCCAGCCGGTCGCGGCCACCGTAGCCTTCGTTGGGCCGGTCGAACGCGGCGTCTCCGTCCGACAGTCGCCTTCCCGTATTTTCCAGGGCTCCCGCCGAAGGGACGGAGGGTGAACGGCAGCTAACGAATAACGTACGTTAATGTGTATTTAGACATCAAAACAGCTTGGAGCGCAGCTACAGCCCGAAGAAAGCGGGGGAGATGCTCGGGGTGACCACCCACACGATACAGGTCTGGGATAGGCAGGGGAGAATCAAGTGCCTCAGGCTCCCGACGGGAAGGCGAAGGGTGCCCGAGTCGGAGATCAGACGCCTGATGAACATCGCCGAACAAAGAAAGGAGGCGGCTTACGCCAGGGTGTCTTCACACGACCAAAAATCGGACCTGGACAGTCAGGTCAAGGTCTTGAAGGGCAGAGCACCCGACGCCGAGGTGTACGCAGACATCAGGTCGGGGCTGAACTTCAGGAGAAAGGATTTCCTGAGATTGCTCGACGACGTGCTCAGCAAGAAGGTCTCGAAGATCTACGTGACGTATGAGGACAGGCTTGCGAGGTTCGGGTTCGACCTCCTTTCATGGGTATGCAGCAAGTACGGGACGGAGATAGTGGCCGTTAATAGCAGCTCACCACAGGAGGAGCTGGTGCAAGACCTGATAGCGATAATCACGTCCTTCTCCGCCAAGCTCTACGGCCTGAGGAGCCACAAGACGAGGAAGCTTCTGCAGACAGTGAAGGAGGTTACGGCCAAGAGGTGAGCCATCCCTGGAGGTCGAAGGGAGAGAAGAGGACGGTCGTATGGAGCCAGGAAATGCCCGAAGAGGTAATCCATTACCTCAGGGACATGCAAGATGCGGTCAAGTACGCGCTCCAGGTGGCGTACAGGGACGCCTTGAGGGACGAAAGGCACAGAATCCCGTCTCCAATACTGCTGAGGAGAGAGATCAGGGACTGGTTCTACTCCAAGTACGACTACGCAAGGCACCACATCAACCCGGTCTGCAGGACGGCGGTGGCCATGCTCAGGTCGTACAGGAAGAACCACCACGGGGAACTGAGGATACCGGAGGTGAAGAGGCTAGCGACGAGGACGGACGGGGAGCTGTTCAGGGTCGTGGATGGAAGGGTCAGGATCACGCTCCGGCCCAACCGCTACGTCTGGCTCCCTGTAAACACAAAGGACAAGCACTACGAGGAATACTCACAGGGGAGAGCGTCAGAGCTGCTCATCACTGACAAGAAGGTCTGCCTGACATTCATCGTGGGAGACGGGATGAAGCCACTCGGGAGCAGATTCATGGCCCAAGACCTCAACTTCAGGAGCGTCGACTCCACAAATGTGCTTCTGAGCGGCCAACCGTCCCTGACAGGCGTGGAGACGCGGTCGTTGAAGGAGATAGTGCGAATACAGAACGACTTCTCGAGGAGGAGAAAGATGCTCCAGACGCACGTCAGGAACCCCCAGAAGAGAGCAAAGAAGCTGGGAGAAACTAGGGGGAGGCAGAGGAACAGAGTAGTGGACGCCCTTCACAAGCTGTCTACGAGGATGGTGAGGGAGAACCCAGACGCGTCCTTCGTCTTCGAGGACCTCAGAGGGATCAGGAAGACTGGTGGAGAGAAGAAGAGTAGACGCTTCAGGACGTATCTCAACAGGTGGCCCTACCGCCTCTACCAGTCGATGGTGGAGTACAAGTCGCCGAAACGCACCGTGTACGTGAGCCCGCGTGGGACCTCGTCAGAGTGTCCCGTCTGCGGTGGAAGGCTGAAGCACCCAACGTGGGCTGTGAGCAGGTGCGTCAAATGCGGCGCGGACTACGGCAGGGACAGGCTCGCCTCGCTGGCGATACTCTGCCGCGGCCTGCGCCTTTGCGGCCGACCGTTTGCCGTGAGTGCGGACTGGCAGCAGATGAAGGATGAGTACCTGTATCCTGGCGGCACGCCTGGTGCCGTCGGAGCGGGTGGGACAGATGCTGCCAGCGCTCCGAATCTGGACGCGTATACGGAAGTACACGTTTAGAGAAACGGAGGCGCGTGCACCCGGCGGGAGACCCCATCGCGGGCTCCCCTCGTAACCGATGCCCTCTCTGTCCCGCAGAGGAAATCCCGGGCGGCATGGACGCGGCTGGCCGCCCGGAACCTTCCCGCCATGGCCATAAGCAAAGGCAGCCGTCAGGCGGGAGGCTGGACCGTCCCGCGCTTCATGTAATACGAGCCCAGCGTGGTTATGACGTTGGTCATGATTATGACGAGGGTGGCTATGAGGATGATGCCGGAGGAGCCGGGCACGTTGTCGACCAGCAGCGTCGTGGAGAGGACGGCCGGGGTGAGCCCCTGCGCCATCAGCATGAATATGACCTTCCTGGAGTTCGCGTCCCTGCCTCTGTCCACCAGGCTCGTGCTCAGGAGCCGCGACACTGCGAGGACGGCCGTGCATCCCCCCGCGACCAGCCAGGTGGCGCCGCTGGCGAAGGAACCGAGGGAGAGCTCCAGCCCGAGGAAGACGAAGAAGAAGCTCTTCAGGAAGAAGCTTATCTCGTCCTGGAACATGCTGATGTAGCCCCCCGTCCCTATCATCAGCTGGTATTTCGGGAAGAACTTGCCGAAGTTGAAGAAGACCACCCCGAGCACCAGCACCGTGAGTATCCCGCTCCCGCCCAGGGCGCTCACCAGCGCGTAGACGCCGAGGACGTAGCCGACGGTGGCTATGTACAGGTAGTCCGCCATCCTCATGGTCCTGGAGAACCTTATCCAGAACACACCCGCCAGCACGCCCGAGATCGCCCCTATGGAGAACTGGGATAGGAAGGTCGCGAGCAGGGTCCCGACCCCGACCAGGTCCAGCGGGACCGAGTTCTCGTAGCCGTTGAGGAAGACGAAGAAGAGGACAACCAGCACCATCGAGTTGAAGACTGTCTCCAGGGTGAGGTTGGCCAGCAGCTTGCCGTCGTTGGCCGCCAGCGCCTTGGCGACGAAGGGTATGACAGCCGCCGTGGTCTCCCCTCCTATCACGGCCCCCAGAAGCAGGGACTGGTAGACGCTGCCACCGAAGAGATGATACAGCGTGAAGATGAGCAGCACGCTCAGGAACATGTAGAGGGAGGACCTCCCTATCGCCCCCGCCCCCTCCCCGAAGACGTCCCTCAGGTCGAGCTGCATCCCTACGTTGAACATTATCATGGCCAGCGTCAGCTGGCTGAATATCGGGACGAACAGGTCCAGCGTCCCCGGAGGGAATACCCCGGTGAACTTCAGCGCCACCCCCAAGAAGATCAGCGACAGCGTCTCCGGTATCCCCTTGCTCTTGAAGAGCAGGTTCCCAAAGAAGCCCAGGAAGATGACCGCGGCTATCAGAAGGAGCACCGTTTCGGGCGACGTCACTCAGGCTCCCCCTGGCGCGTGTGTGTCATGTCTCTGCATCTCCAAGGCGGGCCGTTGTCCTCCTTATGATGGTTCCTGGATATATAAGGAGGCGCGGCGCAAACCCTTTTCTAACGGCGCGACCGGACATCGAAACGAAATGGTGAGGGTGTCTGTGAACGGGTACGGCACCATAGGCAGGAGGATAGCGGATGCCGTGAAGCTGCAGCCGGACATGGAGCTGGCAGGCATGGTCAAGAGGACACCCGACTACTGGGCTTTCCTCGCGATGCAGAAGGGCATACCGATATTCTGCCCCGACCCCGCGGCCAGGACCAGGCTGGAGAGGGCGGGAGTGAAGGTGGAGGGGCTGCTGGAAGACCTCTTCGCCCGCTCGGACATCGTGGTCGACTGCTCCCCGGAGAAGGGCGAAGAGAACAAGCCGCTCTACGAATCCGCGGGGATGAAGGCGGTCTTCCAGGGGGGCGAAGTGCATTCCATAGCCGGGGTGAGCTTCGTCGCCCAGTGCAACTACCTCGAAGCGGTGGGCAGGCAGTACGTCAGGGTGGTCTCCTGCAACACCACCGCCCTGGCCAGGGTGCTGAAGACGCTGGACGACGCCGTCGGCGTGGAGAAGGGGATAGCGACGCTCGTCAGGCGCGCCACGGACCCGGAAGACTGCGCCAAGGGGCCGATAGATTCGGTGGTCCCGGACCCCGTGGAACTCCCCAGCCATCACGCCGACGACGTCAGGACGGTCATGCCGGGGATGGACCTGACCACGATGGCGGTCAAGGTGCCCACCACCCACATGCACCTGCACGCCCTGGCCCTGAAGGTGAAGGAGCCGGACGCGGGGAAGGCGGTCTCCGCGCTGCTGGGCGCGCCCAGGATACTGCTCTTCGAATCGAAGAAGGGGTACAGGTCGACTGCGAACATGATCAACTACGCCAGGGAGATAGGGAGGCCGCGGGGAGACCTCTACGAGGTGGGCGTGTGGAAGGAGTCGGTCAAGGTCGAAGGGGACTGGCTCTACCTGTTCATGGGCGTCCACCAGGAGTCGATAGTGGTGCCGGAGAACATCGACTGCGTCAGGGCCATGACGGGAGAGGAAGACGCGTCCCGGTCCATCCAGATGACCAACAAGACCCTGGGAATGGTCAAGTGACAGGGAAAGGAAAGGTAAAAATAAGCAACGTCGTAAGCTGTTTGATATATCTTGAGCCAGGGGGACAACGGCCGAGGCGGCCCCAGCTTCCTTTCGCTGGAGGACATAGCTCCCGAGGGTAAGTCCATACTCGTAAGGGCCGACCTCAACACGCCGGTGGATTCGCAGGGCCGGCTGATAGAGAAGATGAGGATAGAGGAGGCCACGCTGACCCTGAAGAGCCTCGCCAGTTCCAAGGTGGTGCTGTGCAGCCACCAGGGCAGGGTGGGCCGGGACGACTACATACCCATGGACCAGCACGCCGCAGCCCTTTCGGAAACGCTCGGCAAGAGGGTCGAGTTCCTGGACGACGTCCACGGCCCCGCCGCCAGGGAGAGGGTGGAGTCCCTGGCCGAAGGCGAGGTGCTGCTGCTGGACAACCTCAGGTTCTGCGCAGAGGAGGCGCAGGAGTACTCGCCCGACGAGGCGGTCAGGACGCAGATAGTGAGCAAGCTCCACGGGTACTTCGACGGCTTCGTCCTGGACGCGTTCCCCACGGCGCACAGGGCCCACCCTTCCATAGTGGGCTTCCCCGAAGTGCTGCCCACTGCGGGGGGGAGGCTCGTGGTCAAGGAGCTGAAGGCGGTGGACAGGATACGACAGGTGGCCAAGGGGCCCTTCACTGCGGTGCTGGGGGGGAGCAAGGTCAGCGACAGGCTGGAGGCGATATCCGCGCTGATAGAGAACGGCAAGGCGGACAAGGTGCTGCTCGCAGGGCTGGCCGGCCTGGTCTTCCTCAAGGCCCTGGGCAGGTACTCGCCCCCCACCGGCGCCGACAAGGAAGGGGCCGCCGTGGCCAGGGCGGCGCAGCTGCTCAAGGAATATCCGGAGGTCTTCGTGGTCCCCCTGGACTTGGCGGTCGAAGAGGGCGGAGAGCGCAGGGAGGTGGAGCCGAAGTCGACGACGCAGAGGGCATACGACATCGGCGGCAGGACGATCAGGGAGTACGGGAAGATGATCAGGAGCAGCGGCACCGTCTTCATGAGCGGCCCCGCGGGAGCCTTCGAAAGGCCGGGGTTCGGCAAGGGGACGGAAGAGCTGCTGGACGCCATGGCTACCTCCTACGGCACCACCATAGTCAGCGGGGGACACCTGAGCACCGCCCTGAAGCTGTTCAACATACATTCCTGGATAGACCACGTGAGCTCCTCGGGCGGGGCGCTGATACTGTACATGGCCGGCAGGGAGCTCCCACTCATCAGGGCGCTGGAGGCGTCGGCCAGGAAGTTCGCCGACGGCGGCTACGCCGGCGCAAGACACTGAGTCAAACTTTTAGGGGAGCAGGACGATAAAGGTGTGATGCTGTCCGAGGGGCGGCTGCTGGACAGGGATTTTCACACGGTTTCTCCGGACGACACCGTCGCGCTCTGCGTGGCCCGTATGGAACGGTTCGGCGTCAAGGTCCTCGTCGTGGTCGACGAAAAGGGGGCGTACGCCGGCGCGGTCACGGAAAAGGCGGTGGCGGCCAGCCGGCTGGACCCCCTGAAGGCCAAGGCGAGGGCCCTCTGCTGGAAGCCGCCGGCGGCCGCTGCGGATTCCGGCATCCGAGAGGTGGCCCGCATGATGGTCGAATCCGACATAGGCACGATACCCGTGCTGGACGACGGGGCCGTGCTGGGCGTGGTCACCGACGCCGCCCTGCTCGCCGCCGCCATGGAGCCCCCGTTCTCCCGGACGAAGCTCAGGGAAGTCATGCGCAGGTCCCCCGTGACGGTGGGAGAGACGGAGTCGGTGGGGAAGGCCCTGGGGCTCATGAGGCGCCACGGGGTCAGGAGGCTTCCCGTGATGGACGGTCCCCGGGTCGTGGGGGTGGTGACGATGCGGGACGTAATCACGAAGTTCCCGGCCGAGAAGTCGCGCATGGCAAGGGGGCAGTACGAGGGGGAGAGCGCGGGGCTGCTCGACGAGCCCGTCTCCTCCATCATGTCTTCCCCCGTGGCCTCCCTGAGGCAGGAGAGCAGCGTGAAGGAAGCCTTCGACCTCATGTCGAAGAGGGACATCTCCTCCGTCGTAGTGATGAACGAGCTGGGCGAACTCGAAGGGCTGCTGACCAGACACGACCTGCTGCGCCCGCTGGCCGGCGCGGAGCCTGCGGAGGGTGGGGTCAGGGTCCAGATTACAGTCAAGCTGCCGCGGGGTGAAGCGGACAGGAAGGGCATCCGCGCGATAGTCCGGTCCGCGGCGAACAGGCGGCCGAGGGCGTTCGACGGCTCGACCCTTTCCGTCTACCTGAAGCCGCACAGGGAGCACAAGAAGGGGCTCACCCTGACGCACTGCCGCCTGGTCCTGCAGGGGGCGGCCGGCCGCTACTCCGCGGCGGAGGAAGGATGGGGCGAGCTGCAGGCTGTCAGGACCGCCGTG
>JAKAPW010000065.1 GCA_021811935.1 archaeon | reverse complement strand
GGTTATTGGGTCGTCACTCAATGTACTTTACGACGATCAATCTGGCATCTGTGGGCGCATGCGTTGCAACGGCGATGAGCTTGTCGTCGTCTATTATGATTGTTCGAGGTTAAGAGACACGAGAAACGAATTCCTGTTTTTTATTGCGTTTCTCACCAGTGGAACGCTGGGTGCCCTTGACGGCTATGCCTACATGGGATCTCTGTTTGGCTTCAACCCTGCGATGGTCTTCTCCCTGACCGTGAGAACGGCGTGGTACGCACTCCCCTTCGTAATGTATTACCTTGTAGGAAGAAAACGCCTTGTCCCGCGGATGGGCGTTGCTCTTGCCTTGACATTCACTGGTGCATACGCAGGAGCGGCGGTCGGGTGGATGCTGGTGGCCGAGCTGTTGGGGCACTTCGAATTGTTCGTCGAATACGTGCAAGTCGCCTTGTATCCCTCGCTACCGATATCTTTTACGCTCTCTGCATTCGCCGGTCTGGGTGTCGGCTTCCTTGGCAGCAGACAGAATGCGGCGACGCGATAGCCGTCCCTCGCAAAGCTGCACCCACGATGGTTTCAGGGCTCGACTCGACGAAGGACGGTCCTCCACGGCCTACCTGCAACGCCAAATATTTAACCCCCTCTTTTGCAACGTGGAGGGCGTTTGTCTTCCTCAGATTCCGGTTGGCTGTCCAGGGGAGGGCTCCTGGTCTCCCTTTCCGCCTTCTTCGCGGACATGGGGTATCAGGCCGTCGCCGCGGTCTTCCCTCTCTACCTGGTCTTTTCCCTCCACCAGCCGGTCTACGTTTACGGCGTGCTGATATCCCTGAGCTTCGGCGTCGGCTCCCTCTTCTCTCTGGTGGGCGGGAGGTACGGCGACAGGGTGGGCAGGAAGAAGATCTCGATATTGGGCAACTCGTTCATACCGCTGATGGCGCTGAGCGCGCTCACGAACAACGTCGCGCTGGCCGGCGCGCTCTTCGTGGCCGGCTGGTGGGCCAGGTACTTCAGGACCCCGGCGAGGAGGGCCCTGCTGGTGGACATAACCGACCCCTCGTTCAGGTCGAAGGTCTTCGGCTTCCTCCACGGCCTGGACATAGGCGGCGGGATGCTGGCGGCCCTGTACTCGCTGATATTCGTCGTCCTGGGCGTCCCGTACAGGGACATAATACTGGTGACCCTGGCCCCGCTGGTCGTCTCCACCCTGTGCCTCCTGCCCGTTGACCCGACCCCCCATGTGAAGCTGGCGGCCGAGGCCGCGAAACAGACACCGGCTGCGGAGGGGAGCAGGAACGGCTTCGTCTTCCGCATGCTCCTCCTTTCTTCCATGTTCTTCGGCTTCGGATACTATGCCTTCGGCTTCCCCATATTGACGGTCGCGCAGTCGCAGGGAGGAGCGTCCTACGCCATCCTGGCGTTCGTGATATACCTGGGCGTCTCCGGCGCCGGCGGATACCTGCTCGGCGCGGCCAAGGTGAAGCCCCTGAGGACGCTCTGGTCGGGCGGATACCTGCTCGGCGCAATATCATCACTGGGCATAGGGCTCTCCTACCTGATGGGCTCCTCGCTCCCGCTGTACTATGCCGCTTCCGCCGCGCTGGGACTGGCCACGGGGTCCGTGGAGACGTTCGAACCCACCCTGACCTCCAAGATCGTCTCTGTCGGGAAGCTGTCGGGAGGGATGGGGATGCTGAGCATGACCAGGGCGATGGGCCTGTTCGTCGCGAACCTGGTGATGGGTGTCCTGTTCACCTTCGGGCAGTTCGACGCGTACCTCTACGCCTGCCTGATGTCGCTCGTGGCCGCCGGGATACTGGCTGCGACGGAGCGGCGTGCCTAGCCGGTATCGTGCTCGATATCGTCCTTGATATGACCGCGGGTGGCATCTTTCGACCCCGGACACCTAGGTGTCCTGATGCACAAAACCCACAGGGCGGCGGGCGCGGCGCTTAACCCCGGAGCGCCTCCTGACGGCGGCGGCCTCCGTGACGAGCCTGTAGAGCATCGACGCGAACCCGACTATCAGGAAGAGCAGGATCATCAGGAGCTGGAAGCCCAGGACGTAGGCATAGTTGGGGGAGACGAACCCCAGGTCGCTGTCGCCCGGGAAGCTGTTGTAGAAGTAGATGACCAGGGCTTCGGAGAGGAGCAGCGATATCATGTCGTAGGCCCCCCGCCCCGTGACGGAGCGCCCGCTGTGGCTGACTATGCTGAAGACGCCCAGTATGCCCACCGCCGTCAGCAGCGTCACCGTCTGGAGCTCGAAGACGTTGAAGAACTGCCCCACGGGGACGTTCGTCTGGATGGAAAGCAGGTAGACGGGGGAGAAGACGAAGACGCTCATGAAGATCATCAGCCGCTCGGTCAGCCTGTCCCTCGAGTCCAGGAAGAAAGAGACGCCCAGGAAGGCGAAGGCTATCTCTATCGGAAGCATCAGGGGGACACCCCACGTGGGCTGCCTGGCCGTTATGGCGTAGACGACACCCCGTCCGACCTGGACCGGGATGCTCCCGTTCGCCCCCGTCGTCTGCCATATGGAGGCCATGCCGGACGGGTACCCCTGGAATGCGGCCGAGGCGTGGATGACTCCCACCGGGTAGCCGGTCCCCGACGCGTTCACGGTGAAACCGTCCAGCTTCAGGGCATAGGAGTCGAAGGGATAGTCCTGAGGGTACCCCACCATCCCCCACGAGACGAGGCCGCTGCTGCCTCGGTACGTCCCGGGGGCGGTCTGCCTGAGCTGGAAGCTGGCGCTGCCGGAGCCGCCGGCGGAAAAGGTGACGTTGCTGGAGTTCACGGCATAGAGGCCCTGCACCTCGACAGAAAGCGTCACCTGTGCGGTCTGGTTGAGCGGGTTCAGCGCATAGACGGAAACGGAGACGTAGGCGTCGGGCCCCTGGGCCCGGGCGAGCGCGCCGGGGGCGAGGCAGACGGACAGGAAGAGCAGGCCCCCCAGCAGGACGGACCTGTATCTCAACGGTCGGGATGAGGTCGGCCGTCTTATAAACAGCGGCAATCTCAGTTGATGACCGTGCCCGTCACGTAGAGGTCTCCGCCGCTCACCAGCACCCCGTACTCGGGGAGGGGCGACGGCGGGGGGCCTCCCAGCACCGCACCGTTGGCCGGGCTGAAGGAGCCGGAGTGGCAGGGACAATACAGGGTGCTCCCGGTGAACTGGACGCTGCAGCCGGCATGGGTGCAGACGTCGCTGAAGGCCTTCCACTGCCCTCCGTAGTAGGCCAGTATCGAGCTGCCGTACGTGGGATGGTTGAAGAAGGCGTAGGTCTTGCCCGCCAGGGCAGAGAGGGACGCCACGAATATGTATCCGCTGGGGGCGCCGGACTGGGAGCCGGTGGGCAGGGTGGAGGCTGCCTGCTGCGAGGCCGAGAGCAGCCTGGTGGCCAGGCCGGCCAGCGCGCCGCCGCCGACCACGAACATGGTCCCGGCTACGAGGTAGCGGAGGAACTTACGCCTGTCCAACGGGACCACCTACGGGCCGCCTCTCCCTCGGCAGCACCTGCGAAGCGTTCAGCAGGGCGATGGCGGCCACGCATGCCAGCAGGACGTACGAGAACTGGGGGGGCAGGTTCACGCTCGTGGACGCGATATGCACCAGCACCATGCCCAGAAAGACTATCGACAGGGTGCTGTGGACGAAGAGCGTCTCCCTTATCCTCTGAAGGAAGGCCGTCCCCGTCACCCAGACCACGAACGAGACCGCGGCCGAGGCGTACCCAAAGACGATCCCCAGGCTCAACGGGTAGGAGATGTAGTAGGCCACATGGAGGACCATGAACAGGCCCGCGGACGTGGCCATGGCCAGGTGGACCGTCCTGAGCATGTTGATGTTCCTGGTCATCTTCAGCAGCCTGGACCTCATCACCATCAAGGCGGACGACACGCTGATCAGTATGAGGGCCGTGAAGCCGAAGGCGTCGCCTAGGTACAGCGGAGCGCTGACCAAGGGGGGTCACTCTCGCGGGCGTCTACCCGCCGGAGCCGCCGTCGTCCCCTCCCGAAGTCCGCGGAGGAGGCGCGGTGGTCAGCAGCCCGCTCCCCTGGCCGGAGAGTCCCGTCGGGCTACCGGCCTTGCTCCCGTTCAGCTGTTGCGAGGAGAACGGGTTGGCATAGACGACGACCGCGCTCAGCACGGCCAGCGCGACCAGCATCATTATCGAGGCGGCAGCTAGCTTTTGCATGAACCTGGCCAACGGCCGGTGCCTAATTAACTCTGCACTTTTGAAGGTGCCTTCAAGGCTTTTGAAGAATTCGGGGTATATACCAGGGATTCATGCGTGCGAAGGTCCCCCCGGCGGACCGGGCGCCGGCCGAGGGTCAGGCAGAGGGCGGTTCTTCGAGAGAGGGCTCCCGAAGTCAGGACCGCCCGCAGGACGCTTCATGCCATTCCCGCCCGGATTTACGAACCGGTCGACCAGGGCCTTCCGATTGCCCAAGGGTGGGCCCGCGAGATCGGCAGAAAGCTCTTCGCATACCCCGGCCACCCTTTGAAGTGGGACTCCTGCACCGAAGGGCGGCTGAAAAGCTTAATTATCGAAGCGCCCATTCGGGGAATGCACCAACTTGCCCGATGCACGGGTGGCGGTCGCCACGCAGCGGGGCCTCTACCTCCTCGAATCCGACAGCCGCAGACAGAGCTGGCACAGGTCCGGGCCGTTCCTGGAGAGCGAAAGCGTCAACAGGGTGAGCCGCGGCGGAGACGGCTCGCTGTACGCGTCGACCCTGACCGAAGGCGTCTTCCGGTCGAAGGACGGGGGAAAGACGTGGGGGCCGGCCAGCAGGGGGCTGCACGTGAGGAAGGTCTGGACGGTCGAGTCGGAGGTGGGCGACCCCGGTTCCCTGTACGCCGGGACACAGTACGGCCACCTGTTCCATTCGGGCGACTCCGGCGATTCGTGGGACGAGGTGACGGGCCTTCACAAGGCGCCCGAGAGAGAGAAGTGGGGGATAGACTGGGGGTTCGGGACGGTCGGTCTCACGGTCCACACGATAAGGTCGGAGCCCACGGGAAGCGGCAGGCTGTACATAGTGAGCTCCGGAGCAGGGACCTACAGCACCGACGACGGGGGGAAGGAGTGGAAGCTCCTGCGTTCGGGGGTCGACGACGGTTGCCCGGTCTCGGGCGGGCGGGCCACCGTGGCGGGGCAGGATTCTCCGTCCGAACACCTCAGGATGGTCCACAGGTGCACCCACAAGCTGGCCATGTCGAAGCGGTCCAGGGGCGTCATCTTCCAGCAGAACCACTGTGGCGTCTACGCTTCGAAGGACGGCGGGGAGCACTGGGACGACATCAGCCCAGGCGACGACAGGAGGCACGGGTTCCCCATCGCGTACACCGAAGGAGGGACGCTGTTCGTGGTCCCCGCATATCAGGGGATTTGCAAGGAGCACAATTCGTGCGTGAAGGGGCAGCTCGCCGTCATGCGGAGCCCAGACGGAGGGAGGAGCTGGGAGGAAGTGAAGAAGGGACTGCCGGCCAAGGTCCACTGCTGCGTGCTGAGGGACGGCATGTCGGAGGACGGCCTGGAGGAGCCGGGGGTGTATCTGGGGACGACGACGGGGGAGGTCTACGCAAGCTTCGACGGCGGAGACTCATGGAAGGCGCTGCTGTCGGGCGTGGGAAGGATACAGGGGATCACTTCGTTCGGTGCGTGACCCCGGGGGGGGCTGCGCTCGACGCCAGGAAACATGATGGACAGCTCCAAACCGTCCACGGCAGAACGTCGGCAACAGGACCCGTCGGTCGTTCAGGAACTTCTTCGAGGGAAGGGCCGAGATGAAAGAAGCCGCGCCGGTACAACTCCCTTGCCTACCCGCACTCCGGGTTCAAGATTGACCCTCTTCGGGATGGTGACGCACTTCCTGACGACGGGCTCCAGGTACCTGATGTCCCTCCGGACGTTTGACGGGTCTGGGTCGAAGAGGAACTGGGTCAGGGCGAGGGTGATGTACAGGCGATGGTGGAGCATCAGCAAGAGGGGCCTGTCCTGGGAGAGCTGGAACTGCCTCGCCGACCCCCTGTTCCTGTCGGGTCCGTCCAGCCTCTTCTCCTCGAACCGCCGTACTTCGATCTTCCCGTACAGGGAGTCAAACTCGGACACCTCAAGGTCAGGAACAGGGACCGGTTCCTGGCGAGCTTCGCGCAGGTCAGCAACGGAGGGAAGGTCGAATGAAAAGACTGCATGAAGCAGAGGAATAACGCGCCTGACAAATGAATTATACAAAAAGTCTCTTGTTACTCTCCGATCCCCAGTCCTTCAACATACTCCTTCGGTGAAAGTACCGGCATCCCGATTATCTTTGAGAGTTCCTTCTTCTTGGATAGGAAGTCCGAATCTCCCGTAACGAAAGCGTCAACATCAAAGTGGGATAGACTCAGATGCCTTACAGAGGCCAAATGGAAGAGGTCTAGTGTTCGAAGACGAGTAGTCGTAAATTCTAAAGCTTGCTGAAACAAGGCGGGCATTCTAACCTGTTGAGTGTCCATTGTGAACGAGTAGTCGCCCGAGGTATCAGCAAATTTGAGCCTCAGATTGGATAGATCCTTGAGGAGCTTGGATATTGCTTGCTTCATCACCTCTTCCACGTTCTCACCTCTCTTCACCGGAAAGTTCCGACTCACGAACGAGCAAGCTTCGATTATTGTCAATGTCGAGGTGTAACCTACTATCTCTCCCTTTTTGAGAGCCTTTATGACTGACAGTGATTCTTGGTGGAACGGGTCCGTAGGTTTGTACTGCGAGATTAGCACGTTCGTATCGATGTAGCAATGGTTCATTAGAATCTGTCCCTATCTTCAGCAATCATCTCTGCCGCAGATTCTGGCCCTCTTAGTCCTTCAGCCATTCTCTTCCTGAATTCCTCATCGGACATTTTTTCGCCTGCCTTGAGTAGCTCCTTCCATTCATCGCCCATGAAAAGCTCAGGATGCTCTTTCATGTGGTCTTCAAGCATCTCGCGGACGGCTTCAGATTTGTTTTTGTAGACTTTGGACCTGACAAGGTGCTTTAGCTTGTCGTTGACCTTCTTCTCGACCTTTACGTGGATCAATTCCATGGGTGTTACCTTTGTAACACGTGTTATATAGGTATACTTCTTAACGGGGGTGTGGGACAAATTTAATCGAAGCATGCAGGCCGGCGTCTTTGGCCCGATTCCGCACGGGTCCTGGCCAACGATGCGGCCACCCGATATCTTTGCATATAATGCCGTCGATCAT
>JAKAPW010000064.1:1453-7304 GCA_021811935.1 archaeon | reverse complement strand
TCGCCCTATTCGTCGTCTTCGCCTACGTCGTGGCGGTCAGGGTCCTGGCGATACTCGGGGCATGATGAAGGCGAAGGCCGCCCTGGTGGCCCTGCTCATAATAACCTCGTCGACGGCCGCGTTCGCTCTCCCCTTCCCCAGGCAGGTGGACCCGGCCACGGCGCCGCCGGAGATACCGTACGGCCCCGGCCTGCTGCTGTACTACGGGCAGGTGCTGAACTTCACGTCGAGCCAGAACTTCTCTGCGACCGGTCCGCTCCTGGCACAGATGGGATTGATGAACATGCCACCCGCCGCCCGGCAGGTCATCCAGCGGTTCAACGCGCTGGTCAGTTCGACAAGCGACCTGCTGTCCCGGGTGAAGACGGACATGGACAACGCCAGCGCGATGGTGAAGACGGGGAGGCTGGACGGCGCCAAGCCGTACCTGGTCGACGCGCTGTCCCTCCTCTTCCAGGCCAATCAGACGATACAGGAGCTGCGGACGGCGTCTTCCCGGGTGGTCGAGCTGACAGGGATACCGTCCGCCCCGTTCGCGCAGAAGATCTCTGACCTGTACACACTGGAGTCGACATATGCCCACGAAGTCAACTCCGTCATAAGCGTCATAACCGCCTCCGGCAGGCTGGAACCCACCGCGGTGAACATCACGGCGTCGCCCCCCGCGCTGCCCGTCGGCTCGTCGATAGACATCTCCGGTTCCCTCACCACGGGGGCCGGCGGGGGCCTTGCGGGGAAGAACGTGACCGTCTTCTTCGCAGGGGGCGAGCTGGCCAACGCCACGACCGACGGCGCCGGCGGATTCTCCGTGGCACTGAACCTGCCGTACCTCTATCAGAGGAACGCTTCCCTCTTCGCCTCGTATCTCCCCGCCGGGAACGACTCGCTGGTCTATGCCCCCTCCTCGTCGCGCCAGGTACTGCTCAGCCTGCTGTACCACGTCCCGGAGGCCACTGTCAGCCTCCCCGCCGCCGCCTACCCGGGCATCCCCTTTACGGTGAACGGCACCCTCCGGGCGGGCGGCGCCCCGCTCGCCGGATACAGCCTGACGGCCGGCATTTCTGGGGAAGACCAGAGCGCCGTGACCGACCAGGCGGGGATGTTCTCCCTCACCATGGAGGTGCCGGCTAACGCTTCGACCGGCACGGCCACGATACTCTTCAGCGCCCCGGCCGACGGCCCGGTCGCACCCCTGAGCAACTCCTCCACCCTCGACGTCGTCCGCCTCCTGCCGCTTGTCACCGTCGGCGCGCTCCCCCTTTCCGTGGTGGGCATCGGCGCCACGGTGGACGGGGAGGCGTCCGTGAACGGCACACCGCTGCAGGGGGCGCGGGTCTTCGTCACCGGGGCGGGCGTCAACGCGAGTACCGTCACGGACGCGGGCGGGCGGTTCAGCCTGGACGTCGTCCCGCCGCTGACCACCCCGTCCGGCGCCCTGAGCCTGGCCGTCGCGGTCTATCCGCAACAGGGCTGGGCGGCCTCCGCCAGGACGGAGGCGGGCCTCCCCGTCGTCAACCCGGCCACGCTCCTCCTCCCGGTCCTCGGAGCGCTGCTGCTCGGATTCGCGGTGACGAGGCGCAGGCGGCGTGCGGAGGAGGTCGCGCCCCCCGCCGTGTCCCCGGCGGAGAGGCCCGACTCGGTATACATGGAAGCCGTAGGGGTGGCGGAGCGGGCCACCGGGGTCCGCCTGCGCCCCCACCACACCATACGGGAGTACCTCCGCCTGGTGAAGGAAGGGCTGAGGGGCTTCGAAAGCTTCCAGCGCATCTCCTTCATTCAGGAGGCCCTCCTGTACGGCCCGGGGAACGAAGACGTCAAGGCAGCCCAGGACGAGCTGAGGAGGCTCAGGGAAGCGAATGAGGCTCAATAGGTCCTCCCTGGCCGCGGGGGTACTGATAGGCGCGGTCTTCGTCTGCCTGGTGGTCTACCTGACGCCGTCTGTCAACGTGCTGCAGCAGCCGAACGACTTCTCCCCGGCCAACACGGCCTGGAACGGCCTGAGCTCCTTCGTCTCGCTCGAGAACGCCACCGTCCTGCCGGGCGTCGGCGCCCTCCCGCCCAAGGGCGCGGGCTACGTCCTGATGGAGATAGGCCCCACCACACCCTTCACAGCCCACGAGTCGTCCCTGATCTCCTCCTTCGTCCGCGGCGGCGGGACGCTGGTGGTGTCGGACGACTTCGGAAGCGGGAACTCGCTCCTCCAGGGGCTGGGGCTGGGCTCGCGGTTCACGGGCGGCCTCCTGGTGGACCCCCTGTTCAACTTCAAGGACCCCTGGCTTGTGGTTGCCCCCAAGGTCGAAGTCGCGGGCGTGTCGGCCGTCGCGATGGACTACGCCACCACGCTGACGGTTGCCGACCCGGGGGCCAGGGTCCTGGCCTGGTCCAGCCCGTTCAGCTACCTGCAGGCGCCTGGCCAGTCCGCCGCCGGCGGCCCGCCTGGCCCCTTCCCCGTCGTCGCCGAAATACCCGTGGGGGACGGCAGGGTCTACCTGGTGTCCGACGCGAGCGTCTTCATCAACTCCGTGCTGGGGGTGGACGGCAACCGGGCGCTGGCCCGCTACCTCTCCTCCGGCGGGGCCGTCCTGGTGGACTCCTCCCACTGGTCGGAGGGGCCCGCCGCCGCGGCCAGGAGCTTCGAGATATCCGCCTACGGGGCCGCCTCCATCCCGGAGGTGAAGTACACGGCCCTCCTTGTCTGCCTGGCCGCAGTGGCAGGGGTCGGAGGGCTCGGGGGCGGGCCGGCGGAGCCGGCTGCGGATGAGTTAAAGAGGGTAAGGGAGGAACATCCGGAGTGGGACGAAGGGGTGCTGCGCAGACTGATGGAGGAGATGCGCGGGTGAGCGAGCCGGAGGTCCTGGCCAGGATATCACAGCGCGTGACGGGCGTCGTCGTGGGGAAGCGGGACATCATAGAGAAGCTCCTGCTGGCGCTGATAGCCGGCGGGCACGTCCTGCTCGAGGGCCCGCCCGGGACGGGCAAGACCACGATAGCCAAGACGTTCTCCCGTGCCATAGGCGGCTCCTTCAGGAGGATACAGCTCACCCCGGACCTCCTCCCCGCCGACCTGATAGGGGGGAGCGTCTACGACCCGAAGGGCGGGAACTTCAGGATAAGAGAGGGCCCCCTCTTCGCCAACGTCGTGATGCTGGACGAGCTGAACAGGGCCACGCCGAGGGCGCAGGCGGCGCTGCTCGAAGCGATGCAGGAGCTGCAGGTGACCATCGAGGGGAACACTCTCCACCTGCCCAGGCCGTTCATCGCGATAGGGACGCAGCTCCCCGCCGGCTCCTCCGGCACCTACCCGCTGACCGAGGTACAGGTGGACAGGTTCGCCATGAGGGTGGAGACGGGCTACCCGACGGACGCGGAGGAGAAGGAGATAATCTCCGGCATAGACTCCATCGAAAGTAAGGACGTGACGGCGGGCGTCAGGGCCGGGGAGCTGGAGACGCTGATGGAGGCGGCGCGGAAGGTGACCGCCTCCGACAAGCTGAAGGAGTACGTGGTGGACCTGGTCAGGACTCTCAGGTCCAACCCGGGCGTCAGGATGGGACCGAGCCCCAGGGCCACCGTGTGGCTCTACAAGCTCTCCAGGGCCAGGGCCCTGGTCGAGGGGAGGGGCTACGTCCTCCCCGACGACGTGAAGGCGGTGGCCCGCGAGGTGCTCTGCCACAGGATAGCGCTCGGCGTGGACGCGGCCGACCCCGGCGGCATGGTGGACGACCTCCTCCGGTCCGTCCCGGTCCCGAAGGAATGACGGCGGCGGTCGCCCCGACGGTGTCGGCCACCGACAGGGGCAGGAGGGCGCTGCTCGCGCTGGCCGCGGCCCTCGGGCTGGGGCTCCTCTTCCTGGACCCGCTCATGCTGGCGCTCGCCTCCGCGGCGGGGGCGTTCCTCGTGGTCTCGCT
The DNA here is from genome assembly GCA_021811935.1 of archaeon. Classification (GTDB taxonomy): domain Archaea; phylum Thermoproteota; class Nitrososphaeria; order Conexivisphaerales; family DTJL01; genus JAKAPW01. The sequence goes on along the minus strand of JAKAPW010000064.1, from coordinate 3,396 downwards.
GGCGGACGCCCTCCGGACGCGCCGGGACTTCCGGCGCATGGCCCTGCTGACGCCCGACGGCTTCTCGGTCGGGCTGGTCCGGGGGCAGGGCGCGGAGCTGTCCTCGCACGTGGTCGCGCTGAAGGACCTGGAGTTCCGGCCGACGGGCGCCCTGACCGCGTCGCCGCTCGCGTTGAAGAGGGGGGAGGCGGACGTCACGTTCGCGTTCCGTCCCGGCTCCATCGGCGAGCACCACGTCGGCGCAGTCGACGCCAGCCTCCGCTGCGCCTTCGGCCTCTTCTCCGTCAAGGGGCCGCTGCGGCTGGAGGTCCGGGCGAAGGTCTACCCGCGCTTCGTCGCGGCGATCGCCAGGGCGGCGCAGCTGCTGGCCCGGCGCGGGACGGAGGGGGAGGAGCAAGAGACGGAGGCCATCGGCGACGGGCTGGAATACGCCGAGACCAGGGAGTACACCCCTGGCGACAGCCTCAGGCGGATGGACTGGAAGGCGACGGCGAGGAGCGGCACGCTGATGGTCAAGAGGTTCCAGAGGGAGGGAGGCGAAGCGGCGCACGTCATCTACCTGCTCGGGGCGGCGGGCCCCTCCGCGGGCGACGAGCTCGCCACGGAGTTCGTCAACCTGCTGTACTCGGCGGCCGGCGCGGGCACCCCCCTGACGGTCACCATATACGACAGGGAGAAGAGGGTCCTCCACCTCTCCGGCCCCGCCACCCGCCGGCTCATGGCCTCCTCGTTCGAAGTGGTGCTGAGGTCCGCCCGCGTCCCCTACGACGACGTCCGCTCCGTCCTGGACATACTCCCCTCCTCCCACGCGGCCAGGCTGGCCGCCAGGGCGACGCTGGAGGGCTGGGCGAAGGCCGCCGGCCGCCCCGACCCCGCCTCCTCGGCCAGGCTGGCCGACCTCGCGCCGCTCCTCCCGGCCCACGGCGGCTCCTATGTCGTGCTCACCAGCCTGCTCGGGCAGCTTTCGGGCGTCCTCGACATGATAGCCGAGCTCAGGAGGAGGTCCGCCGACGTTTCGGTGGCCTACCCGGCCCGTCCCTGGATGGACGCCCCCACGCTGGAGGAGGCCTACCTGATGCGCGCCTCCCTGGAGAGGGCCAGGAGGTCCATGGCGGCCCTGGGATGCGAAGCGAGGCCTCTGGCAGCCGGCGCGGCCGTGGCGACAGCCACCTCTCGTGACCACAAGTATAATATATAGATAATTTAGTAACTTCTATATACAAGCTATGCACAAACGACTTATGGGCCCGGTGCCGCCATGGGGCCTTACCGCGCAGCGCTCCAGGTTGCTGACCTGGGCAGCGACGTCGACGATCTTCTCAGTTGCGCTCTACCCCGCGCAGGTCACGGCCCTCTTCCAGAAGGCGTTCTACATCGGGACGGGGGATTTCAACGCGGTCCCCCCATCCTATCCGCTCGGAGGGGTCGCCCTCGCGGCGCTCTTCCTGCTGCTCAGGGGGCGCGAGCTGGCGTCGCCCGCAGGGACGGGCCGCGAAGCGAGGGCCCGCGCGGTTGGCTTCATGGCCGCGTTCGGCCCGCTCGGCATGGCACACCTCTCCCTGCCGGTCCCCGGCGCTGTGGTGGCCGGTGTGTCCCTGCTGTCCGCCTGGTTCGGGCTCTTCATCCTGTTCTTCCCTTCGTCCTGCCTCACCCTCCTGAAGTACCTGGCCCTCTACGCGGCGGCGGTGGTTCCCGCCGGACCGCTGCAGAGCCTTCTGGGCGACGGCTTCGCTAGGCTCGCGGTACTGCTGAGCCGGCCGCTGCTGGCGCTCCTGTCCGTCCCCGCGTCGACCGGCCTCCAGACGATATCCTTCGTCGGCCAGGCGGGCAACCCCATGACGGTGGACGTCACCGCGGCGTGCTCCTTCCTCCCAGCGGCGGGGATCTTCCTGCTGATGGTCGGGCTGATGCACATGGATCTGCGGGCGGCCGTCGGCCCCACC
>JAKAPW010000064.1:0-1443 GCA_021811935.1 archaeon | reverse complement strand
TCGTGGGCGGGCTACGTGGGGAACTGGCCCTTCTTTTGGGACGTGCACGGATGGATAGGGTACGCCCTCTTCGTCGGCTTCTACGTCGCAACCCTGGCGTTCTACTTCGGCAGGGGCAGCCTCCGGGAACTCGTGGAGGGGGTGCCCTGACTTGTCCACCCCGGAGAGACGCGGCCCGATGGGGACCGGAATGAAACGGCTCAAGGTGCTCGCCGCGGTGATACTCACCCTCATCGGCCTGGGGGTCCTGCCCGGCGTCCAGCCCGCGCAGGCCTTCCAGGGGGTGGCGGGGACCGGGTTTTCCAACGTATCCGCCCTGACGACAACAACCTCCGTATCCTTCGCCACGAAGACAGGAAGCGCCACCAACGTGGTTCTCGTGGTCGTAGTGGCTACAAGTGCCTCCACAACCAGCGTAAGCGGTGTGACGGACAACAATTCGCTGGCGTGGACCAGAGCCCAAGGCGTCACGACCACCGCGGACGACCTGGAGGTCTGGTATGCTTCGTCGGCAAACTCGATTCCAAGCGACAACGTAACGGTTACACTGAGCGGTAGTTTGGCCGGCTGGACTGTGATGGCTTTGGCCGTTGTCGGTTCTTCTGCCACTGTTGACGTCACAGCCACCAACACCGGGCCGACCGGAAACCCATCGGCCTCCATCACGGTCGCCAACCCAGACGACCTGATCGTCGCCGCAGCGGTGCAGGACCTTTGCACCTCGTCCATCAGCGCCGGGTCCGGTACGTTCGACCTTGTCCTTGCGCCTCCGACCTTCAGTACGACCGGCGCCGCAGCGGTGGCCAGGATGACGACTGTGAAGGTCGGAGGATATTCGGAAACCTTCGGTGGCTGCACCAGCGGTTCCGTCTGGGGGACCGTTGCTGTAGCGTTCAAATCGTCCACGTCCAACCTGGCCGGGACAGACAGTTCCGCCTGCAGCGGGGCCTGCCCGCCGCCCGCGCGCCTGACCTTCGACAACACGACCGCCGGCGTCCAGACCGCGGACGACCCGACCAACATGTATCAGGCCCTGGTCTTCGTGAACGGAACGTCGTCGTTCCGCGCGACCACCATGACCTCGGGCGACCAGTATGAAATGGACTTCACCGTGGGGTCGATCAACTTCTCCATGGTCTTCCTGGCCAGCGGGGCGAATTCGGGCAACCTGACGATATATTACAAGCAATCGGCCTTCACCAATTGGGACCAGGGCAAATCCTTCACCGTATCTTCTATTACGAGCGGCGCTCAGTTCATGGACTCCTCATCCAGCATCGGCTTCATCCCTATCTCGTCCTCCTCCATCGCCAACGGCTCGGACGGCGCGGTCGTCTTCGTGGCCTCGAAGAACTATCTGGGCACCCTCGGCGCGACGGGCTCGACCGTCTCGGGGGTGACCGGGATCGATTTCGCATCCGGGACGGGCTGCCCCCAGGACCG
>JAKAPW010000063.1 GCA_021811935.1 archaeon | reverse complement strand
GTAGACGCGAACCTCCGGGCTCCTGCATTAGATTTTTAAACCGGCGTCGTACGCGTTTCGACGACGGGTGTAGAGATTCTCAGATTGAGACTCCCAATTTGCGGCTTTGACGCCAAGGTGGGCGTGCTTTGTCCAAAATGTGAGGCAAAGCTAAGGGAGGGGGAACTCTCTCGCTCCGACGTCGACATATCGTTCATGCTCGCGAAGCTAGGGGGCAGGCTGCCGCTCCTGGAGAAGCTCACGCTGAAGAGGGCGCTGGAGATAGACGGCGACATCGTCCTGCTGCTGGGGCAGGGGGACATGTCGGCGATCAGGGGCAACTCCTCGTTCCCCAGGGAGCTGGAGGGCGCGCTCTCCAGGAGGGTCTGGCTCAGCGAGGCGGAGAGCGACGACAGGCGGTTCACGGAGAGCCTCGTCTTCCCGGCCAAGATAATGACGATGAACACGGTCTGGCTCCCCGACGGCTCGAAGATAATGAAGGTGATAATCCCGGGGAAGAGGTCGCCCAGGTTCCCCGTCGACCTCGACAAGGTGAAGCGGATAGTCAAGGAGACCCGCAACATAGACCTGGTAGTGCGCTTTGAGAAGTGAAGACCCCGTCCGCGCGGCCGACCTCCCTTCCATCCAGGAAGGGAAGGAGGTGGAGATGCATGGCTGGGTGGAGGACCAGAGGGTCCTCGGTTCGCTCCTTTTCATGACTCTCAGGGACCGGACGGGCGTGGCGCAGATGGTCTTCAACAGGTCGGAGCTGGGGGCTGCAGCCTTCGACGAGGCGGCCACGGTGCCCAGGCAGAGCTACGTGCTGGTGTCCGGCAGGGCGAAGAAGAGCAGGTCCAGGACCCTGCCCATCGAGGTCTCCGCGGGCGGCATGCGGGTCTTGGGGAGGGCGGAGCACCCCCTGCCGCTGGACCCGACCGGGAGGGTGGAGTCGGGGCTGGACGTCCGGCTGGACGCGAGGCCGCTGGACCTGAGGAACCCGAAGGTGGCCGCGATATTTTCGATAAAGGCGTCCTTCCTCCGTGCCTGCAGGGAATACCTGGAGTCGCGCGGCTTCTTCGAAGTCCACACGCCCAGGCTGATAGGGGCGGCCGCGGAGGGCGGGGCGGAGCTGTTCAGGCTGGGATACTTCGGCAGGGAGGCGTGCCTCGCGCAGAGCCCCCAGCTCTACAAGGAGCAGCTGACCCTCTCCCTGGAGAGGGTGTACGAGATAGGGCCGTACTTCCGCGCGGAGAAGATGCATACGACGCGCCACCTGAACGAGTTCCTGAGCCTGGACATCGAGGCCGCGGCGTTCGGGAAGCGGGAGGCGATGGAGGAGCTGGAGGGGATGCTCAAGGGGGCGCTCGGCCGACTGGCATCGGAGAACGCGGGCGACTTCGGGAAGCTCGGGGTCGGGGCCGAGGTGCCGGACTATGATTTCCCGGTGGTGACCTACGGGCGGGCGCTGGAGGAAGCGAACGAAGGCGGGGTGGCCGTGAAGTTCGGCGAGGACCTCGACGCGGAGGCGCTCAAGGCGCTGGCCAGGAGGCACCCCGGCTACTACTTCCTGACGGACTGGCCCTCCGACGCCAAGCCCTTCTACATCATGCCGAACGAGCGCGACCCGTCGCTCTCCGAGTCCTTCGACCTGATGCACGGCGCCCTGGAGCTGGCCTCCGGCGGGGAGAGGGTCTCGGACAGGAAGGCGCTGGAGGCGCGGCTCGCCGCGAAGGGGCTGGACCCGGCCGGCTTCGAGGAGCACCTGAAGGCCTTCGACTGGGGGATGCCCCGCCACGCGGGGTGGGGCTTCGGCGTGGACAGGCTGGTCATGGAGGTCACGGGCAGCGCCAACATACGGGAGGCGGTGCTCTACCCCAGGGACAGCGTCAGGCTGACCCCGTGAGCCGAGTCAGAGCGCCTTGTAGTTCTCGCTCCAGGTTATGAACGCCTTAAGGGCCTCGCGCGGGACGCTGGGCTTCCTGGCCCTGAAGACCTCCTTGAAGTCCGCCATGGTTATCTGCCGCGTCTTCGTGCTCGGGTCCAGGGCGCCGCCCGCCTCGAAGAGCTCCGAGACCACCCTCAGCTGGACGGACTGGCATATGTCCTTGATGTCGCTCCCGGAGTAGTTCTCCGCGATGCGCCCCAGCTCCGTCAGCGACACGGCCGTGTCCAGCCTCAGCGGCTTGGTGTACTGCTCGAACATGAACTTCCTCGCCGCCGTGTCGGGGAGGGAGACGTAGATCCTCTTCTCGAACCTCCTCAGGAACGGCGTGTCGAGCTGCCACGGCTTGTTTGTCGCCGCGAGGACGTAGAGGGGGCGCTTGTGCCCCTTGTCCATCACCCCGTCCATCTCCTTTAGGAACTGGTTCCGGACCCTTATCTCGCCGCCCACCTCCTGGTTCCTGACGCCCAGCAGGGAGTCGACCTCGTCGATGAATATCAGGGCGGGCTGCCCCTGGTCCGTCAGCTTCCTGGCGGTGTTGAACAGCTTGGAGACGTTCCGCTCCGCCTCGCCCAGCCACTTGCTCATTATGCTGGCGGCGTCGACCGTCATGAAGTAGCCGTCTATCTCGGCGGCGGTGGCGGCGGCGAGCATGGTCTTGCCGCAGCCCGGCGGCCCGTAGAGCAGTATGCCCCTGGGCCAGCCGAGGGGAAAGAGGTCGGGCCTCTTGTAGGGGAAGATTATGGCCTCCTTCAGCGCCCTCTTCGCGTCCTCCAGCCCGACCACCTCGTCTATCCTCACGTCGGGCTTCTCCTTCACCACCAGGTCGTCGTACGACGCCTTCAGCGTCTCCACCATGGGGCCCTCCGCCACGTTCGTCTTGCGCACCTCTGCCTGGGGGCCGTCCTGCTGGGGGACCCCCCTCGCCGACTGGAGGGACTTTATCCTCTCCTGGTACGTCATGGCCCTCTGGAGGTAGAGCTGGTTGAGCTTGTATTCGGGGTAGAGCTGGACCAGCCTCATCATGGTGGATATGGCCTTCTGGTACAGGTTGATCGCCGTGCCGTAGCTCCCCTGGCTGTCCGCCTTTATCGCCTCGGCGGCGTACCTGCTCGCCGCCTCTTCGAGCTCCTTCGCCGCTGACTCGCTCAAATCTGCTCACCCTGCTCGGGAAGCTTCAGCTTTCCCTCGGAGACAAGCTTGATGACAGCCCTCTCCACGCTGTCGACCGGCTCGCCGATCGCGGTCGCTGCCTCATAGACGTCCAGTCTGCCGGCCCTCGTTATATAGCTACTCACCGCCTCCTCCAGGGCCGGGCCCGACGCCGCCGCCACCGTCAGGGCGGCCCGCTCCTCCTCCTCCGCCCCCAGCAGCTCCGCCGCCCTTTCGAAGAGCTCCTGCCTGGGGCGCGGCTCCTCGGCCTCCCGCCCCTCGAACTTCGCCTCGACGAACCTCATGGCCTCCTGGACTATCTCCTCCCCGCTGGACGTCTGGACGTCTATGGTCAGGTCGGGGGCCACGTGGCCCAGCTCCGACATCGTGTTCGTCAGCGTGTTCTGTATGCTGTTCTGTATGTTGCTCATCTCCGAATACAGGCCGGACAGCGCCTTCCCCATCCCCCTTATGACGCCAAAGGCCTGCTCCATCTGGCTCATCGCGTCGCCGACGTCCTTTATGCTCTCCAGCCTGAGTATGACCTGGGTCAGCGCCAGCTCGGCCGTCTTCAGCACCCTGATTATCTTCTTGATCTCCACGTTTTCGCTCGCGTACAGCGTGGCCCTCTCCCTCTCCTTCTTCTGCAGCGAGGCTATCACGCCTTCCAGCATGCGGGAGCTCCTGTCCTGCATCCTTCCCCGGAGCGTCACCATCTCCCTGCGGTGGAGCTCGAGCTTCCTTATAGCGTCCGCTACCCTGCCCTTCGCCCCCTCCCGTTCCCTGGAGCCATGCCAGACGGCTATCTTCAAACCATCACCAGCGGCAGCCCGATCAAGAGACATCTCCTTCAGCAGAATATACCCCATCGTTGTCCATATATCTTAACAATTCAATTAAAAGATAAAAACAAAAGAGGAGAGCCGCCGTCGCCCTGGCGTGCGGGCTCCCCCTACTGCTGCGTGTAGTCCTGCGCTTCCGGCGTCCCCAGAGACGGGAGGTCCGGGAACTTGTCCTTCATGCGCTGCTCTGCGACGGCGGACGCCTCTCCCAGTATCTTCTCCGCGTCCTCGTTGGCCGCTTCGAAGTTCAGCGTCAGTCCGCCCAGCTGGCCGGCGTCGACCAGTATGCTGCTCAGGACGTTGTTGATTTCGCTGATCTCCTGCTCCGCCTCGGGCATCACTCCCACCAGCCCCGACTTTACGTTGCGTATGACGGACATGGCAGGGGCCAGGGTGACCACTATGTCACCCAGCTCGGTGGCGGTGCTCAGCCTGAGGACTATCTGCTCCAGCGCTATCTTGGCGCCTGAGACCAGCTGGTTCATCTTCCTTATCTCTGCGAGTTCGTTTGCGTAGACCGAAGCGTGCTGTGTATCGTGCTTCTGTATTGAGCCGACCACCTTGTTGAAGAGAGACCCGTCCCTCTCCTTGAGCCTGTTGCTCGTGGCGTCCAGCTTCGATATCTGTATGTGTATGCTGCGGACGGCCGCGTCTATCCTCGGCTTGAGAGGACCGGACGGCTTGACCGCCTCGCGTACCTTTTCACCGAAGGTCTGTGAGTTGGGCGAAGACCATCTTTTCATGAATTCGGACATCGTGGTTGCACCTGCCGGTGGTTTGCGACCCGCGGTATTATCGGTGGTGTGACCGGGGGGTGCTGTAACCGCGGTCACAGACCCGCCGGTGACAGATTTGAGCTGATTGTAAACGAAACTGCACACTCGGTCTTCATTGCTCCGGGGGCGATGCATTGGCGTTGCGCCAGGTAGACAGGCCCACAATGGACGTCCTCCGCGAGCTGGGGCTGACCGAGTACGAGGCCAGGGTCTACGTTTCGTCGCTGAGGGGAGGGTCGCTCCTGGTCAGGGACCTGGCGTACGAGTCCGGGGTGCCCAGGACGAAGGCGTACGCCACGGCGAAGAGCCTGTCCGCGAAGGGGCTGGTGAGGCTGCGGGACAACCCGCTCAGGTGCATACCCGTCGACATAGAGGAGGCGTTCGGGGACACGATAAAGCAGGAGGAGCGCCGGGTCAGGGAGGTCAAGGGGGCCATAGCCAAGATAAAGAAGATGCGCCAGGACGGGCTGCAGGGGCGCTCCCTGGCGGAGGGGAGGTACAACATCTATGTCGCCCAGGACGCCGTGATCAAGCTCGGGGAGCTCGTGGCGCAGGCGCAGTTCAGCTTCCACGCCATGGTGGACGCCCAGGGGCTGTCGATGCTGCAGAGGTACAGGAAGGAGATGGCCGCGCTGGGTGTGGCGGACTGCGAGGTGGAGGTGGTCGCATCATACAGGGAGGAGGAGTGCCTCAGGGGGCAGCTGGACCTGCCCTACCCCGTCAGGGTGGGCAGGGTGTCGGAGGGGAAGAACATATTCATCGTCGACAGGTCCGTCGTCTTCGTCGGGAACGGCAGCACGGGGAGCGCGATGGTGATGGCCTTCCCGGACATGGCCGGGCTGCTCGACCTGGGCCTCTTCCAGCCGTGCTGGGAGTCCGCCCTCGACCTTTCCCGCTACCTCAGGGCCAGCGACCACGGCCTGGCGACCGAGTTCCCGGGCATGATGGGGGACAGGGCGCTGCTGCCCTTTCTGGTCCGCTCGGTCGCGAGCGTGATGGGGGAGCAGGAGCTGCGCAGGCTCGCGGTGGAGTTCTACGAGCGGGTCGCCTCCGGCGTCCCGAGCCACGTCTTCACCCTCTCCCCCGAAGCGGCGCTGCCTGCCTGGGCGGAGCTCGTCGAGGCTTCCCTGGCCGACAGGGGGAAGGTGCGCTACGACGACGTGACGAAGATGATGACGATCGAGCTGGCGGAGAGGGACCTCGCCTTCCCCGACTCCGCCTGGCTGCTGGCCTTCATGGGATACCTGGAGAAGAACGGGATGCCCCTGCGCGTGCTGCACAGGTCCGAGTCGCCGGAAGGCATGATCTTCCAGGCGAAGATAACCTGGAACATACTGAACTGACCGGGCAACGGTTATATCCATACCGGTCCCTTGCACAGCCGAAATGCCGCAGCAGATATTCGATTCGAAGACGTTCAAGAGGCTGATGGAGAAGGCCGAGGAGGTCAGGGTGGTCCGCTCGCCGGAGACGGTGAAGCTGAAGGTGAAGACCAGGTCGAGGCTGTACACCTACCTGGCCGACCCGCCCGAGGCGGACAAGCTGCTGAAGAACGCGGGGAAGCCCGTGAAGGAGCTCGGGAGCGGGACGGAGAAGCGGCCGAAGAAGAAGTCAGCGGACAAAGAAGAGAAGGTAGACGAGGGAAAGGAGTAGGGGTATGGTCAGGCCCGGAAGGGCCTTCCTCCTCTCCAGGAGGACGAGCGTGGCCACCATCCCCAGGTCGATTATAAGGGCCGACAGCAGCGCGGGGTAGATGCCGCCGAGCAGCAGGGCGGTGGCGGGGACCATGGAGTAGAATATCTCGTCCCCCATGCCCATCGTCAGCGAGCCGAACTCCATGCTCAGCATGGCGAAGCCGGGCTCCTCTATCAACCGCTTCAGCGGCCCCTTGAAGACTGCGACCACGTCGTAGAGCGCGAAGAAGAGGAAGACGAGGTAGACCATCGGAGCGGGCAGTATTATGGCCAGGTAGGCGCCCGCCTCGCTGCTCATGAGGAGGGCCACCACCGCCTTGGAGAAGCGCATGTCCCTGCTGATGGAGACGAACCCGAACAGCCCGACTGCGGCGGCCGCGGCCAGGGAGAGCGGCGCGGGCAGGTAGCTGAAGGAGAGTATCAGGAGGGTCAGGAAGAAGACGAGGAGCGACTCCATGGCCGCGTAGAAGGCCTTGACGTGCTTCCGCTTCCGCACCCTGAGGTACGCGAGCGTCCCCGCCACGGGCAGGAGGAGGAAGATCAGCGCGTTGGCGACGGGCTGGCCGCTGACAGGCTGGAAGGAGACCGCGCCCAGCAGCGGGGAGAGTTGGTAGGCGAACAGGATGGCCGTGATCTGGGCCAGGCCGGTGAACAGGACCGGGAGGGCGTAGGCTCTGCTCCTCAAACGCGAATCCTGTCGGACGGGCGAATATAACAACCTTTTCGGAAAGTCAGCGCGACGCAAGCCTCGCGCCGCAGTCGGCGCACAGGGTGGGCAGCTTCGCGTCCAGCTGGGAGGGGTCCTCGGAGAAGGCCATGATGCAGAGCGGGTTGGAGCAGTGGCCCAGGCCGACCAGGTCCCCCACCTCGTGGGCGATCTGCTTGAGAAGCCTCTCCCTGAGCGTCCTGGGGTCGGCCGCCCGCTTCAGCTCCATCAGGGAC
>JAKAPW010000062.1 GCA_021811935.1 archaeon | reverse complement strand
CCCCGCGGCGGGCAGGCCATCGTCCGACACCCAAGGCCTTCCGACCGAGGGCGGCTAACTATAAATTGGCTGCGCCCTGACCGACCGGCTCGCACGGAAGGAGATAGGTCCTGCAGTTCAGGTCGACAGCCCTTCGGGCGTTCGAAGTGCCTGGCTACCGCTGGCTGTGGGGGGAGAACCTCGCGATAAGCTCTGCCCGCTTTTCCGTCATGGTGGTCTCCGGATGGATGAGTTACGCGTTCACGGACTCGGTCCTCGGCTCCGCGCTCGTCGCGTTCCTGGGATTCGCCCCTCCCCTGCTGCTCGCCCCCGCGATAGGCGCGCTGGCGGACAGGATGGACAAGCGCTCCCTGATCAAGGCCGGAGCCGCGTCCGGCGCCATGGTGAGCCTCGCCGCCCTGGTCGCGAGCGTGCTGGGCGCGTTCAATCTAGGGATGTCGCTGGCGCTGGCGCTGGCGGCCGGTCTGTCGTTCACTCTGGAAGCCCCGGCCCGGACTTCGCTGGTGCCGGGCATCGTCGGCGAGGAGGCCGGCCTCCTGAGCGCCTACTCGTGGATCAGGGTGGCCTCGCAGGGGGCGGAGTTCGTCGGTCCGGCCATAACCACCGTGCTGCTGGCCGCCTACGGCACGTCGCCCGCCCTCATGGCCCTAGTCCTGATGTACTGCCTTTCGCTGCTACAGGCCTTCAGGATCAAGATCCGGGCGGAGGTCGCGGGCGGGAAGGCGCCGCATGGACGGCCCCCCGAAGGCGGACGCCTTGGGTTCGCCGGCGGGCTGGGCTACATCCGCGGCGAGAAGACGATAGGGGCGCTGATACTGCTCGTCGGGCTGCACTGCTCGCTGACGATGGCGTTCACCGGCCTGCTGCCCGCCTTCTCCGCGTCGTCGCTCGGGGAAGGGGAACGGGTGTACGGCGCCCTCCTGACCGCGATAGGCCTCGGCTCGATAGTGTGCTCCGTGGCCCTGGCCAGATTCGCGCGCAGCGTCAACGAGAAGCAGCTCCTCCTGGCGACCGCTGTCCTGAGCGGCGCGACGCTGTCCGCGTTGGCGCTCACGGGGACGCCGCTCCTGGCGTATGCTGCGGCGTTCTCCGTGGGGGGGACGCAGGCCATGTTCATGTCGCTCATCCAGTCGAGCACCCAGTCTCTGTCCAGGGCGGAGATGCGCGGCCGCGTGGCAGGCGTCACCTTCTTCTTCACGGGAGGCGTGATGGGCTTCTCCGGGCTGGCGCAGGGGTTCGCCGCGCTCGCGGTCGGTCCCGAGGCCGTCATGGTCACCACCGGCGTCCTTTTCGTCGTCCTGGCGGCGGCGATGTTCGCCGGTCTTCCCGTCCTGAGGACGGGGAACCGGTAGGACCTCCGGCCACACCGGAGAGGACGGCCCCCGTCTGTTGAAAAGTGATGGCCGGCGCCCCGGACGGCATCATGTGCCTGTCGGTTCCTCCGGTTGGGCGCGACGAGGGTCCGACAATCAACCAAACTTATGCTTATATATATGAATGGCTGATTCATGTCCGTGCCCGCGATACCGCTCGCCCTCAAACTCAGAAAGAAGCTTCACAGGGACGTAGCGGCGGCACAGGACCTCCTCGTCTTGCAGGTCTATGCCAGCTTCCCGGAGTCGGTGCTGCATGGAGGGACCGCGATTTGGCGTTGCTACCGTGGGAACAGGTTTTCGGAAGACATAGACGCGTTCATTCCCCACCAGGAGGCCCGGCGGCTGGAGGCCTTCGTGCGGGGCCTCCGCGCAAGGGGGCTGGTCCCGATGAAATTCAAGGAAACCCAGAACTCGGTCTATGTCAAGTTCGCCTACGCGGGCGCGGAGGTCAGGTTCGAAGCAGTCACAGAGGCGAGGAAGGAGTACGTGGTCAGGCAATACGAGATGCTCGACGGCAGTTTCATGCTGGTGAGGACGCTGTCTCCCGAGGACCTGATCTTGGAGAAGATAGCCGCCTACAGGGGGAGAAGGAAGGTCAGGGACCTCTATGACATATATTTCCTGGTCAACTCGGTGGAAAAACGGGACAAGGTAGCGGGCAGGCTCAGGGAGTTCCTCGGAGAAGCGGGGAGGCCGGTGGATGAGAACATCTTGAGGGCGGTGATCATGATGGGGACCGCACCCGCCGTGGACGACATGATGGAGGCGATCAGTGGTTGGGCAAGGTAGTCCACGTGGGCAAGGTCAGGGCCTTCATCCGGACCACCCCCGCCTTCAGGGCAAAGGACGTGGAACTGCTGGTGGGCGACGGCCGGTACGCCTCGCTCCTGCTGCACAACATGGAAAAGAGAGGGGAGGCGAAGAGGATAACGAAGGGATGGTACAGCGTGACGGACGACCCCGTGGTGGGCGTCTTCGCGTTCAGGCCGGCCTACCTCGGGTTGCAGGAAGCCCTCAGCCTGCGGAACCTCTGGGAACAGGAGACGAATGTGGTGATAGTCAGCGCGTCCAAGGTCAGGCCCGGCGTCAGAGACATCATGGGAAGCACGGCAGTCGTGCGCCGCATAAAGCCGGAGCACTTCTTCGGCTTCGATTACATCGCCTATGGCGACATCTTCCTGCCCGTCTCCGACGCCGAGAAGACGCTGATAGATCTCGTCTATTTCGGCGACCTGCCAGGAAAGGATGTGTTGGAAAGCCTCATGCGGGATGCCGACAGAAGGAAGCTCCGGGAGTACCTGCTGCGATATACGGAGGGTTTCAGGGCCAAGTTCGACAATGCCCTGTCAGATCCGGGCCGCAGCGACGGCCATCCCTCCGCTTCCGGACGCCCGCAGCGGGGGGCCACCCCTACGGGGGGCGCATCGCCTTGCGGGCCAGGAGACTCCTCTGGACTTCGGCCACCAGCTCCGCCCTCTGACGCTGGTCCCTGACCTTCCTGTTCAGCGGCCAGGCCGTCCTGGTCAGGAAGACGGGGGCGAAGACCTCCGTCCTCAGCCCGCCGAAGAGGGACTTCATCCTGGCCCTCCGCAGCGCGTCTATGTCCATCGGGGCCGTGGCGATCGCCTCCCCGGGCCCGTCTATCCTGGCGAGCCTGTTCCCGTGCCAGTCCAGTATTTCGCTGCACCCCCTGTCTCTGAACTCCGGGACGCCTGCGTCAGAGGTGGTCCTGCCTATGTTGCACGAGGCAAGGTAGACGGTGTTGTCGGACGCCCTTACCGGCCGCTGCATGTCGCGGAAGTGCTTCTGCTGGATGAGCGTGTTGTTGTGGGGGTGAGGCTCGGACGTGCTGTGCAGCAGTACCTCCGCGCCGTTCAGCACGAGCGCCCTGGCTATCTCCGGGGTGCTCATTTCGCAGCATATTATGGGCCCCAGGACGCCGTAGGGCGTCTCCAGGACTGGGAAGAGGGCGTCGACCGGGTCGGGGCCGTACTTTTTGACGTATTCGTCGTAGACGTCGCAGGTGGTGGTCACCCCCGGCATCCCCAGTATCAGCCTGCGCCTGACCAGGGCGACCTTCCCCTTGGGGTCCGTTATGAACGCGCTTTCGAAGAAGACGTCGTCGCCCAGGGAGGGGTCCCTCTCCCACAGCACAGCCTGCTGGTAGCAGTCCTTCTCGACGCTCTTCCTGGCGAACTCGTCGGTGGTGACGCCCGGGATCTCCTCCGAGACCCCCTGGAGCCACCTGAACACGTTGTCCCCTTCCCACGACATGCACGGTATGCCCTGGAGCGAGAATTCGGGGTAGACCACTATCTTGGGGTATTCGCCGAGGGGGGCCGCCCCGTAGGGCAGCATGTCGAGCATCTGGAGTTGTCTGACCGTGTTCTCCTTGATTATGGCCCGCGCGTTCCTTACGTCTCCTATCCATTTCGAAGCCGCCTGCATGCAGACGAGGTTATAGATGTCAGTCACGTGCCGTCTTGGGGCGGAGTGCCACATAAGCTTTCTTGAAGGACAGGATGTGATGATTCCACAGAAAGCACGGGTGGAAGTTCGGTGCGTTCGCGAGCAAGGACGCAAGCGGGGCTACAGAATCGAACGTTCGCCAACTCGATTTTCATAGGAACCATTCTCAGGGCCATCAACCGCAGACCCAACGGACCTTGTTCAGCAACGTTTAAATAGCTATCATATAAGCGAATATACAGGATATATTTTTCCTGTGTTTAGTATGATTTCTCGCAAAGATTCCCACAATCGCGAAGGCGGCTCCATGTCGGAGAGATGCCCAAGATGCGGTCGCGGACCGATGGTGGTCGACCCCGCCAGCGGCGAGATGGTCTGCGGCTACTGCGGCTACGTGGTGAAGGAGCGCATAGAGGAGACGGGTCCCGAATGGCGCGCCTTCTCGAAGGAGGAGAAGGACGACAGAAGCAGGACGGGCATACCCATGTCCCTCGCCATGCACGACATGGGGCTGGCCACGGTGATCGGCCCCGAGGACAGGGACGCCTCCGGGAAGTCGCTCTCCTCCAGCGTCAGGACGACCATGGACAGGCTGAGGACGTGGGATGGCAGGAGCCAGGTCCATGAGCCAGTCGACAGGAACCTGCGGCAGGCATTCAGCGAGCTGGACAGGCTCGCGGACAAGCTCAGCATCTCTGACGTGGTGGTCGAGCGGGCGGCCTACATATACAGGAAGGCCCTGGAGAGGGGGCTCGTCAGGGGAAGGAGCATCAGCGCCCTCATCGCCGCGTCCGTCTACGCCGCCTGCAGGGCGACCGAGACGCCCAGGACGCTCAAGGACGTCACGGCCGCGAGCAGCGTCAAGAAGAAGGACATCGCCAGGTGCTACAGGCTGCTGCTGAGGGAGTTGGACATACGGATGCCCATCATGGACCCGATAAAGAACATCTCCAGGATAGCCAGCAGGGCGGGGCTCGGAGAGAAGACCAAGAGAAAGGCCGTGGACATATTGAGGCGCGCCATAGAGTCCAGGAGCAGCGCCGGCAAGGACCCGATGGGGCTGGCGGCGGCGGCCCTCTATGTGGCATGCGTCCTTGAGGGCGAAAGCAAGACGCAGAAGGACATAGCCGAGGCAGCCGGGGTCACCGAAGTCACCATACGCAACAGGTACAAGGGGCTCAAGACGGCGCTGAAGATACAGGAACCGATGGCCCAGGAATCCCGGTAGTCAGGGCTCCAGCTCTTCGGACTGGGTCAGCCTGGCCCTGGCCACTTCCCTTATCTCCCCCACCCGGTACGCGCTGGAGAAGTTGGCCTCTATCGTCTCCATGTATCTGGCCACCTCCGCGTCGTTCATGAACTGGAACATGTACCTGCCGTGGTAGGGCTCGGGCGGCCCCTCCCTCGAAATCAGCTCGAAGTGCATGAAGGGGTCGCTCCGCCTGATGGTTATCGGCTTCCTGTTGTTGTTCAAGTTGACTATTTCGAGCGCGAGCCTGCCGACGAAGCCGCTGTGGACCTTGGCGGAGTTGAGGAAGGAAAGCCCCATCCTGCCGAAGGCGCTCTTCGCCGTCAGGTGCGCGACGAAGTCGGGCGGGACGAACACGATCTCCTTGGAGACCATGTTGATGTGCTCAAGGTAGTTGATCGTGGTTTCGTCCCTGACGGTGAGGACGTAGCCGTCTCCGTCCATCAGGTAGGACTCGAACGGGTCTACCACGCTGTATCTGTCCTGGAGCTTCAGGAATTCCGACTTGCCCATTACCGCCAACCGCATGCACCGGCGCCGGTTCGGCCTCGCCTCCCTTAAATGCGCTTCTGCGGGCGGCCGCGGGGCGTATTATGACCAGGGCGGCGTACAGGTAGCTCATCACCGCGCTGAATATCACGGCGTAGATGACGTACGTCTGCGTGTACGAGGCAAGGGGGCCGACTGCGGTGACGGTCGATATGCCGGGGAGCCCCCGGACCTGGTCGAAGTACTGGTAGGCCGCCTGGAAGTAGTCGAAGCTCCAGTGCAGCATCACGGCCGCGGGGAGGCCGTGCGTGTAGTAGACCACCGCCAGGATGGCGCCGACGACGGTGGCGCTGATGACCTTGCCCGCCTCCCACCCGCCCCCATAGAGCACGTGCGCGCCGCCGAACGCAAGCGCGCTCACGGCCACGGAAGCGTAGAGCAGGCCGCTCCTCCAGGGCTGCACGCCAGCCTCGCTCAGGGCCCTGGACGGATGCCACAGCGCCCGCAGGCTCCCCGCCTTCCTGGTTGCCCCCCACGCTATCGCCAGCGACGCCAGGCCGACGAAGCTCACCCTGAAGCCCACCTCCTCGATCAGCGGGGCGAGCGTGAGGTCGTAGAAGAAGCTCCGGGGGTCGGACTGCGTCAGCCCGCCCACGGGGACGCCGGCGTAGCTCAGCGCCGCCTCCATCAGGGCCGCAAGCACCAGGGTGGCCGGGAAGACCACCGCGAGCGTCAGCGCCCCGCTGGAGTATATGGACAGGCTCTTGTCGGACGGGAGCCTCCTGAGCGCCGAGAGGACCCCGGACCAGGGCCCCATCAGCAGCAGCACGAAGAACGTTAGGTACAGCGACCATACGAGGACGAAGACCTCCCCGAGGGTGAGCGGCGCCGGCAGCTGCACAAGGAGGGCCACGCCGAGAAGGAAGACTGGGAGGGCCTGCACCTGCTGGCCCAGGCTGATCCCCCCCAGGCCGGGGTCGTTGAAGGCGTAGGCACCCAGCGGGAAGGAAAGGAACATCAAGGCGAGCATGGCCAGCGCCGAGCCAACCACCGCGTAGAGCAGCAGGTCCCGCAGGCCTCGCTGGGCCTTCATTTCAATCGGCCTGTTCAACCGACAGGTAGCCCCTGTAGCCGCACTTCGGGCAGACGTACTCCGCCGGCGTAGCCCAGCCGGAAAGCGGCCCCGCCGACTTCAACGGGGAAAGGCACTTGGGACAGAGAGGCCTTCGGAAGAGCTTCCTCCTGACCCTGACGTCCTCCGACAACCTCACTGGACCTCTATGCTCTCGCCATCGAAGCCCTCTTTTACAAGAATCTCCTTCGCCTTCTGCCTCTGGTCTCCCTGAAGGACGAGCGTCCCTTCCTTCGCGGAGCCTCCGCAGGCCAGCCTTCTCTTCATCGTCTTCACCAGCTGCTCCTGGTCTATGCGCTTGGCGTCGATGCCCTCGACGAGCGTTGTCGGCTTCCTGAAGCGGCGCATTTCAAGGCGGACGACTATGCGGGCCTGTTGCTTCTCGAGCTCCCTACAGACGCAAAGGTCCTTGGGCAGGCCGCAGACAGCACAAACTTCAGCCACTTTGAACCTATCCTTCGTTCTTCCTCATACCGTTTATAAATATATCGTGACAACAGCGAGTCGGAGCCCGCGCCACATGCCGCGCACCTGCCCGCGCCGGGTGCTCCAGCCTGCCACCGCAGACGGGACGCTCGGACGAGGTCCTTTGTGGGCTGACGTGCAGCGTGTGGTTCGGAGATCCGTACTCCGCCTTGGGCCACCTGAAGCGCCTGCCCTTCCTACCTTTCCCGCCGTCCTTCCAGGGGTGGCTCAAGATCCCACATATCAGGCCCCCCGCCGCTCTTAGCCACCCATACGCCTGTCCCGTACGCGACCCCATACGTTCCTTGGCTGTTGCGAGCCCTTCTCCTTTTCTATCCCGACCACGGCAGGGTCGGCCGTGCACTTCGAGGAAACGCTCGATTTCGAGGGG
>JAKAPW010000008.1 GCA_021811935.1 archaeon | reverse complement strand
ATGACGCAGGCTCAGATAGATCAGGTTTATCGGGTTGCCGGCCGCGTTGCCGACAAAATAAACGAGCATCGTTACGCCGAAGAGCACCGGCACCATGAACAGGATGCGCCGTATGATATAATTCAGCAGGCCACCCACGGGGGCTTTCCACCGGCTTCCCGTCCCCCGTTGTCGCGCTCTTATACTTTCCCATATGAAACGTTATCCCTGAGCATGAAGTTGCGTACAGCCGGACTTCGACGAACCTGTTTCCATGCTCGATGTCTCCATCAGAGCTGAAGTCCTGAACGTCATGTGGGACCTGTGCGACAGGCCCGGCATTTCTTTCCGCACGACCTGGCGCTCGCAAAACGTGTAGGTGACAGGCTGGGCATAATGTACCTCGGAAAGGTCGTCGAGATGGGCGTCAGCGCGGAAGCGCTGGTCCGGCCCCTTCGGGAGATTCGGAGCGCCCCCCCTGCGAAGAGGTTCCTGGTCGAGCCTGTGCTCAATCGAGCGGTCTCACGCCCCTGAAAATAAAGTAGAAGAGCAGTATAGAAGTCGTGTAAAGCGCCGCAGTGAAGAAGAAGGGCAAGTCCAGGAGACCAAGGGAGAACATGTATCCTCCGATCGCGGGTGCAAACGCCCTCGGGACGGCGTCGAAGGTCTGGATTATGCTCGATGCCGTTGCCCTTTCGTCCGGATGTATGACCCCCATCTGATAGGAGTGCTGTATCGGGCCTGAAACGTTCATCAACATGTTTCGGGCCACCATCGCGACACCGGCCAGGACGTAGTTCCCGGAGAACGGAATCAAAATCAGAAAGGGAATCGAACATATTTGGGTCAGCGCTATGGTCAGGACGCTCCCCCTTCTTCTCGCCAGGTACGGCGTCAGCAGGGAGGCCAGAGCCGTCACGAACAACATCGCGCTGAAAAGCGGGCCGATAACCGATATGTCAAGGCCAAAGCGAAGGTGGAACCATAGCGGAAAGAGGGGGATGATGAGGCCGGCCCCGAAACCTATGAGACCGAGCATGGAGAATCTCATCACAACAGGCAGCGACTTGCGTGGTATCTTCATGAATCCGCCAGTGGCAGCTCCGCCGTTGCTGCCCTCCGTCTTCGAACGCCTCGCTTCGTGTATCTTCAGCTGGACGACCACCAGCCCGACGATTCCCAGCGTCGCGCTGAGCGCAAAGAGCGGGCGGAACGAGCCTACGACGCCGAAGCCGAAGCGGGCCGCGAAGAGCGCGGGGAGGATGCCTGAAATCAGGGCCCCGAGAGCCGTAGCAACTCCTCCGAAGGCAGAAGAGAGTGTAAAGATGTCGTTCCTAGACCTGTCGTCTGTGGCCTTCTCCGCCAAAAGCGCCAGCGCAGGAGCGCTCATCAGAGCGTTCGCGAGGCCCGAGAAGGCGGCTGCCAGGACTATCAGGATGAGGTTCAGAGTGAAGTAGAGAATCGCGCCCGCCACGGAAGCGGCGAGAATCCCGAGGATGAAGAAACCCTTCCTTCCGCGGATGTCGGAGAGCATCGCCAGAGGAATCGCCAACGAGAAACCGATCACCGCCTCCACGGCCAGCAGCAGACCGATGACGGTCGGGCTGAACCCGGCGACCGAGAGATAAACCGGCAGCGCTACGAAGTAGAACGCAAAGCCGAAGTTCATGATCGCACCGACGAATATGAGCGTCCTCGCTTCGGTGTTGATCCCGCTGACCGAAGGCAAGCTGATAGGCATGCGACAGACGTCTTTCGACGCGGAGTTATTTGGCTTCCTGCTGCCGGCCATGTTGAATCGAGCAGGCGACATAAGAATTCCGGCATATTACCTGACGACTTCTTTTCCGCAACCATATGCCCGCCCATGCGTTCTATGCCATGGCCTCTCCCGGTGGCGATGAACACGAAAACGGCAGGGGACGCTACGCCGAACACGAATCGGAGGAGCCCTCGACCTACTGCTCTTTACCGCCCGTGGTTTTGAACCCGGCTTCTTCAGGCTCTCCTTGAGCCGGTTGTACCATGCGCACCGCTCTGTCGGCTTGGCTTGGACAGCACACGCTGGGTCTATGAAATAAAGAAAACGGCGAGCTCAAGCTTCGCCGGAGGTGACCTTGATGCTTATGCCCTTCCCTGTCTCTATTCCCTTGAATTGCCAGACGAACACTGCAATGAGGCCCACGGTCCAAACCAGCGCGTTGAAGAGGATGTAGTTGTTCTCCGAAAGGCTGACGCCGATGAAATAGGCCGGTATGGCCGCCCCGATCGATATGAACCGGGTGAGCGCCGTAAGGGTCCCTCTGCTTGATGTCTTCCAGACCTCTCCCTTCAGCGTATCCTCGGCCAGGTATCCCACCCCAACGAATACGTTCAGGATTATGAGGAAGACGTAGAAGACGGTTATCGAGGAAGTGAAGAGAGCGGTTTCCAAGTTCACCGCATAGATGATCCAGGTTACGATGAAGGTGCCTATCATGGAATAGGTAAGGAGCAGCTTCCTGCTCCATTTCTCGGCCATTATGGCAACCACGGCGCCCACGGCGAATCCCACGACGTTAGCTGTCAGGATTATGTAGGCCACTTGGCTGTAGTAGTAGAAGTACCCCAGCGAGTAGGTCATCAATCCATATCCGACCGCGTTCGCGCCCGCCACCGCGGTCACGACGAAAATCTTGAGCGCCAAGGACGGGTGCTTTGAACCGGCTTTCTCGATCGCGCTGGTGCCACTGGAAGGCTGATTCGAAGCTGCCGCGGTAGGGAGAAGTCTATGCGCAAGCGAAGTCGCTTCAGATTTCCTGCCTTTGGCCTCCAGCCACCTTACCGACTCGGGCATCTTGAGCCTGCTGTAAACCAAGACGACCAATATAGGGAGGAATGTGATAGCTATCATTTCACGCGAGAACAGAAGCGATCCGAACTCCGCGCTCGCAGCTATCCCGACGACGGCCAGGAATACGCCTCCTACATTGATGAAGTTGATCTCCCAGAACATGGTCTTGCTCCTGTACTTTCGCGGCATTATCTCGTGGTTGGCTGCCATGATGGTGTTCATTTCGCCGCCTGCTGCGAACAGCAGCAAGGCCAAAAAGAACAACACGAGTGGATACGCGCTGCTGATGAGCATCCCGATAGCCCCTATCCCGTAGAGCGACAGAGTGAGGAAGAAGGTCTGCCTGCGGCCCAGCCTGTCAGAAACTGGTCCTGCGAAGGCGATTCCCAATATCAGGAAGAGGGGAGACCATACAAGGGCGACTGTCCCGAGCAGTTTCGGGAGGTTGTTGAACCAGTAGGGAGCGAAAGCCCCAAGTCCGTATATGTACGACTCCAGCAGCATGCCGAAGGAGAATGAGATGAAGGTCCACGTATGAGTGCTCGTCCATTTGGATTCTTCGACTACGTCAGAAACGGAACTTTCCATTGGGAGTACGTGTCCGTGTGCATGCTTTATAACTCTATGTTTCCGGTTTTCGCTGCATCGCGGCAACCGACATGTCGATATCGCTCCGTCGCGTGCGAGCCATAGTTTCATGGAAATTGATACGCCGTGGTCTGTTTGGTTTCATACCGCCCGCAGGTTTGCCGATCACCCATGCGCTCACATCATTCCTCTTCGGTCTCTTCTTCGACCTCGTCTGTGATATCCTGCAGGCGGCCGGAGTCTTCCGCAAACGGACCCGATGCCGCCCACCTTGCCCCATATGCTTAAACGCGGACATCGCCTGTGCCCGGTCCTGGGCATTGAACACCCATGACCTGCTGTCCTTCCTCGGCGGATGCTCTGCCGGCAGGAACGGCATTGACGAAATCTGCAGGAGGACGGGCATGGGGAGGACCGTGGTCGGCGAGCTGGTCGAGGAGCTGAGCGCCAGCGGCCTTGTCTCGGCCGGGGAGGGCCACTTCGTCATGGGACAAGGGGGGAAGGTCGGGCTGGCCAGGCTCCTGGTGAACGGCGGGGCTTCGCTCAGCGAGGTCTGCCGGCGGCTGGACTGGAGGGACTTCGAGGAACTGGCGCGCTTCGCGCTGGAGGAATGCGGTTACCTGTGCAGGAGCAACGTCAGGCTGCGCCGTCCGACAAGGCAGATAGACGTCGTGGGCTGGCAGGGGGATTTCGCGGTGGCCTTCGACTGCAAGCACTGGAACTGCGCGTCCCCCTCCAGGCTCAGGGAGGCGGCGCTCAAGCAGCGCTCAAGGTGCGTCCAGATGATGGAACAGCATGCGCAGCCCGGGCGAGAAGTCCTTCCGGCGCTGCTGCTCCTCCATCCGGCGCCCTCCGAATCTGCGGAAGGCATACCGCTGGTCCACTCGGACGGCGTCTTCGACTTCCTCCGCCAGATAAGGGGCCAGAAGCACCGCTTTGCGGCAGTTTCGAACGGTCCGCAATTTCTATAAACGGACGGACCCGCCCATCCGCCAAGCATGGGAGAGTTGCTTTCTTCGAAGCTGGCGGTGGTGACGGGCGCGAGCGGCGACATAGGGTCAGACGTCGCGCTGCTGCTGGCGGAGGAGGGGGCGGAGGTGATAGCCACCTACAACAGCAGGAAGAAGGAAGCGGAGAAGCTGGAGGGGAGGAGGGGCCTCCGAATCACGGCCGAGAAGCTCGACGTGGGCGACGAGGCGGCGGTGAAGAGGTTCTTCGCCGCGCTGGAGGAGAGTTCCCGCCGCCCCGACATCCTGGTCAACGCCGCCGGCCATTCCAGCAGGGAGATATGGTTCGGCAGGCCCGAAGAGCTGGACCCCCGCGCCTGGACCTCGGTCTACATGGTGGACGTGGTGGGGTCGTTCAACTGCGCAAGGGAGGCAGCCGCGCTGATGAACGGGGGGAGGGGAGGGAGCATAGTCAACTTCTCTTCCGCAGCGGGGGTGACGGGCCACACGGAAGGTCTGCCGTACACCGCCGCGAAGGCCGCCCTCATAGCCGTCACGAAGAGCCTGGCGCGCATGTACGCCCCCAGGGTCAGGGTGAACGCCGTCGCCCCTGGGAACATAGACGCGGGCTCGATACGCTGGTACGCGAAGGAACAGATACGGAGGCTCGCGTCAGAATCCCCCCTCGGGCGGCTGGGGAGCAGGAGGGAGGTGTCCAACGCGGTGCTCTTCCTGGCTTCCGACCTCTCTTCGTTCGTCACGGGCCAGACGATATTGGTGGACGGCGGCATATAGACGTGCCGGGGTGCCTGGAATTCCACTAGGGTTTAAAGGGATGAAGGGGGCTCGCACGGCCAAGGACAAAGCCATGATCTTCGAACTTTCGCGCGGCGGGCCCGCGCCCGTCCCCGCCAGCTGGAGCTCCCTCTTCGTCGAGGACGACTCCCTGCACTTCGACTACGGCCACTGCCTGCCCCACTCCGAGAGCTGCTCCGTCATCCACGGCCACAGCTCCAGGATATCGGCCGAGGTGTTCGGGGCCGTCGGCGGCGACGGCATGATCCTCGACTTCGGGGAGGCCAAGGCAAGGCTCAAGGAGGTGATAAAGGGGTTCGACCACAAGTTCATAGTGTCGAGCTCGTACGCGCACGTCCTGAACGGAAGGTGCATAGTAGACTTCGAAGGGCCGAAGGGCCGCTTCCACCTCGACGTCCCGGAGGACGCGGTGGTGCTCCTCCCCAAGGAGGCCACAAGCGAGAACATAGCCGGGGAGGCGGCCGACAGGGTGATGGCGAGCATGCCCAAGCAGGTCTCCGCCCTCAAGCTGTTCTTCTTCGAGGGGACCAACAAGGGGGCCTCCGCCTTCAGGATGGCCAGGGCTTGAAGGCCATAGTGCTGCTGTCGGGCGGGATAGACTCGGCCACCGCCCTCTACAGCACCGTCAGAGGCGGGGCGGAGGCACACGCGCTGACCTTCGACTACGAGCTGCGCCAGTCCCCGGAGCTCGCGGCGGCGGAAAGGATAGCCAGGGCGGCCGGCGTGAGCCAGAGCGTGGTGGAGCTCCCGTTCTACAAGTCGCTGCCTTCGTCCCCCAGCTCCTCCGACGAGGTACTGGAGGACGGCGATTCCGGCATCTCGAGCGCGTACGTCCCGGCGAGGAACGCGGTCTTCTTCGGGATAGCCGCCGCGTACGCGGAGGCGCTCGGGGCCGGCCTGATAGTCTCCGGGCACAACGGCCAGGACGCGGGGCGCTTCCCGGACGCGGGCGCCGCCTTCCTGGAAGCGATGAACGGGGCGCTCTCCCTTGGGATGAAAGGGCCTGCCCCGGAGGTGAAGATGCCTTTAAAGGACATGACCAAGACGGCTGTGGTCGGCGAGGCGATCAGACTCGGCGTTCCGCTCGAGCTCACCTGGAGCTGCTACAACAACGGGAAGACGCGGTGCGGCGGATGCTACGGCTGCACGTCCCGCGCAGGGGCCTTCGCCGCCCTCGGGATGCGCGACCCGCTGGAGGTGCCGGCTTGAAGCTCAACCTTGAGGCGGACGTCCAGAGCGAATATAGCGCGACGGACGTGCACGGCGGGATAGACTCCCTGAAGATGATGTTCAAGGTGGGGAAGCACGCCCTGCCCGTCAGGCTCCGCATAATGACGAAGACGAGCAAGACCAGGGGGGTGCACATGAGCAGGCTGGTCGAGGCGGCCGCCCGGAACTCCGAAGACGGGCACCTTGAGGATTCGCTGAGGAGGATCGTCTCCGACGTCGAGAGCTCGCAGGCGGACGCGAGCGTCGGCTGCTCCCTGGAATACCCGTTCCGGGACATCTTCGTCCGGGTGCGGGTGGAGCTGCACAGGAACAGGTACGCGTACTCCCTGAGCGTCCCCGGGATAACCGCCTGCCCCTGCAGCAAGGAGATAACGGGCGTGGGGCACATGCAGAGGGCGTGGCTGACCGTCGAGCTGATGAGCAGGGACTACGTCGACATAGAGGAGATGGCGGTCAGGATGCTGGGGTGCTTCAGCGCGGCCACGACCGAGATGATGAAGAGGTCGGACGAGGCGATGAAGATAATCGAGGCCCAGGAGAACCCGAGGTTCGTGGAGGACGTCGCCCGGGAGGCCGCGGGCGCCTTCCCCGGAGCCTATTTCGTGGAGGCCAGGAGCGAGGAATCGATACACATGCACGATGCGGTGGCCTGCGTCACGAGGAGGAAGAGGCTGACCACCGCCAAGCGTCTCATGTCAAGGTGATCAGGGCCACGTGGGCCCATCTCGTCGCAAGGCCGTCCCCCCTTTCCAGCACGCTGAACCCGGCGAGCGTCTGCTCCCACTCTTCCCTGCCGACCCCCCTGGGGTCCCGCCTCCTGAACATCTTTGACACGCTGATGTAGGCGGAGCCGGACGGCTTCATGATGCGCCTGATTTCGCGCAGCGCCGCCGAGTGCTCCGTCATGCAGCAGATCATCCCGTTCGCCAGGACGAAGTCGACCGAGCGGTCGGGTATGAAGCCCAGGTCGGCTGCGGAGGCGGCCCTCGCCTCCACCACGCCCCGGCGGTCGCCCAGCTTCCGCTCTAGCGCCTCTATCGCCCTGGGGTCCGGGTCGGCCGCGTAGACCTTCCCGCCCTCCCCCACCGCCTCGGCCATCGCCAGCGTGTAGTAGCCCGGCCCGCAGCCTATGTCCGCCACGGCCTCGCCCTCCTCGACGTATTTCGAGACGAGCCTGCCGGGGGGCGAGAGGAGCCTCCTGACCGGGTTGTCGATCAGGAGAGGGGGGAAGTACCTGTCGGGGGCCACGCCGACGGCTCCGGGCCGGCCCTTCTTTTCCGTTGCGTGGCCCCCCTCCCTCCCCCCCGTCCACCATGCGTGGTTCGTTATATCTCGCCCGCGGGCGCGGGGCCCTCATGGCCGTGGTGGCGGAAGAAATGCCCCTGAGCGAAGTGGACGGCATGGAAGAAAGGACGGAGCACAAGCTGCTCGGCTCCGGGATAGGCTCCGCCTTCGAGCTGGCCTCGTCCATGCCCGACGAGATACTGGAGGTGGTGGGCGGGGACGCCCGCAACGCGGCGCTGCTGATAGCCAACGCCAGGTCGCGCCTGGTGAAGGGGGGCCGGCTGGTCGGCGAGTTCGCCACCGCGAGCGAAGTGGCGAAGAGCAAGGAGAGGGTCGGATTCTGCAGCACGGGCTCCGCGTCCCTGGACGGGCTGCTCGGAGGCGGGGTGGAGACGGGCTCGATAACGGAGTTCTTCGGGGCCTTCGGCTCGGGCAAGTCCCAGATATGCCATACCGCCTCGGCGCTCTGCCACCTGCCGCCGAAGGAGGGGGGGCTGGGCGGCCGCGCC
Source organism: archaeon (assembly GCA_021811935.1). Taxonomy (GTDB): domain Archaea; phylum Thermoproteota; class Nitrososphaeria; order Conexivisphaerales; family DTJL01; genus JAKAPW01. The sequence continues at coordinate 26,089 of JAKAPW010000008.1, read as the reverse complement.
ATATACGTCGACACGGAGGGGACGTTCCGGGTCAACAGGCTGGGCGAGATAGTCCGGTCCAGGGGGATAGACAAGGACGAGGCGCTGGACAGCATACTGTACTGCAGGGCCTTCAACGTCCCGCACCTGGAGGCGGTGGTCAGGTCGCTGGGAGGGCACGTCAGGAAGAACGACGCCAGGCTGGTCGTGGTGGACAGCGTGATAAACCTGTTCAGGTCGGAGTTCATAGGCAGAGAGACGCTCGCCGAAAGGCAGCAGAGGCTCAACATACTGATGCACAGGCTGCACAACCTGGCCGAGGTCTACGGCATAGCCGTGATCATAACCAACCAGGTGCAGTCGTCGCCAAACACGCTCTTCGGGGACCCCACGAGGCCGACGGGGGGCCACGTGCTCGGCCACAGCTCCACGTACAGGGTGTACCTGAGGAGGTCCGGCGACGAGCGGGTGGCCGCCATGGTGGACAGCCCCCACCACCCGTATTCGGAGGCCAGGTTCACGGTGACGGACGCGGGCGTTTCGGACACGAAGAAGGAGAGGGGGAGATGAAAGAGGTATCGCTCGTCCAGGCGTCGGAGATGGTCGACTGCGGCGCCGCGGTGGACACCGGGTTCGACGGGCTGGACGCGCTCACCGGCGGGATACGGGGACTCTGCCTGTTCTACGGCAGGTCGGGCATGCTCGACGAGCTCGTCCACAGGGTCATAGTGAGGGGGTGCAGGGCCGGCTCCGTGGCGTACATGAACAACACGAACTACCACACGGCGAAGACGCTGCTGCACACCAACAGGATAGCCGGGTGCGCGAAGGAAGAGGGGATGGACCCGATGGTCGTGTTCGAAAGGGTGTATTTCGCGGCGGCGTACAACCAGTACAGGCAGCCCAAGGCGGCCGAGGAGCTGGCCCTGTGCATAGAAGGGAGGGACGACACCAGGCTCATAGTGGTGCACGGCGCGACCAGGTTCGTCCAGGACGCGGGGGACAGGCGCGCCGCCATGAAGGCCGTGGAGATGACCGTATCAAGGCTCTGGCGCACGGCGGCCGAACGATCCATCGCGATGCTGGTGACAGCGGAGACGCCCAGGGGGATGGACGCCCTGGCCAACACGGCTGTGTTTTTTCGGGACGTGCAGCCCGGCGCGGTGCAGGCCGTCCTGGTCAAGCACCCGGAGAAGGCCACGCCGCTCTACGCGACCGTGTCGGCTGCAGGTGACCCGCTGATGGGCAGGATCACGCCGTCGTTCAGGCAGGTCTACCAGGCCGTCCTGGAGGGGCTGAGGAAGAACTACCTGCCGCTGCTGAGGGGGAGGGAACGCAGGGACGCGTTCGAAACGCTGGTGAGGAAGGTGTGGGACGAGGAGCACGCCGCGATGGCGAACTCCCAGCTGCCCGTGGCGCTGGACGCGATGAACCTCACCGCGAACGTGGAGAACAGGCTGGAGATAGAGAGGCTCAAGGAGAGGGTGGAGAAGCTGGAGAGGGCCGCCGGGGGGACCGACTGATGGAAGGCTGGCTGCTGGACGTCTACGTGCAGGGGAGCGACGCGGTGCTCTGGGTGAAGAGAGACGACGGGAGGGTGGTCAGGCTCCTGGACAGGCACGCGCCGTCCTTCTACGTCAGGCCGAAGGGCTGGGCGGAGGAGTGGGGGCTGCTCCAGGAGCTCCAGGAGCACCCGTCCGTCGTGTCGTCCGCGGCGGAAAGCAGGGTGACTTCGCTGGAAGGGGGGCCGGCGGAGAGGCTGGTCAGGGTCGAGGCCAGGGGGGAGGGGTTCGACGGGCTGGTCGGAGACCTGAAACGGAGCCACCTGGTATCCTCGCTGTACGGCGCCAGCCTGACGCACGTCCAGATGTACCTGTTCGCCAGGCTCGGGATAGAGCCGGGGAGCAGGGTGTCCTTCGCCGACGACGGGCGGAGGCTGCTGTGGATGAGGAAGGTGGACGAGGAGGACGCCGCGGAGCCGCCGCCGTTCGGCATGATGCGCGTGGAGGTGGAGTACAGGATGGAGGGGGGCAGGAGGGTGCTGACCGGGGCGAGGTGCGGCGCGGGGCGGATGACCGGAAGGCCGGAGGAGGTGCGCAGGGAGCTCGCGGACCGCGTGCTGGACGCCGACCCCGACATAATAGCGCTGCCCAGGTGCGACGCCACGTTCCCGCTCATACGGCAGGAGCGGCTGCCCAGGGAGGGCGACGGGGAGCAGGTGAAGCGGCAGGGGTCGTGGGGCGGGCGGATATTCATAGACGCCAGGGTGATGGGGCACGACGCGGAGGAATGGGGGGTGGCCGGGCTTGTCGAAAGGAGCAGGTTCGGCTTCGTCCCCCTGGGGCTGGCGGCGAAGTGGCTCAGCAACAAGACGATAGACTCGAGGAACTGCTACGAGCTGATGAAGGGCGGGTACGCCATACCCGAGGAGGAGTATTTCGAGCCGGTCAGGGGGCTCCGCGAGCTGGTGGAGAGGGACAGGGGCGGGATAACGTTCACGCCCATCACGGGCGTGCTGCACAGCAACGTGGCGGCGCTGGACTTCGACTCCCAGTATCCGAACATAATGCTGAACGGGAACCTGAGCTATGAGAGGCCCAGGGAGGACCCGGGCGCCCCCGCCGGCCTCATCCCCACGGTCATAGGGCCGTGGCTGAAGAAGAGGATGAGGCTGAAGAAGCTCAGGGACGGGCTGCCGAAGGGGAGCAGGGAGAGGGCGTACTGCGAGCAGAGGCTGGACGCGCTGAAGCTGATCCTCGTATGCAGCTACGGGATAGCGGGCTGCTGCTGGAACAGGTTCGGCAACGTGGCCACCTTCGAGGAGATAAACAGGATGTCGAGGGAGGCCATGCTGAAGGCCAAGACGGTGGCAGAGTGCCATGGTTACACGCTGGTCTACGGCGCGGTGGACTCCCTCTTCGTGAAGAAGGAAGGCGCGGCCAGGCAGGACTACGAGGCCCTGGCGTCGGAGATAGGCCGGAGGACGGGGCTCCCCGTGTCGCTCGACAGGCACTTCAGGTCCCTGGCGTTCACGAACCTCGCCGGGGACGAGTCGTCGTCCGCGATGAACAGGTACTTCGGCGTGACCTACGACGGGGAGGTGGAGGCGCGGGGGATAGAGCTCAGGAGGGACGACACCCCGCCGCTGATCAAGGAGTTCCAGGCCAGGCTGATACTGACGCTGATGGGCGGCGAAGGCCAGCCGGGGCCCGCGGCGGCGGAGAGGCTTGTGGCGGAATACGTCAGGCTGATAGAGGAGGGCAGGGCCGAGCCGGAGGGGCTCGTGGTCAGCAGGAGCCTGCGGAAGGCCCCGGAGGACTACAAGGTCAGGGTGGCGCACGGTTCCGCGGCGCTGCAGCTGCTGAGCTCGGGGAAGGAGGTGGTGGTCGGCGACGACATAAGGTTCGTCTACACCGACCACGGTCACAGGAACCCGCTCTGCAGGGTCAGGGCGGACCACCGGTCCGCCGGCTACGACAGGGGGCTGTACGTCAGGATGCTGCGGAAGGCGGCGGAGACCGTCTTCGAAGGGCTGCACGGCGCGTCCCGCCCCGTCGGGGAACCGGGCCTCTACGGTGCCATCCGGTAGGGCAGCATGAACGCCGCGGACAGGCAGGACAGCGTCCCGGCGGTCAGCAGGTAGTACATGACCGCGTCCTGGATGTGGATGTTCGCGTGGAGCAGGAGGACGCCGGGCGATGTCGCGGCCATGAAGACCGGGAAGGCGGAGATGGATATGATCAGGGCGATGTTCCTCACCGTGAACAGGGCGCCGCTGGCCAGGGACCTGTGCTCCCCGCCGCTGGCGTCTATGGCGAGCGTAGACGACGACGCCCAGTAGAGGGAGCCGCCGAAGCCGGCCAGGAAGAGCAGCGCCGACATATAGTCGAACCGGGTCAGCTGGAAGGCCAGGGCGGCCAGCGACCCGCCCTGGAGGAGCAGCCCGCCGGCCATGATGGCCGCTCCGCGGCGGGTCCTGTCCAGCAGATAGCCCCCCAGGGGGTTCGCCAGCAGCGACGCGACGGGGTAGGAGGCGAGCAGCAGCCCGGCCAGCAGCGGCTTGACCCCCAGGTCGTCCTGCAGGTAGACGCTCAGCGAATACGTGGTGCCGAAGAAGGCCATCGCCTGCAGCGTCGACGCGCACATTATGTAGTCGTACCGCGCGTTCCTGATCAGGGCGCGGGGTATGAGCGGCCGCCTGTGCTCCACGACCAGGAAGACGGGGAGCGCGGCCAGCGCGAAGAACAGCCAGGGCAGGTAAAGGAAGGATATGCCCATGATCAGGGGGACAAGGAAGATGAGGAGGCCCGCCATGCTGTACAGGTCCACGTCGACGCCCGGCTTCCCTTCGTCCCTGGGTATCCTGGAGTAGCCGGCGGCCAGCGCGAAGAGCCCTATGGGGACGTTGATCAGGAAGATGTACCTCCAGTCGAACGACACGAGCAGCCCGCCGAGGACCGGGCCGGCCAGCGCGCCGACGGCCCACGATACCGAGTTTATCCCCACTGCCCTCCCCCGCTCGCCCGGCGGAAAGACGTCGAGCAGTATGGGGATCGTCGAGGTGGAGAGAAGCCCGGCGCCCACCCCCTCCAGCGCCCTGAAGGCTATGACGAAGAGTATGTCCGGCGACGCGGCTATCAGCGCGGAGGAGAGCGTGAACAGGGCGAAGCCGAGCATGTAGAAGGACTTCTTGCCATACTTCGTGGCGAGGTTCCCGCCCGGTATCATGGTGGAGGTGGACGTGACGAGGTACGCGACCACCACCAGGGAGAGAAAGGATACGCCCGCGCCGAAGAACCTCCCCATGGCGGGTATGGCCAGGAAGACCACCGTGGAGTCTATCGCGGCCATCAGGGAGCCGAGCGTGGTGACGGAGAGCACGGAGTACTTGCCTGGCATCCTTCGGACGGCCTGTCCGCCGTGATTATTTAAGGTGGGATAGTATATATTGTGCGTATGCTTCGCCATGAACCATATGGACACTCAGGAAGGGAGCGTGAGGAAGCTCCAGTACACGGGCAAGTCTTCCTATTCGGTCAACCTCCCGAAGTCGTGGGTGGAGGCCGCGGGGCTGCACCCGCAGGACTCCCTGGTCGTCCAGGAGGACGGAGAGGCGCTGAGGATCATGCCGTTGAAGGCGGGCACCCCGCCGGGCCACCAGATGGACCTGATCGAATCGGGGGAGCCCGTCGAGACGGTCGCGAGGAGGGTGGTGTCCGCGTACCTCGCCGGGTGCGAAGTGATCAGGGTCCTCCCGAAGGGAGGCAGGCTCGGCGTCCCCTTCAAGGAAGACCTCAGGCAGAAGATAGCGAGGAGGACCATCGGGCTCGAGGTGATAGAGGACAGCCTCAAGGAGCTCACTTTCCAGGCGCTGGTCGCCAGGCCGCGGACGGACATCATGACGCTCGTGAGGAGGATGTACTTCATATCGTCCAACATGCTCCAGGAGGCCGTCTCCTCGCTGCTGTCCGGCGACAGGGAGGAGGCGGTCTCCGTCACCGGGACGGACGACGACGTCGACAGGTTCCACTTCTATTCGGTGAGGATACTCAACCAGGCGGCCGACAGCGCCTCCATGCTGAAGGACACGGGCCTCCTGTACAGGTCGGAGGCGATGATGGCCAAGACGATAGTGAAGAGCGTCGAGAGGATAGCGGACCATGCGGTGTCCATAGCGGAGATGGCCCTCGCCGGCGCGGCGCTGACGCCGGAGGAGTCCGGGCTCGTAAGGGACGAGGCGGGGCAGGTGAGCGCGGAATACGAGAACGCGATATCCTCGTTCTTCAGGTTCGACGGGAGGCGGGCGGAGGAGGCGCTGATGGAGCACGAGGGGGTCAAGGCGGGGAGGGAGAGGAAGGGGCCGGCCACCGGGCTCGTGATGGAGCACATATGGAGGGTGTCCGACTACGCGGCCGACATCTGCGAGGCGGTGGTGGACATGACCATAGCCCGCTCGATGAGGAGGGAGGCCGCCCGTCAGCCCATGTAGCTCTTGCTCGAGCTGTCGAACTTCGTGACGGACTCGAAGGAGTCTGAGAAGGCGTCCTTCAACGAGGAGAGGCCGGGGTACCTGCCCAGCCAGTCGGCGCTCGACATCTTCACCGTCATGTGCGACTCGCCCAGCGCCCTGCCGCAGATGTTGGAGACCATCCTCCGCACTTCGGCGTCGTCCAGGTGGCCCATGCTGTGGAGGTACTCGTGCATGAGCAGCGTGAATATGAACGAGTTCAGCTCCCTCGGGTCGGTCACCTCCTTGCGCAGCGCGTTGACCAGCGACCTGTTGACCACTATCGCGTTCGAGCCGAAGGGGTGGTAGGCGCCCACGTAGGGGGGCATGTCGGTGAGCAGCAGAGAGAGCCCCGCCCTGTGCTCCCGGATCTCCCTTTCCACCACCTCCTTGACCAGCTCGAAGAGCGCGTCGAAGTCCTCGGCCCTCTCCACCCTGCGCCTGGTCTCCTCCTGCCTCTCCATCCCGGCCGCCCTTTTCTCCGACAAACGATCAGCCCGTCGCCTCGGCTTCTCCCCCGGACAGGCGTTTAAACGTGTCTGGCGTTCCCCGGCCGCCCGAGGCTTCCCTGACCGCCGCCCCGAGGCCGTCGGCCAGCGACGGGAGGACCTCCCTGTAGTCGGCGACCAGCCCGACGTCGCAGTGCCTGAATATGAAGGCATTTGGGTCGCTGTTGATGGAGAATATCACCCTGCTCCGCCTGACCCCCACCACATGGTTGGCGGCCCCTGACACGGCGACGGAGACGTACAGTTCGGGGGACACCGACCTGCCTGTCAGCCCGACCTGCAGGCTCTGGGGGGCCCAGCCCAGGTCGACCACCTTCCTGGTCGCGGCGACCGACGCCCCCAGCCCGAGCGCATACCTGGCGAAGGACAGGAAGCCCTCCTGGGAGCCCAGCCCCTGCCCTCCACAGAAGACCGCGGGTGCCCTGTCCAGGTCGCCGAACGGCCCGGCCGGGACGTCCGTCCTGCCCAGGTGCCTGAGCCCTTCCGACTGCCTGGCGCTCGGCGCGTAGGTCGACACCTTCCCGACGTCCGAGGCGTTACCGGCCAGCGGGAAGACCCCGGGCCTGACGGTCGCCATCTGGGGCTCCGTCCTGGAGACTATCTCGGCCATTATGTTCCCGCCGAACGCGGGCTTCACCTGGACGAGCTCCCCGCCGCCCCCGACGAGCAGGTCCACCGCGTCCCCCGTCAGCCCGAGCCGCAGCCGCGCCGCCACCCTGCCGGCCACTTCCCTCCCTCTCACGGTGGACGGGAAGAAGACGGCGGCCGGCTCCTTGGCCGCGATGGCCTCCGACACGGCGGCGGCGCGGGCGGCGGAGGACCACGAGCTGTCCGCTTCGAGCTGCACGTGGAGCACGTCCGCCGCCCCCGCTTCGAAGGCCAGCTTCGCCACCCGCCCGTCGAGGGAGCCGGCCACGATGACGGCCACAGGGTGCATGCCGAGCGACCCGAGCCTGCCAAGGACCTCCAGGGCGGTCCGCGTCTCCGCCTCCCCCTCCACGAAGACGCTCCATCCCTGCCTCCCGCCCGCGGACCCGGCCGGGGCGGGGGGCACCTGCCGCTCCTTGGAGGAGAGCAGCGCCCTCACCCTGGAGACCGCTTCCTCGACGTCGGCGGAGCGGAATATGGCCGGCTTCCTTTCGTACGACGAATCGTGGAGGGATCTGACCACGGTGGGAGAGCCGGCCGCGCCGAAGAGGGAAGCGTCCTGCGACAGGTCGTCCGCGGACCAGAGGGTGACGCCGGCCCTCGCAGCCGCTGCCTTTCCTTCGGGCGTAGGTGCCCGCGCCTTGTTTATCTTCTCGCTGACGCTGGCCACGAAGGGGACCGCGACCTCGAAACTCTCCGTCCCGCCCTCGTCCTCCCGCTCCACCGCGTACCGCCCCTCCCCGACGCGCTCCATCCTCCGAACGGCCGTCACTAGGCTCGCCCCCAGGAGCTCCGCCACTTCGGGGACGAGCTGGGAGGTCTCGGCGTCGACGCTTGACCTGCCCGCCAGCACGATGTCGAACCCGGCCTTCCTGCACGCCAGGGCCAGCGCGGAGGCCGTGGCCAGCGTGTCCGACCCGGCGAAGGCGGGGTCGGTGAGCAGGTAGGCGCCGTCGCAGCCCATGGCCAACCCTTCCCTGAGCACCTCCTCGGCCTGCGGGGGGCCCATGCTCACCGCAGACACGACCCCTCCCTCCCTCTCCCTGATCCGTAACGCCTCCTCGACGGCCTTCTTGTCGTACGGGTTCATGTAGCTCTTCACCCCCGACCTGACGAGCCTCCTTTCGAGGGAGTCGAACCGCAGCGCGGAGACGTCCGGGACCATCTTGACCATGACGAGGATCTTCGGCACGCCCGCTTCTTGGAGCCCGCCCGTTTAAAAGTCGAGCCCGAAAACGATATCAGGGCGTCCCCGCCTGGACAGCCCGTGCCCTCCTCGAAGCTCAAGAAGCCGCTCGACGCTGCGATATACGCCACCGTGGCCCTGGGGCCGCTCCTGCTGGCGCAGGTCTACGGTGCGGTCCCGTCATGGCTTCTCTATTCGCTCCTGGCCGGCTGGCTGGCCTACGTGGCCGCGGCGGCGGCCGTCGTCAAGGGCAGGCGGTCCGGGTACGCGCTCGCCCTGGTCCTGGCGCTGCTCGTCCTGGCGGTCTCCCTCCCGCAGCCGGAGCACTATGCCTTCGCCCGGTCGGGGGACGTGCTGGCGGAGGCCACCTTCGTGGTCGGCTCGGCGCTGCAGGTCGTGGTCATAGCGCTGGCGTCCGTCAGCCTTCTCAGGAGCCGGGCCTAGGCGGGCGCCTCCCTCGACCTCTTCCTTGCGAGGGCTTCGTCCCACCTCCTCTTCTCCTCCGGGGTCTCCGGCACGACCTTGGGGAGGGGGGCGGGCTTCCCGTCCTTGTCCAGTGCCACGTAGGTGAGGTAGCAGGACCCCGTGTGTTTCGACCTGCCCGTCTCGGCGTCCTCTGCCTCTATCCGGACCCCTATCTCCATGGACGTGGTCCCGACGTAGTTCACGGAGGCCTTCAGCGTCAGCAGGTCCCCCACGTATACGGGGGCGAAGAAGTTCATCCTGTCTATGGAGGCGGTCACGACGTTGCACCTGGCGTGCCGGAGGGCGACCACCGCCGATATTTCGTCCATGAGCTTCATTATGGTCCCGCCGAAGACGTTGCCGTACGGGTTGGCGTCGGGCGGCATCATCAGCCTGACCATCGTGGTGGCGGAGTCGGAGACCTTCTTATCCATGAGCCGCCCGATGCGCGGCGGGGCTGATAAGCGTTGGCGGCGCGATAAGGCTAAAGGTCGGCCCCGCCAGGTCCGGGCCATGCTGAGGGAGGCCAGACCCGCCTGGCTGACCGTCACGCCCAGGGAGGACCAGGAGTACGCCAAGCTGAAGGGCCTCTTCGGGGAGCTGGGGCTGCACACCGTCTGCGAGGAGGCTCGCTGCCCGAACATGCACGAGTGCTGGGGCTCGGGCACGGCGACGATAATGCTGCTCGGCGACGTCTGCAGCAGGGCCTGCAGGTTCTGCATGGTCAAGGCGGGCAAGCCAAACGGCCTGGTCGACCGGTTCGAGCCGGAGCACGTGGCATACGCCCTGTCGAAGATGAAACTCTCCTACGTGGTACTCACGTCCGTGGACAGGGACGACCTCCCGGACGGCGGCGCCTCCCATTTTGCCAGGACGATAACCGAGGTCAAGCGGCGCAGCCCGGGCATCATGGTGGAGGTGCTGATACCCGACTTCCAGAACGACATCGACATGCTCAGGACTGTGGTCTCCGCCGGGCCGGACGTGGTGGCGCACAACATAGAGACGACGATGTTCCTGACAGCGAAGGTCAGGGACCCCCGGGCGGGGTACTGGCAGTCGCTCTCCGTCCTGAGGAACGTCAAGAAGCTGGACGGAAGGATGATGACGAAGTCGTCCATAATGGTGGGCCTCGGGGAAGAGGAGGAGGAGGTGCGGCTCACGATGAAGCACCTTAGGGACGCCGGGGTGGACTTCCTCACCGTCGGCCAGTACCTGAGGCCCTCCAGAAGGCACCTTCCCGTGGCGGAATACGTGAGCCCGGAGAGGTTCGACGCGTACAGGGCGATGGGAGAGAGGATGGGCTTCCTCTATGTCGCGTCCGGCCCCCTGGTCAGGAGCAGTTACAGGGCCGGGGAGTTCTTCGTCCGCCATCAGACATGTAGGGAGCAACCCCAGACTGGTACGCAAAGAGCATCCTCTCATACCTCAGTCAGCATCAAATAAATCCGCGAAGAAAACGGTACCGACATGAACGTCACTGAAGTTACCGTCGGCATCCCGGCGCGAACTTTCAAAATCCAAGAAGTGGTATGAACATCTGCTGGGAAAGAAACCGGACCTCAAACCCGTCCCAAGCATTCTTGAGGCTGTTGGCTACAGCCGAGCCAGAGCAGTGTCGCTCCCACCCGACGGACATTCCGCATTGGAGTCGGTGACCTCGCCCGCGAGAGACTGGAGAAGCTCGGGACAGAACTCGACGAGGTGCAAGAAGTTCCAGGAGTCGTTCGGTATGCCGACTTCAGAGACCTGATGGCAATCGCCTGAGCATCTACCAGCTCCTCCAGTAAGCCGCGCACTCTTCGCCGAAGGGTCCAGGCATTTTACCGGAAGTTCTGTGGACACCGGGACTTTTTTCCAGGATGAGGGTTTGCGCCCGAGCGTGCGTCACACTGGAGCAAGAGCTGAGCTTATTCGGCCGGCCGGAGCTCATTCCGTGCTATTTCAGGATGGGCCGGAAGGGATTTGATGAAAATGTAACGTATCTCTGCCTCCGCCCTCCTGTCGCTGATCGAGCCGACTATTTTCCTTGACCTCATTCCCAGTCTTGCCCTCGTGGTATAAACAATTGCCTGTCTTCCATTTTATAAAGTTGGAAACTTTATATAAATGGTCTGTTTGAATCACTCGTATGCCAGAAGGCGAGAACGTATGGGAATGGTTTGGGTTCAGGAAGAACCCATATGACTTCCTCCCGCTCGCAGTGAACAAGGAAGACAGGGCTCTGTTCGTTGGAAGGGATGCCGAGCTTCCGAGGCTTGTCGCGCCGATCGAAAGCGACGCCGGGGGGGTCACTGTTGTCGAAGGGCGGGCAGGCGTAGGAAAAACAAGTTTCGTCAACGTAGTTCAGTACGACAGGTGGCAGTCAAAATCGTGCCTCCCGTCATTCCAGGTACTCCAAGTCCTGCCAAACACCGACCCAATAGGCTTCGTACTGTCCGCCTTTTCTACCTGCATGGGGTCTCTTGAACTGTCCAACCCCCGCGCGGCCGACGGAGACCCGTACTTGAAGGCTGGGAAAGCCATGGTCACACAGATGTTAAATTCCGGATGGAGTTTTTCGGGCGGTCTCGGTGTCGGTCTGTTGGGCGGACAAGGGGGAGCTGGAAAAACGGCCGCACCGTCTTCGCCGCTACTTCCCGCAATGCCAAGCATACTTAACACAGCAGGGAAATGGTTCGATGCGGCCAGCAAGCTCGGCTGGTCGAAGTTCATAATACCAGTCAACAACCTCGACATGCTGGACGACGAGTCCGCCGCCAACTTCATGAACGTGGTTCGCGACTACATGATAACCTTCGCCAAGAAAGGCGTCTGGTGGGTTCTGATTGCCAAGGAGGGATTCGTCCACGCATTAGAGAATAGAGCACACCGAGTCAGCGAAATCCTGACCGGTCCGCCTGTTAAGTTGAATCCGCTTTCGTTGGATGAGGTCAAGAAAGCCATCGACGTACGTGCGAGCAAGTATGGAAAAGGAGGCGCAAAAGCACCGGTTCCGGACGAGATTGTATCATGGTTGTACAAATTGTCAGATGGAGAGGTGAGAGCGATATTCAAGAAGCTTACCGACATGATTTTCGAGTATCACGCGACAGTTCCCAGCGCCAAGACGATAACCGGAACCGCCGCAAGGAATATTTTGATAGGCGAGGCAAGGCGAAGGATTGAAGGGCTCAACATACAGACAAATTGGATTAGGGTTCTCGAAAGAATGGTAAGCAAAATGAAAGTGTATCAAGGAGAGTTCAAGGACTACAACTTCAACAGCCAACCGGCATTCAGGCACGCGCTCGAGAAACTTTGCTATTTCGACTTGGTCAGAAGGAAAGAAGCTGGTAGGGAAGTAATGTACCTACCTACGGCAGATACAAATCTTGCATTTCAGAAGGTCAACGGCAGCGCAGCCTGAGCTTCGGCTTTCCAATCTACTTTTCTGGACAAGACGACAACTGTGCCCGTAGAAAAGGGGGTTTAGTCTTAACGCCTGCATACATGGCGGAAATGGACATGCGACTACAGTGGGGGATTCTGTGGCTTACGCTTTCGGTTGCAGTCGGAGTTGCTTCCCTGACGGCTGCCCTTACCTCTCTCAGCTTCGGTTGAACTTTTTCTGGGACGGCCGAAATGCAGGCGTCTATGCTTCTTGCCGGCTTCTGCGGCACGATGCTTCTATGCGCCCGGACCTTTTCAACCCTGCTTCTCGTCCTTGCCTTTGAGATTCGCGGTCGCCGGACTCCAGGCGGGTGTGCCGGTCCGCGGTCTGCAGCAGTCAAGCGTTCCAAGCTCGACATGCGGGACGCATGGTTTGGTTTCTGGCCGAGGGATGTGGAGCATATCTGGCCGAAGCGGCGTCTCCCGGGACGACAAGGGCCAGCCCCTTCCGATTTCAAAGCGCTACCAGAGCATGGCGCCAAAGACCTGAGAGGCGGCAACGCCGGCGCGATCAGGAAGGCGTTCGTGACGGCGCGCGCTATCCGGAGGAGCGATATGGGAGAGTTCGGAGTCAGGGCCGACAAGAAGACGCTCGGACGGTCGATAACCCGGAAGAGGATGGACAGCGCGCAATTCTCCATCGGGCCTGGCGACATCGCATGGTTTTGTCCGACATTCGGACAGAAGGAAACTCTTATTTGTTGCTCCGGGCAGCTTTCGTTCGTGACGCCCCCTGGACCCCGCGGTGGAGCGACGTTCCAGCTGAAGCTGCCGGACATAGGCGAAGGGGAGATAGTGAAGTGGCTCGTGGGGGAAGGTGACAGGGTCAGGCGGGACCAGGCAATGGTGGAGGTGGTGACCGACAAGGTGAACGTCCAGGTGCCCGCGCCGAGCGACGGCACCGTGCTGCGCATACTGCTGGGCGAGGGCAGGGTGGCCAGGGCCGGCGACGCCATGGCGGAGATGCTGCCGGACGACGGGCCGCCGGCGGACCGCCCCGCCTGAGAGGCGCCCTGCGCAGGAAGTCGTTGGAGATGACGCAAGTAGACCTGGTGGTCATAGGCGGTGGGCCCGGAGGCTACGTCTGCGCCATAAGGGCCTCCCAGCTCGGGCTGAAGACGGCGGTGGTGGAGAAGGACAGGATGGGGGGCGAGTGCCTGAACTACGGCTGCATACCGTCCAAGTCCCTGGTGACCGTCTCGAAGCTGTACGACAGGGCCAGGTCGGCCGAGGGGATGGGGGTGAAGGCCGGGAAGGCGGAGTTCGACCTCGCCGCCGCCCAGGGGTGGAAGCAGGGGGTGGTGGACACGCTCGTCTCCGGCATCGAGCGGCTCTGCAGGGGGTACGGCGTCTCGGTCGTCAGGGGGAAGGCCCGGGTGGAGGAGAAGGGGAGGGTGACGGTCGAAGGCGGCGGGGAGGAGATACTTGCCGGGAAGATGGTGATAGCGACGGGGAGCCGGCCCGCGGAGCTGCCCGGGCTGGCCTTCGACGGGAAGCGGGTCATAAGCTCGCGGGAGGCGCTGGGGCTCCGGTCGGTGCCCCGCCGGATCCTGATCGTCGGCGGCGGCGTCATAGGCATGGAGACGGCCACGATATACCAGAAGCTGGGCAGCGAGGTGACCGTGGTGGAGCTGACGGACCAGCTGCTCCCGGGGACGGACGGCGAGCTGGTCAGGGTGGTACAACGCGGGCTGGAAGGGAAGGGCGTCAGGGTCTACACGAGGTCCAGGGTGCTTTCCGCCGGCGGTGGGGACGAAGTCAGGGCCACGGTCGAGACGCCGGAGGGGAGGGTGGAGGTGACGGCCGACAAGGTGGTCCTCTCCGTGGGCAGGCGTCCCGTGACCGAGGGGCTGAACCTGGAGAAGCTGGGCGTCGCGACGGACGGGAACGGGTTCATAGTGGCCGACGGGCGCATGAGGACCAGCGTCGAAGGCATATACGCTATCGGGGACGTCCGCGGGCCGCCCATGCTGGCGCACAAGGCGTCCAGGGAGGGGATCGTCGCCGCGGAGGTGGCGGCCGGGCTCCCGTCGGAGGCGGACTGGAAGTGCATGCCCGAGACCATATTCACCGACCCCGAGATAGCGAGCGCGGGCCTCAGGGACGGTCCGGACGTCAGGCGGACGAGGTTCTCCTTCGCAGCGCTGGGGAGGGCGCTGGCGGCCGGGGAGGCCGAGGGCTTCGTGAAGGTCATCTCCGACGCCGGGACGGGGCTGGTGCTGGGCGTGCACATCGTCGGGGCGGACGCGTCCAACCTGATAGGGGAGGCCGCCCTGGCCATACAGATGGGCGCGACGGTGCAAGACATTGCGGCGACGGTCCACCCCCACCCGACCCTGCCGGAGGCGCTGATGGAGGCGGCGGAGGTGGCCGCCGGGAGGCCGATACACCAGCTCAGGCTGGGGGGGAAGTAGGGTTGGACACGATGGACCTGGGGAGGAGGGAGTACGGCGAGGTGTGGGAGCTGCAGAAGAGGCTGGTCTCCCTGCGCTCTGCCGACGCCGCGGCCGACACGCTCATCCTGGTGGAGCACGACCACGTAATCACGCTGGGCCGGAAGACGAGCCGGCAGAACCTTGGGGAGCAGAAGATACCCGTCTACTCCGTCGAGCGGGGGGGAGACGCCACCTACCACGGGCCCGGGCAGCTCGTGGGCTACCCGATAATGAAGCTGAAGGACCAGGACGTGAGAGGGCACGTGAGGGCGCTGGAGGAGGTGCTGATCAGGGCCGTGGAGGGGTACGGAATCGGGGCCGGCAGGAAGGAGGGGCACGCGGGGGTCTGGGCGGGGGAGAAGAAGCTCGCATCCGTCGGGGTGGCCGTGACGAACTGGGTGGCCTACCACGGGTTCGCCCTCAACGTCAACACGGACCTGAGCTATTTCCGGCTCATCATGCCCTGCGGCCTGGACCCGGAGGTGATGACGTCGATGGAGGACCTGCTCGGGGAGAGGCAGGACTTCGACCGGGTGAAGCGGGACGTGGCCCGGGAGTTCCCCGCGGTCTTCGCGCGGCGGCCTGAAGCGGGGGGATGAAGATGACCGGCGGGCCGGACTTCGGGGCGATCAGGAGTTACCTGTTCGTCCCCAGCGGCAACAGGAGGTTCGTTTCGAAGGTGTCGGAGATGCCCCCCGGGGAGAGGCCCGGCGCCGTGGTGGTCGACCTGGAGGACGCGGTGCCGGAAGCCGAGAAGGGCAGGGCCAGGGGCGAGCTCCAGGAGTCCGTTAAGGCGCTGGCCGGCCTCCTTCCGGTGATGGTGAGGGTGAACCCGTACGGCTCTCCCCATTTTGACGCGGACGTGCGCCAGGCCGTGATGGAAGGGGTCTGCGCCGTCTTCCTGCCGAAGGCCAGGGACGGAGGCGATGCAAAGCGCGCCGCAGACAGCATCGCGCGCGAAGAGTCGGCCAAGGGGCTCCGGGAGGGGAGCGTGTCGCTCGTGCCTCTGGTGGAGAGCGCGGCCGGGTGCAGCAACCTGAAGGAGATATGCTCGTCGACCTTGAGGCTCTCCGCGGTGGGGCTCGGCCCCGGGGACTACGCTATGGACATGGGGCTGCTCTGGTCGAAGGAAGGCATGGAATACGGCCTCCCCCGCTCCCTCATCCCCATGGAGGCGCGGGCCGTGGGCCTCCCCGCCATCGACGGCGTCTACATGGACGTCTCCGACGCCCCCTCCTTTGAGGGGGACTGCCGGCTGGGGAGGAGGCTCGGGTATTCCGGGAGGATGGTGGTCCACCCGGCCCAGGTGGGCGCGGCGAACAGGCTTTACCGGGCGGACGAAAGGGAGAGGGAGTGGGCGGAGAGGGTCAAGGCGGCCTACGAGGAGGCAGCCGGACGAGGCAGGGGGGCCGTCAAGGTGGACGGCCAGCTGGTCGACCTGCTCCACTACAAGCTGGCCAGGAGGATACTCTCCTCGGCCTGAAGGGCTTCGTCATATCCCCCATGGCGGTCGCCTGCGCCACGAGCACCGTACCCGGAACGGCGAGGTGCCGACGGAGACGAACGGCCAAGCACGGCGGCCCTCCGGGGCCTTCGACCGGCCGGTGGCGCGGGCCGCGGAGCCCTCATATACGCCCGCCCGCCCAAAGGCGAGGGGCTTGCCAAGGCCTGCCAGGAGGTCGGGGCGGTCGACGCCCAAGGGAGAGGTCAGGGACGCCATAGTGAACATGCTGCTCGAGCAGCCTTTCACCCTGACGGAGCTCGTAAGGAAGCTGCACGTATCGAAGTCGACGGTCCACTACCAGCTGCAGAAGCTCCTGCAGAGGGGGGTCGTGGACGCCGCCTCCGTCCGCACCGTCAGGGGAGGGGTGGAGAGCAGGTCGTATGCGCTGAAGCGGGGGGCGCTGCTGGCCGTCCCCGCCGTGGAGTCCGACAGGAGGCACGTCGACGCGCTCTCCGACCTCTTCGAGAGGAAGAGGCTCGAGCTCAGGCTGGAAGGGGACGCGAAGCTGGGTCCATGGGCGGTCAACTTCCTGTACCACGCCCTCCTCGCCCTTGGGAAGACCTCCAGGACGAAGCATGACGAAATACTGCACAGATACGGGGCGCTGCTGGGGCGAGAAGACGTCGGGCCGAAGGTCGGCGGGAGGAACCTGGGAGAGACGCTGGCCCGGATGGGGGCGTACTGGAAGGAGAACCTGATGGGTACCATGGGCGTCGCGCGCGACCAGGGTCCGGACTTCGTCGTCTCGTTCCCGGAGTACTTCGAGGTCGGCGCCAGGGAGGACGCGCCCTGCGCCTTCGCGAGGGGGCTGCTGGACGGGGTCGTGGAGTCCAGGTACGGCCTCAGGTACGAGTCCGTGGAAGCCGACCATGGCTCCGACGTCTGCGCGTTCCGTGTCAGGCGCAGGAAGGGCTAGCCGGAGCGACAGTAGGCTTCGTATATCGCGTCCAGCATGGCCCCGAGCACGCCGTTCATCCTGGCCACGGCTTCGACGGCCCGCCGCTCGTCCTCCGGGGTCGTGGCGTATCTCAGGACGAGGTTCAGCGCCGTCCGGCTTTCGTTCTTCGCTATGGTCTTGAGGGAGTGGAAGTATCCCAACCCCTCGGGGCGGACCCAGGCGTAGTGGTCGCGGAAGGCAGCGAGCCTCGCCTCTATCAGCCTCGGAAGGTTCCTCTGGGTCAGCGAGGCGGCCACCCCCTCGATCCAGGTCGACCGCCTGGCGAACAGGATGTATCCGTCCACGGCGTCGACCACCCCCGGCAGGTACTCCGCCTCCTCCAGCGCCCGGCGGGCGAGCCCCGCCGCTTCGCCGAGCCTTATCCAGCCCTCCCGCGCCCCCTCGTGGCTGCCGTAGCCGTCGTGCTCCAGGATCCTGGTCATCCAGAGCCTCCTCGCCTCCGGGTGGGGGCAGTTGGATATTATCGCGGCGTCCTTCTGGGGGACGCTCTTCTCGAAATAGAACCAGTTCACTATCCATCCCCGCAGCTGCCGTTTCGTCAGCTTTCCGGCGTTCAGGAGCAGCGCGAACGGGTGCTTGTCCTGGTAGCCTTCCTCGGCCGCCGCGTCGAGCCGCCTGGCGAACTGGGACCTGGCCGGTAGCCTACCCGCCTCTCCCGGGCCGGGGGGCCTGCCGCGCTGGGGGCGCATCTTCCCCGGACTGGCCCGGGGGTTCTTATAGAAATTGCGGAAGGATGGCGATATATTGCGGCGTGCGGCACAGGAGTGCGCGAAGTGAAGGTTCTCATAGTCGGGGCGGGCTACGCGGGCATCAACGCCTACCACCGGCTCGGGCGGAGACACGAGGTGAAGATCCTGTCCGCGGGGCCGGACTTCGTCTTCCACACGGCAAAGATGAGGGACGCCTTCTTCGGCGGCGTTCCGTCCTCCTTCCGCCTGCCGGACTTCGTCGCGCGGGAGCGCGTCAGGGAGGTGGACGTCGGGGCAAGGGTCGTGCTGACCGACGCGGGGAGGCACGAGCCGGACGTCCTGGTGCTCGCGCAGGGCTGCAGGAGGGACGGGGTCGACCGGCTGTTCGACGAGGCGCTCAGGAGGGAGAGCGTGAGCCTGGCCGCCGCCTACAGGTACGACGACTACCTGGCCCTCCAGGCGGCCTTCTACCTCAGGGCGCTGGGGAAGAAGGTGGCCTACCGCGGGGAGCACATGCGGTGGCTCGGGGACGACGTCGGCGATGCCGTCTCCAGGATGGCGGAGGAGGCGGGGATAGTCGGCTGCGAGGCCGCGGAGTTCGAGCTGCCGCCCCCCCTGCCCGCCGAGCCCTTCGACTCCTTCCTGAAGGTGGACGACCACCTGAAGGTGAAGGACTGCGTCTACGCGGCGGGGGACATAGCGGACATGGGGCCCAAGCTCGGCGAAATGGCCATGCGGATGGGGATGTACGTGGCTTCCCAGATGGACGGGACATCGTCCGGGCCCTTCAGGCCCAGGTTCGTCTACATACTCGACAACGGCGCAGGAAGGGCGGCCCACGTCAGGAGCGACGTCCCCTGGGGGGGAGGAAGGTCTTCCGTGCGCGTCTCTCGCATGAGGTCGCTGATGAAGAGGTTCATAGAGAGATATTACATGATCAGGAAGGGGAAGATGGGCTTCCTGTCGCGCATGTAGCTTACGCGAAGGGTCGGCCCAGGACGACGTCGACGACTATGCCCACGCCGAGCACCACGGAAGAATATATGTTGTAGTTGAACGCCACGCCGTAGTCGCCCTTCTGGGCCGCGCGGTACGCCAGGGCCATCACCATGCCGTGGGCGACGGTGGCCCCGTAGGAGAGCGGGCCCAGGTCGTACGCGTAATCGGCGAGGAAGGCCAGGGCCACGGACGCCACCTGGTTCATCCCGGCGAAGCGCAGTGCACCGCCGCCCAGCAGCAGCGTGAGGTTCTTCAGGCCCATCGACCTGTCGAACTCCATGTCCTGTATGTGGTTGTACAGGTCGAAGCCAACCGCCCAAAGGAGCGTGGCGGCAACGAAGAGCCAGGGTATCCTGTATGCGACTTCGTACAGCGTCCCAGCCGCCAGCCCGGCCGAGGCCACCGCCCCGCTGAAGACGGAGAGCGCCTCTATCGCGGCTATGTGGAAGGCGCCCGCCGAAGTGTATTTCTTGACGTACGGATAGGTTATGACGAAGAAGGCCACCAGAGGCGAGAAGGCCAGGGCCCACGGGTTTATCAGGTAGGCCGAAACGAAGAAGCCGAGCAGGCCGGAGGCCATCAGCAGCCTGGCCTCCTTCATGGACATGGCGCCGGTCACGAGCGGCCTGTTCCTGGTCCTGGGGTTGGCAGCGTCCGCCCCCATGTCCACTATGTTGTCTATGGTCATCCCGGAGACCCTGAGGAAGAAGAGGGCGAAGAAGACCAGGACGAGGACGGCCACCGGGGGGACGCCGAGGACGGCCACGAAGGCCCCGGTGTATGCCATCGGCAGGCTCAGGAAGGTGTGCTCCACCCTGATGAACCTGACCAGCATGTGCACCTTGCCGGTGCCACGACCTACCCCCCCTGGGTCCCAGGACGACATGTGCCGCCGGCCGGTATGCCGCGGCGCCCATAAAAAAGCTGAGGGCCCGGGGCCTTGGAACGGACGGAATTAGGGAAATGCCTAAACGTGAGCGGCGCCGAAGGCTTCCGAATGCCCCTCTGCCCGAAGTGCGGGAAGGAGATAAGCGAAAAGAAATGGCTGAGGCACCAGAAGAGGTGCGGCGTGAAACACAAGAGCGGCGCCAGGCCGCTGGTGGAGCACGGGGCGACGCCCGACTTCTACTGGGGAAACTTCAACGGCTGAAGCTCACACGTAATGTATCCTGACGTGCTGCTGGTACAGCTCCTCGTAGGAGGTGGCGAAGCCGCAATGGGTGCACATGAACAGGTTCGGGGGGAGGCCCCGTCTTCCCGTCTCCCCGCCCCCCGAGACGGACGTCACGCATACGCTCTCTCCCTCCTCTGACACGCGGTATTTCGCCTCCAGCGACTTCTCGTGAAGGAACGATCCCACGATGGAGGCCACCTCTCGGACGGTCGGGCCTTCGCCGGACACGGGGTCGAACACTATCTTTTTCCCCTTGAGTATCGGGAGCGCCCTCCCGCCAAGCCTTTCGGAGACATACGACGCCAGGTCCGCCATCACGGATTCCGCCCCCGAGCAGTCGACCACGACCATGCGGTCTTCCTCCGCGGCGTCGCGATAAAAGCGTGTCTGCGCGGGGTCGCATGGGTTCGGATAATCCGAATATGACCGCAAGTCTTAAGACGAAGAAGCCGGAAGTCGGCCCGTGTCGCTTCTTCCGACGGAATGGAGAAGCCCGTACCACGACCCGTCGAACTGCGGCTTCTCCCCCCAGGACGTCATCGGCAGGGAGAACGTGAGCGACCTGGAGGTCAAATGGTCCCTCGAACTGGGGCCCTCGGAAACGATGCCCAGCCCGCATGTGAAATCTTACCTGGGCAGCGTCGCTTCGGTCGGCGTACAGACCACCCCGCTCGTGGTGGAGGGGACGGCGTATCTGGCGGACGGCGGCGGGACCGTGTACGCCGTGGACGGAGACGCGGGCAGCCTGTTGTGGTCCTTCCGGTGCGCCGGGCAGGACTCCCCCAACCCGCGCCTGACGCACACGCTGAACCATCGGGGCGGCCTCCTCTATGTGCTGGCCAACGACACGACGCTGTACGGGCTGGACCCCGGCGACGGCACCCCCGTCTGGAAGATAGAGGGCACGGGGGCAGGCATCCCAGGCTCGGTGGGGGCTTACGCAGGGAGGGCGGCCCCTGCTTTCTGCGGGGGTTCGGCCATCTTCGGCCTGGCGGCGCAGGGCGTGGGGGCGCAGGGGTACGAGGCTTCGGCCAGGGGCTTCGTGGCTTCCTACGACGTGGCGTCGGGGCGGCTGCTCTGGAGGTGGTACGCCGTCCCGCCGGCCGAGGAAGGGGCGAAGGGCTGGGACGAGGAGGCGCACAAGGGGAACATCGCGCCGTACGCCGGAGATTGGGGGAGCTCCGACCAGGCGGGCGGCGGGAGCGTCTGGGGGACGGTGGCCGTGGACGAGGCAGCTGGGAGGGTCTTCTTCGGGACGGGCAACCCCGACCTGTTCGTCTACAGCGACCTGGCCATACCCGGGCCGAACCTATATACGGACTGCCTGGTGTCGCTCGACGCCGCGACCGGCCGGATGCTGTGGTACCACCAGACGACCCCGCACGATCTGCTCGGCTGGGACGTCGGCTGGAACACTATACTGACCGAGATAGAGACGCGCGGAGGGAGGAGGAAGGCGGTGATAGCTGGCGCCAAGAACAACCACGTCTACGTGCTGGACGCGGAGACGGGGAGGCCGGTCTACGAGCCGGTCAGGATAGGGGAGAACGCGACCCTCCTCAACGCGAACAGGGGAAACGACGCGGACGTATCATCCACGCTGAAGCCAGGCGTGTACTGCCCGGGCCACCTGGGCGGCATCAACGCCCCCATCGCGTTCGCCTACAACACGATATACGCGGCGACCCAGAAGGTGGAGCAGCAGGCCGTGGTCGAAGAGGGGACGTTCAGGGGGAAGCCCATGAAGACGATCAAGCTGCGCGGCACGGATTCGCCGCGGCGCTCGGCGCTGTACGCCATAGACGCAGGGAGCGGCGAAGTCAGATGGAACCTCCCCATGCAGAACGCGTACCAGAGCGCGGCGGTGACCGTCAGCGGCGGCGTGGTGTACGCGACGGACCGCGGAGGGGTGCTGTACATGGCCGACGCCGAGACCGGGAGGCTCATCAGGAGCATGGCCACCGGCGGCGTCGGCAGGGCCGGCCTCTCGGTCGGCACCACGAAGGGCGGCAGGATGAGGATGTTCCTGCCAGTCAGCGGAGGGACGACGAACAGGCTCCTCTGCCTGGGGCTCAAAGGAGATTGATGCCGCCGACCGGTGGGGCACGCTTCGAGGGCCCGGACCAAGGGTTCAGAGGCTGAGCTTCTCCGCCAGCGACTCCAGCTCCGGCCTCTCGGCCCTCCTCATGCTCGAACGCCACCATTCGGAGAACTTCGTCCTTCCGCCCGCGGCCAGGGGGATGACGTGCATGTGGAAATGGAAGACGTCCTGCCCGGCCGGCTTTCCGCTCGCGCTGAACGTGTTGATCCCTTGGGCGTCCAGCACCTCGGCCATCTTGTGGGCCACCTGTTTCGTCACGGCTGTCACCCTCGCGAGCGTGTCGGGGTCGATGTCCCATATGTCCACGAAGTGCTTCTTCGGGATCACGAGAGTATGCCCTTCTTCGAGCGGGTTGATGTCGAGGAAGGCGATGACGTCCCTGTCTTCGTACACGACGCTCGCCGTCGCTTCTCCCTTGGCGATCTTGCAGAATATGCAGTCTTCGGTCATGCAGGTCGATTCGTGGGGCCATATATAAAATCGCCCGCCTACCCCATAGGACTCCTGGCTCGATAGGAATGTGTAGCTGGTAGGAAGTCTTTAATATCAGGAATCTGCACGTTTCCACATGACCAAGGAGGTGGTGGTCACGAGACGGGGACAGACAACCATACCCACCGAAATCAGGAGGAGGCTGGGGATCCAGGAGGGTTCGAGGCTGGAGGTGGAGACAGAAGGTGACAAGGTCATCCTGAGGAAGGTCCCGTCCCTGTTCGACCTTGCGGGCACGTCCGATTTGAGCAGAGAAGGGGCCTTCGAGCAGCTCGACAGAATGAGGGAGGAAGGTTGATGCTCTTCGAGACGCGCTACTTCTGGGCCGTCTTCACTTCGAGAAACGCCGGGACGACCGGCAAGCTGAGGGCGCTCTTCGAAAAGTCGAAGTCCGCGTACGCCTCCTCCATCACGGTATACGAGGTCTACAAGCAGACGCTCGCCAACGAGGACAAGGCTGTGGCAGCGCTCCGTGCGGCGACTATCAGGCGGGAGTTCGACATAATCGATGTCGACGCGCAGGTCGCCGAGGAAGGCGCGGACATAAGTCACAGGCTGGGGGTTCCGATGGCCGACTCGCTCATAATGGCTACGGCAAAGCGATACAATCTTCCGTGCGTCACCGACGACCCGCATTTCTCTGAAGTGAAGAGAGTCTGGGTCTGAACGGGTCCGGCCGGGCCGAAGTCGCCCGAGCCAGGAAGCCCCTGTCGGACCGTCGTCTGGGAGTGTTCCTCTGGCGCGCTCCTGGAGTCTCGCATCACAACCACCTTGTAACGACGGACGGATCGACTACGAATTCGTCACTCTCTGATCACTTCGCTCCAACCGCTGGGCGCAGGCCGTCTGATTCGCTCATTGGGCATAACTTCCTCTGCCGTGTCCGGTTGGCCTTCATCCTCCGGTTTCTCGGTCGCCATCTCTCCGATCGCCTCGCTCCAGTTCACGTCGGCCCGGGACATTTTCCCCTTCGGCGAAGCGGGTATCGTGATCGTTGTCCCGACCTACCTTTCCTTACGTTTCGACATATCCGAAATACCACCAGTTATTTTTCAAGGAGAACGGTCGGAAAGCTTGAACGCAAGCGGCGCTGATTAACAACGAGGCCGGCGGGATCAGGACCTGAATGGGTTTGGAAAAATGATTTCGCCGCGGAACTCGAATATCGGGATCTGACCGAGCCAGCTCGTTCACTCCAGCTTCTCTTCATTGGCTCTGGGCAGCGCCAGCCTAGTCTCCCACCCAGAGAGTCTCAGATAGGCCACCGAAATGCGGGTCGCCTGTGAGGACGCGAACCCGGCTGACTTTGGCCGTAGCCAGAACTATCGCGTCGCCGAGACCCGGCTTCTCCAGGCCCTCCTTTCGAGCCTTCTCGACCAGCTGCATTGACGCTCTCGCCGATTCTTCTGCCAGTCCGACATCGATCTGGACGACTTGCGTTGCCTCAATTACAGTTTGGAGCCACCGCCTGACGGTTGCCGGCTCCTCCCCCTCTCCCGAGTACTTCCTGGCAAGCTCCGCCAGAACCAGGCTCGGAGTGAACACTTCGTCCGACCTCTCCATTTGTTCCTTCGCCTTCTTCCCGCTGGCGCTTCCCTTGAATAGCTCCACCCAGGCCCATGAGTCAACTACGGTCTTCAAGCCGATCCCCTTCTTTGAAAACCCTCGACTTCGCCCTGTCGCTTCCGAATGCTGCATCCAGTACTTCCTTCCTATGCCTTTTCACCAATATCTTGATCGTTTCGTCCAGTGTTCTAGCATGAAGGCTGCGTTGAAGGGCCACGAGCTTCCTAACCGTCTCTTTGGAGACCTTCACGGTTGTGGCCTCGGGCAATTTCCCCATTTTATATAATGGTATACTGGTATATAAGAACCATGCACAGAATTTGTGGACTGTTGCACTATGGAGCCCGTCGTGATACAGACAGACGCGCAGTCCATGCCGCGAGGTGAGCAGCTGGATGTCCCAAGATAAATCGAACAGACCAAGAGACCCGGCCGGAAAAAATTGCCGAAGACGCAACTCTTGACGCTTACGGTGAATACGAACAGATTGGCGCTTGGTGCGCCTGCCTTGGGGACAAGATAAGATTTTCGTGCAGGTGCAGGGTTGATCGAAAGGAAGGATTGCTCATCGCATTCGACACTACAAAATATGGCTCGGCTCTCCTCTCGACTGTCAAAATTGAAGGAAACGAGTACAGGGTTGACGCCACGACGGTCACGGTTTTCGAAAAGGAAGGTTCCAAGTAATTGGAGGCGTTCAAGAAGTGGCTTTGACGCCGGCTCTCGGTGTTTGAATCGATCAACCCTCCACTTTTGGGATATGGCTGGGCAAAAAGCGGGTATCGGAACTCGCGCATCAAAATTCAGGGCCAAGACGGTCTATCGGAGCCCCCAGAGATTTGGCCGGATGCCTCTCTGCACGTAGCTAACAGCTTGAGCACCAAAACGGGCGTATATACGAAAATACATGTTTAGAGAAACGGCTTGACAGAAGCATGATTGCACGCAACTTCGTCAGCTCGCTTGAAGCGCCTCCGGCAACAGCACTTTGATCATCTTCTTCAGCCTGTCTCCTAGTGTCCTATCCCGTGTTACAAAGACTCCGGCACCATTCACCATAGCTGTGGCTCCGTGATACGCATCGTGGACGGTCAAGTGAGAGTCAAAGACGAACTTTGCTGCCATTCTCGCAGTCCAAGAGTCCAGGGGGCATATTGTGAGGTTATTCATCCTCTCAACAAGTCTGAGCGCGCGGTCTATATTCTCCCGGTTGCCCGTCTTCTCCATATCCAGCGCAATTTCGATTTCAGTCACCGATGACGTGATCCCTCCCAGCTCTCCCCTCTCTATCTTTTCAAGCAAAATTCTGGAGCCTCCTGCATGGT
Organism: archaeon; assembly: GCA_021811935.1. Taxonomy (GTDB): domain Archaea; phylum Thermoproteota; class Nitrososphaeria; order Conexivisphaerales; family DTJL01; genus JAKAPW01. The sequence continues at coordinate 620 of JAKAPW010000008.1, read as the reverse complement.
GTGGTTCCTCATAAATCACGTTGAGGAAGATATTCGTGTCGAGATAACAAGTGATTGTCAAGGATTCGGGGATCCATCGAATCTAAGAGGCTCGTCCGCCCCTGGACGCTCGTTGCTCGTCAATTTCGTGTCTTAGGGCACGCACCCGCTCTATGCTATTAGCTCTGTTTTGTTGAGACACCTTGGCCAATCCAAGCAGCTCTTTCACGACGTCCTTCTCCTTCGGACTCAACACTATCCCGTCGTCAACAGCTGTTGCAACCACTGTGGATCCTTCCTTGATTCCTGCCTTCTCCCTCAATCCTTTGGGGAGAATCAAGATGCCCTTCTTCCTAACCTTCAGCGTTGTCGCCATAGTCCTCCTTGGAGTTACACACAATTAAACTTTGTTAAACCTGGCATGGTTAAGGCAATGACCCCGGGATGATGGTCTGTAATCTTGAGGCGGGCCCGGTGGGATTTGGCACCAACAAGTGCCAAGTCCCCTTTCGTTAAAAGGCACACGCACCAATGTGCGCATGGTACAGGTAGAGCGAAGCAATCACAGGCACCTGCTTGAGAACCAGCAGATCAGGCGATGGCATGACAACGTCGCCAGAGGTTCGAGGGTCACGGCCGAT
>JAKAPW010000061.1 GCA_021811935.1 archaeon | reverse complement strand
GCGAGCGTCAAAGGCAGGACGTCCTTGCTGCCCCCGTAGTAATTCTGATACACAAACAGATCAAGCATGCGGCCGCCGGCCTGTCCAACGCCTATAGCTCCGATTCTCAATTGACGAATCTTGGCATTGTTTCCGCGGGATTACTATATATGTATTTTGCACTCGTCATTCGTGCAGAATCTGCCCGGGCCGCAGCGTCGCGCCCGTTCGATTGAATCTTCCGCCCCCATTCTTGCAAGACGCATCTCCGGGGCGGTTTTCTACCAGACCGTTTTCTATCCGACAGTTTTCCCCCCGCCAGATGATCGCCGGCATGGACTTGGCCTCGCTCCAGGTGCCGCTCCTTGCGGTCTCCCTCCTGGTGATGACCCTCCTGCTCATAGGGCTCGGCAGGAGGGAGCTGCGGGAGAGGGACGCGCTGATACGCCATGTCTCTGCGGCCACGGGTGTGATAACCCGGCAGGAGTACTTCGCCATGGTGATAGACACCATGCACGGCTCCATATCGGCCGGCGTCACGGGCACCGTCCCGCCCCCCGAAGAGGCAAGGATCGTGGACATGGTGATGGAGTCCGTCACCAGGGCGACGGAGCGCGGCGCGAAGGTCAGGTACATCCTTCCGCTTTCCCCTGACAGGCTGCAGATGGGGAGGAGGTACAAGACGGCGGGGGCCGAGGTGAGGTTCCACCCCGACCTGCTGGTGAGCGACGCCCGATACATGGTGGCGGACGACAGGACGGTCGTGATCGGGGTGCCCGAGAGGAAGGGGCCGGGGCAGCCGACGAGGAAAGGATACAGCATCCTGTCGGAGAGCATTGCCTCCCTCTTCACGGACAGGTTCGAACAGCTGTGGGAGTCGGCCGAAGCCGTCTCATATGCGCAATACATCCTGGACCTGGCCGGCCGCGCGAGGCAGACCAACCCCAATGTCTCCTGCGACGTGATAGCCTCCAACCTGAAGGTAGAGAAGGAGGATGTGGAGTACGTCGACGCGATACTGAAGGACAGGATAGCGGGTTCCCGGAAGCGGGGATAGACGGGTCACCGGAGCGGGCCGGGGTGGCCGCCGTCCCGGACGTGTGGAGCCGGTACACCTTCGCGCTCTCCCCGAAGAACAGACCGGTGGAGAAGGCGAGGAGGACGTCGGCCGCCTGGCCGGGCACGCTGGCGAACCCGTACAGGGTCTCGAAGACAAGCCGGCAGACGAGCAGCGCGAGCCAGGCAGCGAGCACCCTGAGCGAGCGCTTGTACATGACGCCCGCCTCCGAATATACCCTGGAGTCCGCTGCCATCAGGTATCCTGCCGGCACCCCGGCCACGGCCCCCGCCGTGAGCCATGCGGCGAACTGAACCGCGAACGCCTGGGGCAGCGTGAAGAGCTGCAGGTTGAAGAGCAGGAGGAGGCCGGCGTACAGGACGGGGAGCCTCACCAGGTTCTTGACGGAGTACCTTGTCCCTCGGAAGGCGTTCCTCACCCGCCTGTAGACTATGAACGCCAGCCAGACGAAGGTGACGGCACCGACGGCGAGGGCGGGCTGCAACGCTACGACTTCCCCGCGCTCAGCAGCCTGTCGACCTCCTCCCCCGCCGCCCGCGCCATCCTGACGGAGATGCCCAGGTAGGCCCCGGCCTCCACCGGCGGCGAAAAGCTGCCGCCCTCCACCGCCTTCCTCACGCTGTCGTATCCTCCTTCGTCCCCCTTGAGCCTGAGCAGCAGCTGCGCCGCCTCCGCGAAGACCTCCTCGTGGCTCCGCAGGTCCTTCAGCATGGCGTCCCTGTTCACGTGCATCGTCCCTAGGGCGCGGAGGACCCTTTTGCAGGCGATGACGGAATGGGCGAATGCCTGGCCGACCGTCCTGCCTATGACGGAGTCCGACAGGTCCCTCTGCCACCTGCTCACCTGGAGCCTGTACGCCACAGGCAGGAGCAGCGAGTTCGATACCTCGACCTGGCCCTCGGCGTTCTCCAGGTCGACCGGGTTCACCTTCTGCGGCATCGTCGAGCTGCTCACGCTCCCCTTCCTGTCGAAGCCCACGTAGTCCATGGCCTGGTACATCCAGAGGTCCCTCGACAGCCCCAGCATGAGCTGGTTGACATTAATCACGCAGTGGGCGATGTCGGACAGCCTCTCCGCGGGGGGGACCTGGGTCGCATACGGCGCGTAGTCGAGCCCCATCTCCCCGACGAACCGCCCCAGGACGGCGGGCCAGTCGACGTCCGGCGCTATCAGGAAGAAGGAGGCGTACGTCCCGACCGCCCCGGACATCTTCGCGACGGGCCTGAGCCGCCCGAGCTTCCCTATCCGTTCGGCCAGCCTCACGGCGAAGACGGCCATCTCCCTGCCGAAGGTGGTCGGGACCGCCGGGCGGCCGTGGGTCCTGGCCAGCATGGGAGTGCCCGCCTCCTCCGCGGCCACGGCGCAAAGGCCCCTTGCGAGCCTTTCAAACAGCGGGACCAGCACGTCCGAGAGGGAGCGGGCGAGGAGCCGGCCCCGCGCGACGCTGTTCGTGTCCTCGCTTGTCAGCCCAAGGTGGATGTAGGGCAGGAGCCCAGGAGAGTCCCGTCCGAGCTCCTCCCTGAGGAAGAGCTCGACAGCCTTGACGTCGTGCTCCACCTGCGCTTCGAGCTCCTTCACCCGCCCGAAGGGCGGACGCGACACCTCGACCTTCCCCCGCGGGGCCACGCCAAGGGCGCAGAGCAGCCGGAGGTACTCCAGCTCCACCTTCACCCTCTCTTCGACCAGGGCCTTTTCGGAGAAGTAGGAGGCCAGTTCCCTGCACTCCGTGCGGTACCTCCCGTCCACCGTGGAAAGGGCGTCATCGCTCAACGGTGCGAGACCTCTCTTCCCCGTACGAGAGCATCCTGACGCGGACCCCCAGCTCCTCCTCCACGAACTCCACGAACCTCCTCAGCCCCCCCGTCACCCCCGCCCGGAAGTCCGCCCCATGTATCCCCCAGCCGCCCTCGAGGACCGGCTCCACCCTGCCCATATCCCCCAGCGCGCGGTAGAAGTCCTTCACCTCCGAACCGTCCAGCCTGTATCCCACGCAGACGGAGAACTCGCGCAGCTCGGAGAGCACGTCCAGCTTGGAGAGGACTATCTCCCTCGCCCCGTTCACCCTCACGGCGTACTTCAGTGCGACCAGGTCCAGCCAGCCTATCCGGCGGGGCCTGCCGGTGGTGGCGCCGTACTCCCGCCCGACCAGCCTGAGCCTTTCGGCCACGCCGTCCTCCGCCTCCGACGGGAAGGGGCCCGCCCCCACCCTCGTCGTGTAGCACTTGCAGACGCCGAGCACCTCCCCCGCGGCGCCGGCAGGGAGGCCGAGACTGGCCGGGATGAACCCCGCCAGCGTGGAGGAGCCCGTGACGTAGGGGTAGCTCCCGTGCAGGACGTCCAGCAGCGTCCCCTGGGAGCCCTCAAAGAGGGCGCGCCCCCCCGCCTCCGCGATCGAGTCGACGGAAGAGGAGACGTCGCCGACCAGCCCCTCCAGGGACTCCCGCGCGGACCCGGCCCAGGCAGGCGCGTCCTGCCGCGCCTGCGCGAACCGCGAATAGAAGGCCTCCGCGTGCCGTCCGTCGAAGCCGGGAGAAAACAGGTCCATCGCCCTGGGGGCGAGCCTCAGCGCGCGCATGGCGTACGCGGGCCCTATGCCCCGAAGCGTAGTCCCCAGCGCCTGGCCGCCCCTCAACTCCTCGAGCAGGGCGTCGAAGGCCTTCTCGGAGGGGGAGACCAGGGTGCACCTGCCATCGACCATGATGTCGGTGCGCATCCCTTCCGTCCTGAGCACGGAGAGCTCCTCGGACAGGATGGCAGGGTCGAGCGCCACCCCGGGCCCTATGAGCAGCTTCTTCCCCTTCAGGGCACCAGAGGGGACCAGGTGGAAGGTGTGCCTGGAGCCGCCCACCACCACCGTGTGGCCCGCATTGCTCCCCCCGTTGAACCTGACCACCGCGTCGAAGTCGGAGGCGAAGTAGTCCGTTATCTTTCCCTTGCCCTCGTCCCCCCACTGCAGCCCTATCACGGAGAGGTTTCCGTCATAGGGTCCGTTCGATGTCATGTGGAAGGCTCTCCCTCAGCCCCGCGTCGGACATCCTGACGAACGTCGCGTTCGCCCGCAGCTCCTCTATGCTCCTGGCCCCGCAGTAGCTCATCCCCGACCTCAGGCCGCCCACCAGCTGGCGCACCACCTCCGCCACGCTCCCCCTGTAGGGGATCAGTCCCTCCACCCCCTCCGGCACGCCTTCCTCAACCGACTCCTCCAGGGCCCCACGCGCGGCGCCGGATTCCCTGGCCCTCCTGTCCGCGGTGGCGGTGAGCGACGCCATCCCGCGAGTCAGCTTGTACCTGAGGCCTCCCTTCAATATGGTCGGGCCCGGGCTCTCCTCTGTGCCCGCGAAGAGGCCGCCGACCATTACGGAGCAGGCGCCTGCCGCCAGCGCCTTGGTGACATCGCCCGGCTGCCTTATCCCCCCGTCCGCTATTATGCAGGCGCCGCCGTCGCGTGCGCTGTCCAGTATCGCCGTCAGCTGGGGGACCCCCACGCCCGCCACCACCCTCGTTATGCATATGCTGCCCGGCCCGACACCCACCTTCACCGCGTCCGCGCCTGCCTTCACCATGTCCGACGTCCCTTCCGCGGTGGCCACGTTCCCCGCCACCACCTGCACGTCTCCGAACCTCTTCTTCAGCCGCCTGACCATCTCCACCGCGTGCAGGGAGTGGCCGTGGGCTATGTCCACCACGAGCGCGTCTGCGTCGGCGTCCAGCAGCTTCTCCGCCCGTCCGACGTCCTCCTCCTTCACGCCCACCGCCGCGGCCACGCGGAGCCTCCCCTTCCCGTCCTTGGCCGCCTCCGGGAACTGCTTCCTCTTCACTATGTCCTTGGCCGTTATCAGCCCGGCCAGCCTTTGCCCCCCGCCCAGGACGGGGAGCTTCTCCACCCTGTTCGTCCTCAACAGGTCCTTGGCCTCCTCCATGGTGACCCCCTCCCTGGCCGTTATCAGCTCCTTCCTGGGCGTCATCACCTCCGACAGCGGCGTCCGGGGATCGTCTTCGAAGGTGACGTCCCTCGTGGTGACCAGGCCAACCAGTCTGCCTGCCCTGTCCACTATCACTATCCCGCCGACGCCGGCCTTCTCCATAACCCGGCGCGCCTCCCCCACCGTCCTCCCTTCCGGCAGGGTGATCGGGTGCTCGATCAGTATCCCCTCCGACCTCTTGACCCTGGCGACCTCCGCCGCCTGCTCCTGGGGCGGCATGAACCTGTGTATGACCCCTATCCCGCCCATGCGGGCCATGGCGATGGCCATGGCGGATTCGGTGACCGTATCCATGTTCGCGCTCACTATCGGTATGCTCAGCTCTATCCCCCGGGAGAACTTCGTCCTGGTGGCCGCGTCCTTCCTGGACCTTATGGAGGAGAACTTCGGGACCAGGAGAACGTCGTCGAAAGTGAGCCCCCTTCGGATGCTCTCGGAAACGCCCACTTGACGGCCGATAGGGGGGTGGGTTTATAGGCGTTGTGGGGGCGGCGGCGGCTCAAGGTTAAAAAGGGCTCGACCGACCGAATGGGTGTTTGATAGGCCGTCCCGAGATGCGGAAGGTGGTGGAATCGTACGACGCGGAGAAGGTCACCATCTGCGCGCTGGGGAGCCATTCGGCGCTGGACATACTGGACGGGGCCAAGGACGAAGGCTTCCGGACGATGGCGGTCTGCCAGAAGGGCAGGGAGAGGCCCTACAGGGCCTTCGGGCGGATCGTGGACGACGTCCTGACGCTGGACGCGTTCTCCGGGGTGCTGGACGAAGGGGTGCAGGAAGAGCTGAGGGCGAGGAACGTGATATTCGTCCCGCACAGGGCGTTCACCACATACCTCGACTACGACTCCATCGAAGAAAGGTTCAGGGTGCCCGTCTTCGGCAACAGGGAGATGCTCCGCATAGAGCAGAGGACCGGGGCGAAGAACCAGTACGGCCTGCTCGAAGACGCCGGGATCCGGACGCCGAAGAGGGTCGCCGGGCCCGAGGAGATAGCCGGGCCCGTCATAGTGAAGGTCCAGGAGGCGAAGAGGAAGGCCGAGAGGGCCTTCTTCGTGGCCGGCTCGTACGAAGATTTCAAGGAGGCCTCGGAGAGGAGGATGCGGAGCGGGCTCGTCTCGGCAGAGGGCCTCCGGTCGGCCGTGATCGAAGAGCTGGTCGTGGGGGCCTCCTTCAACTTCAACTACTTCTACTCGCCCCTGACGGAGGAGGTGGAGTTCCTAGGGGTGGACAGGAGGCTGCAGACCAACCTGAGCGACTTCGTCGCCCTGCCGGCGGAGCAGCAGCTGCGCCTGGACGTGCAGGTCCAGAACATAGAGATAGGCCACACGCCCGCGACCATAAGGGAGTCGATGCTGGAGAAGGTCTTCGACATGGGGGAGAGGTTCGCCCGGGCGGCGAAGAAGGCATATCCGCCCGGCCTCATAGGCCCGTTCGCCCTCCAGGGGGTGGTCACCGTGGGGCTGGAGATAGTCGTCTTCGACGTCTCCCCGAGGGTCCCGGGAAGCCCGATCTTGGCGACGACCAGCCCGTACAGCAAGTATTACTTCGGCGAAGTCGTCGGGACGGGCAGGAGGATCGCCATGGAGGTCAGAAGGGCCGTCTCGACGGGCAGACTGGGGGACCTGGTGACCTGACTTGTGGATCACTACGCTGGGGTCCCACTGCGCGCTGCAGGTGCTCAAGGGGGCCAAGGACGAGGGCTTCATGACGGCGGTCGTGACGGAGAGGAGGAGGGAAGGGCTCTACCGGCGTTTCGGCTTCATCGACGACTTCGTCGTGGTGGACAGGTTCGGGGACGTCGCCAAGCCTGACCTCCAGGCGGCCCTGAGGGAAAGGGGTGCGGTGATGGTCCCCCACGGCACGCTCGTTTCCGAAGTCGGGGTGGACACCGTCGAGGGCGGGCTGGACGTGCCCATCTTCGGCAACAGAAGGATGCTGCGGTGGGAGTCCGACAGGAACCTCAAGGAGAAGCTGATGAAGGAGGCAGGCATCCGCCTCCCCCGGTCCTTCGCTACCCCGGAGGAGATGGACGGGCTCTGCATAGTCAAGCTCCATGGCGCCAGGGGCGGGCTCGGCTACTTCCTGGCCGACGGCCCGGGCCCATACAGGCGCAAGAGGGAGGAGCTGGAGGCTAAGGGTCTGCTGGGCAGGGACGCTCAGGTGTTCATCCAGGAGTACGTGGTCGGGGTCCCCGCCTACCTCCACTACTTCTATTCGCCGCTGCACCGGAGGCTGGAGTTCCTGGGCGCCGAAAAGAGGTACGAGACCACGGTGGACGGAATCGGCAGGGTCCCCTCGTCGCTCCAGGGGGAGCTGTCCCCCTCGTACGTGGTGGTCGGCAACATCCCCCTTGTGCTCAGGGAGTCCCTGCTCGAAGACGTCTACCGCATGGGGGAGGATTTCGTCCGTGCCTCCCAAAGGCTGGTCCCCCCCGGTTCGATAGGGCCGTTCTGCCTGGAGGGGGTGTACGACGCGGAGGCGCGGTTCGTCGCCTTCGAATTCTCGGCCAGGATAGTGGCCGGGACGAACCTGTACGTGAACGGTTCGCCGTACTCGGCCCTGACCTACGGCGGCGAGCAGGTCAGCATGGGCAGGAGGATAGCGATGGAGGTGAAGGAGGCGCAGGCATCAGGCTCGCTGGACAGCGTGCTCACGTGAGCGCAAGGGCCGACGGACCGCGATCCCCCCTCCGGAGACTCCCGAGCCGTGCCGCTCCGGCAGCGCAA
>JAKAPW010000060.1 GCA_021811935.1 archaeon | reverse complement strand
CCCGCCCCTTTCCTTTTATCCCTTTATGCGCGCTGATGGGGGAGCCTTCGACCCACCTCTCCCCCCCGCCGGCCAGCCTCTCCTTCTTCCATATCGGCACCTCCTGCTTGATCCTGTCTATGATGAACCTGCAGGCCTCGAACGCCTCGGCCCTGTGCGCGCATGACACAGCCACCGCCACGGAGACCTCCCCGAGCGCCAGCCTGCCCACCCTGTGGAGGACGCGCACCTTCTTCGTCGGCCACCTCCTCTTCGCCTCCTCCTCGATTTCGGCCATCCGCGCCTCCGCCATGGAGGCGTAGGCTTCGTACTCTATCGCGTCGACCGGGCCCGCCTCGCCCCTGTCCCTGACCGTCCCGAGGAAGAGCGCCACACCGCCCGCCCCCCCGTCGGCCACCGCCTCCACCATCCTGGCTGGGACTATCCGCCTCCTGGTTATCCGGCTCAATGTGCGCGCGGCCACCTCGAACGTCATCCGCCTGCGACCGGCGGGAGGACGGCGAGCTCGTCTCCGTCGGAAAGGACGGCGTCCTCTTCTGCCAGCTCACCGTTGACTGCCAGCTGCACGCCGCCCCCGACGGCGGCCAACCCGGGGTGGCTCTCCACGAGCGCCCTGAACGCCGCGCCCACGCTGCAGCCGGCCGGCAGGGCGACCGTCTCCGCGGCCACGGATGCGACCTCCCTGGCCTGGGCCCAGTAGAGGACCTTCACCCGTGCCAAGCGCCTCACCCCCCGATGGCATACATCGCCCTGGGCTTCTCCCAGAACTTCTTCACCCAGGGCATGTACGCCACCCCGGCGGGCTTGCGGTACACGCACTTCCTGATGTAGTCAGCGAGCTCGGAGTCCGAGCCGCCGTTCCTCGTCACCTGCTTCAGGTCGTTGTAGGCTGTGTCGAAGAGGCAGGAGAGGAGCTTGCCGTCGGCCGTCAGCCTTATCCTGTCGCAGTCGTCGCAGAAGGGCTGCGACATCGGCATTATCAGCCCGAGCTCACCCCTCCCGTCCTCGAAGCCGTACAGGGAGGCCGTGTCTCCGAGCTCCCTCCCCCTGGGGACCAGCCTGTACCTTTCGGACACGATCTCGGATATCCTCTTCCCCGTGAGCATCCTGTCCGGGCTCCAGGCCCCCATCCCGTCCAGGGGCATGAACTCTATGAACCTCAGCGCGACCTCCTTCTCCCTCGCGAACTCGACCAGGTCCAGTATCTCGTCGTCGTTGTAGCCCGCCATCGCGACGCTGTTTATCTTGACCGGCCTCAGCCCCACCTCCAGGGCCCTGTCTATCCCCCGCAGCACCCTGGGCAGCGCGTCCATGCCCGATATCCTGGCGAACCTCTCCCTCTTCAGGCTGTGCAGGCTGACCGTAACCCCCCGCAGCCCGGCGTCCTTCAGCGCCTGCGCCTTCCCCTCGAGGAACCACGCGTTCGTGGTCATGTCCAGCGACTTCACCCCGTCGATCGACTTCAGGGAGGAAATCAGCTCCTCCAGGTTCTGCCTCATCAGTGGCTCGCCGCCCGTGACGCGTATCTTCTCTATCCCCATGGAGACCAGCGTGCGCACTATCCTGGTGATCTCCTCGTAGGTCAGTATGTCGTCCTTCGGGAGCCACCTTATCTTGTCCTTCTGGGGCATGCAGAAGAGGCAGGAGAAGTTGCACCTGTCGGTGACCGATATCCTCAGCTTCCTGGCGACTCTGCCCCTCGAATCCAGCAGCCCTCCCGACAAGGCGTTTCGAAGGCGTCCGCGCGCTCTTAAAAGAGTTTGCGGGATTCTCCTTCAGGCCTTGTGGGGCAGGTGCCTGCCGTGCTTCGCGGCGATCACGTCAGCCATTATGCTTATCGCTATCTCGGCGGGCGTCACGGCCCCTATGTCGACCCCTATGGGGGTGTGGAGGTCCGCTATCCTCTCCTCGGGCATCCCCCTCTTCCTGAGCGCCTCCACGTCCTCCTTCGCCCTCTTCCGGCTCGCGAGCAGCCCGACGAACTTCGCCTTGGACTTCAGCGCCGCCTCCAGCGTCTGGACGTCCCTCTCCCCCTTTGTCAGGACTACGACCGAGTCGCCTTCGGCGAACGGGAAGCCTCCTATGTCGTATGCCAGGTCCTTGATCAGCCGGTCGGGCTCCTGGGTCAGCACCGGGGCGTGGTCTATGACCGTCACCTCGTAGTCCAGCATCTTGGCCACCCTGACGAGCTCGTCTTCGACGTCGTCCTTGCCGCCCTGCCCAACGAGCACGACCCTCTCCCCCGGAAGGTACGGCTCGACGTAGACGTCTATCACGCCGCCGCAGTTCGTCTCCACGTGTATCTCGTCCCTGTCCTGGCTCTTGACCGTGGCCTCGACCGCCTTCCCCGCGTCCTCCAGGAAGACCCTGACCGTCCGGGGCTCCCCCGACAGCATAGTCTCGACCCCCACGTTCGCTATCGCGGACTCGGGGCAGACGCCCCCCAGCGTCCCGTATATGACCCGGCCGTCCTTGGATATCAGCACCTTGAAGCCGGGCTTCCCCAGGGTCGAACCCGTGGTCTTCACGATCGTCGCCATCGCGAAGGGTTCGTGCTCCTTCGCCATCTGGTGCATCCTCCCCGCCAGCTCCTCGTGCTTCACCCGGACTCGCCCGTTCTGACCGGAACTGCCTATCGCGCTTAAACGTTGCGGCGCAACGCGCATAAGGGGGGGACGGCCCGGTATGCCCATGGCCGAAGGTTACCGCCGCCTGGTCAGGTACGTCGCGGTCGTGGCGGCGCTGCTGGTCGCCATGGGCATCCTCCTGTACTCTTCCGTGTACGTGTTCAACCTGCTGCCCGTCAGGTTCTCCGTCCTGCTGGACATGGCGGCCGCCGCGGTGGCGGGCTACGTGGCCATCCGCATCATATCCAAGGAGATAACGCAGGTGGCCGGGAGGCTGGTCGGGAAGAAGAGGGCCAGCAGCGTCTCTGTGCTGTTCCGATACCTGGCGTACGCGCTGCTCGCCCTGGTGATCCTGAGCCTGGCCGGGGTGAGCGGATCGGCCCTCCTGGCGGGGGGCACCTTCGCGGGGCTTGTGATAGGCCTGGCGGCGCAGACAGTCCTCTCCAACGTCCTGGCAGGCATCCTGCTGATACTCGCGAGGCCGTTCGAGACGGGGGACAGGGTCACCCTGAATACCTGGCAGTACGGGATGGTGGCGCCGGTCTACCCCCCGAAGTACTTCTCGGACGACAGGCTCTTCCCCGGCTACACCGGGGTGGTCAAGGACATAGGGCTGACCTACACGCTGCTGGAGCTGGACGAGGGGCCGACCCTGAAGATACCGAACAGCGTCGCCGTGGGGGCAGCCGTGATGCAGCACGGCGTCAGGGAGAGGGTGGTCAGGGTCAGGTACCAGTCCCCCGCCTCCGTCCCCCTGGACGCGCTGCTGCCCGCGCTGGAGGACGCGGTGAAGAAGAACGAGTGGGTGGTCAGGCAGGACTCGGTCAGGGTCTACGTCCAGTACGTCGGCGCCGAATACTCCGTGGTGGCCATAGACGCCGTCTGCAGGGGGGAGATGGAGGACCCGCCGAGGAGCTCCATATACGTGGACGTAGCCAGGGCCGTGGAGAAGCTGAAGCAGCGGAAAGGCTGACGTCACCTGGCTGAATAGGACGGCCGCGCCCGCCTGAAGAGCATGTAGAAGATGCCGACGGAGGCGGCGTACATCCCCGCGGTCAGGAAGAAGGGGAGGTCCAGCTCTCCCAGCGAGAAGAGGTATCCGGCTATGCTCGGCCCCCACGCCCTGGGCACGGCGTCGAACGTGCTTATTATGCTCTGGGCGGTAGCCCTTTCGTCCGGGTGGACCATGCTCATCGTGAAGGACTGCATGATCGGCTGCCCCATGTTCATGAGGGCGTTCCTCACCACCATGAAGAGCCACGCCAGGACGTAGTCCGGCATCAGGGGGACCAGCGCGAGCAGCAGCACGGACGAAATCTGCGTGGATACTATCGCGAAGACGCTCCCCTTCGCCTTCGCGATGCGGGGTGTGAGCAGGGAGGCGAACGCCGTGGCGAGCATCATGACGCTGAACAGGGGCGTTATCGTGACCAGGTCTATGCTGAACCGCAGCCTGAACCACAGCGAAAGGAGGGGGAGGACGAGCCCGGCGCCGAGCCCTATCAGCCCCAGCACCGACAGCTTCCTGATCACGGGCATGGACCGCCTGGGCAGCCTGAAGCCGAGCGGCCTGCCCCGCGGCGCCCTGGCCTGCTTCGCCTCCCGCGTCCTCGCCAGCACCAGGAGGAAGGACGTCGCGTACACCCCGGCCCCGAGCAGGAACATCGGCCTGAACGAGGCGGTGTGCCTCATGCCTAAGAAACCTTCGAACAGGAGGGACGGAAGGGCGGAGCAGAGCATCCCGGCCGCGGATATCACCTCGGCGGAGAAGGCCTGCAGCGTGAAGACGCTGTTCTTGACCCCCTCCCCCTGGGCCCTTTCGGCCAGCATGGCCACGAAGGGCGACCACGACGTGGCGCCGGAGAGCCCCAGCACCGCCATGGACCCCAGGAGGACGTAGAGCGACGGCGTGAGGGCGAACCCCGCATATGCCAGGACGGCCAGCAGGAGCCCCAGGAGGACGAAGCGCCTCCTGCCGAAGGCGTCGGCCAGCATGGCCATGGGTATCGAAAGGGCCACCCCTACGAACGCCTGGACAGAAAACAGGAGGCCTATCACCGTGGGGGCCAGCCCCGTCAGGTAGAGGTAGACTGGCATGGTGACGTAGAAGAAGCCGCCCGGGAAGGCGCGCAGCACGCTGGATATCATCAGGCTCCTTGTTTCAGAATCTATCCCGGTCGCGGACGGTAGCAGACCCATTCGCAAGCCGCACCCGTAGCTATGCGTGAAGCCCCTAATATGGGCATGGGTCATGCGCAACGCATATATATGGTTACTTCTGGTCAGCTAGTTACTACAGGTTACCAAAGGTGAAAGAGAGATGCAGGACTTCGTGAAGATACTGGGATTCGCGGGAAGCCTCAGGAAGGCCTCCTACAACAAGATGCTCCTCGGGGCGGCCGTCGGGCTGGCCCCGGAGGGGTCCTCGGTCGAAACGTTCGACCTGGAGGGGATACCGCCCTTCAACGAGGACCTGGAGGGCTCCACGCCCGCCAGGGTGAAGGAGTTCAAGGCTAGGATACGCGCCGCCGACGCGCTGCTTATAGTGACGCCGGAATACAACTACTCCGTCCCGGGCGTCCTCAAGAACGCGATGGACTGGGCGTCCAGGCCGTACGGGGACAACTCCTTCAAGGACAAGCCGGTCGCGCTGATGAGCGCCTCCATAGGGATGCTGGGCGGGGCCCGGGCGCAGTACCACCTCAGGCAGTCGTTCGTCTTCCTCGAGATGCGGCCGGTGAACATGCCGGAGGTGATGGTGACCTTCGCCCCAAAGAAGTTCGACGCCCAGGGGAACCTGCTCGACGAAGACGCCAGGAAGTTCGCCCGCCAGCTCCTCGCCAACCTGGTGGACGCCGCCCGCCGGGGACGGGCTACAGAAGCACCCCGTCCTTCATGACGCGGACCGCGAGGCCGGGCGCGGCTGGTTCCGACGTGGCGGAGACGATCGCGGCGGAGCCCCCCTCTCTTGCCAGCTCCGCCATGCGGAGCAGCACCATCTCTTCGAGGCGCTCGTCGAGGTTGGATGTCGGCTCGTCCGCGACTATCATCTTCGGCCTCTTCACCAGCGCCCTGGCTATTGCCGCCCTCTGCGCCTCCCCGCCGGACACCTGGGCCGGGAACCTGTCCAGCAGGTGGCCTATCTCCAGCTCGTCCGCCATCTTCTCCGGCCGTCCGTCGTCCTTCACGCCGGCCAGCCTGAGCGGCAGCTCGATGTTCTCCCTCAGTGTCAGCGTCTCTATCAGGTCGATGGACTGGGGGACGTAGCCGATGAGCCTCAGCCTGTCGGCCCGCCTCCGGCCCATGAACCTCAGCTCCCCCTCGAAGGCGTCGTCCAGCATGGCGCATATCCTCAGGAGGGTGCTCTTGCCCGAGCCGGACCTCCCCCTGATTACGAGCACCTCTCCTTCGCTCACGACCAGGTCGACCCCCCGCAGCACCCGGAGCTCGCCCCTGTCCTTGGACACGCCCTTCAGCTCCAGCACGGGTCTCCCCAAGCCCGCCGTCCATGGGCCGCGTCGATATTTAGCGTTCACGCCGCGAACGCCCTGTACGGGGCGGACATGAACACCACGTCCGGGGGGCTCGCCCCGGCCGCCTGCCCGTTCCCGTAGCCGGCGTAGAAGAAGGCGTCGGTCGCCGCCGCGCTCAGGAGCAGCACCCCCTCCGTCGCCTCCGCGCCGAACCCGGCCGGCCGCGCGCCCCCCACCGCGGCCGACGGCGCGACGAACTGGGCCAGGGCCGCGGTCGAAAGGTCGGTGTAGACGGTGGCGTTCTGGCCCACACGGCCCATGACCTGGGAGACCACCAGCGCGTCCTGGAGCGGGTACGCCCACGTGGAGCCGGTCAGCACGTCGCGGCCGTAGGCGTAGGGCTCGGCCTCCGCCAGCGCCCCCGCCGCCGCGGAGGACAGGAGGAGGACCATCACCATCGCGGCGTAGGCGCGCCTCGCCCAGCCGCCGGGCGCCCCGGCGCGCATCTTCAACGCCTCGCCCGCACAGACGGCGGCGAGGAGGACCCCGGGGAACAGCGCGGCCACCACCCCCCTGTAGACCAGTATGGCGTTGCCGTCGAAGAAGGCCATATAGGCCAGCGCGAGCGGGGCGGCCATCCACCCCGTCAGTATGCCGGAGAGCGGCCGCCTCTCCCTGGACAGGGAGGAGACGCCCAGGTATGAGAGCATCCAGACAGGGACGGCGAAGAGGAGCATCGGGACCACGTAGAGCAGGGAGTGGGGGTCGTACAGCTGCCTGCCCGCCGACGGGAGGACGAGGAGGGAGGCGGCGGCTATGGCCGCCGGGACGAGGAGGTGCCTGGTCCCCAGGGCCGGCCTGGAGAGCTCGGCCCAGCCCAGCATGAACAGGACGACGTTGTACGAAAAGAGGGTGGCCAGGAAGCCGTAGGTGTAGCCGGCCAGCGCCAGCGGGGAGAACCCCTGCAGCCCGTAATAGAGGAGCGCCATGCCCCCCACCGCGGCCGGGAAGAGGGCGTGCCTCCTCCCGCCCGCCTTCGAAGCCGTGACGTCGTACGCCAGTGCCGCCCCGAGGGCGGACAGCATCACGAAGGTGGTGAAATGGTGGGAGACTATCACGCCGGCGGCCAGGAGCAGCCCCGCGGCCCCCCAGGAACGGTGGAGCCTCCCCCTGGCGTACATGTAGAGCAGCAGGGCAAGCATGGGCATGGCGAACATCTCCTCCTTGTACCCGGAGTAGAACAGGTTCACCGGCGCGGCCACCGCGGCGAGGAGAAGCGCGAGCGTCCGCGCCCTTCCGGAGACCAGCCCCCCGAAGAGGGCGATCGACAGGGAGGAGAGCGCGGCCGTGGCGGCGGTCACCACGGGCGGGGTCCAGTAGAGGGAGAGCGAGCAGACGGACGAGACGATCGAAGTGAGCAGGACCAGCCCGGGCCAGCCCGCCATGTAGCAGGAGGGGAGGCCGGAGCAGGGATAGATGTTCGCCGCGCCGTGGGCAAGTATGTAGCGCGAATCGGCCAGGAGGGGCCAGGCGTCCACGCTGAAGACGGGAGCTCCCGCCAGCGCGGGGGACACCCTGTACAGCACCACGGCCAGCGGCAGCGCCCAGTACCAGCGCAAGCCCGGCCTACCTCGACCTCGGCCCGTACGCCAGCACCGCCCCGGCGGATGCAAACGCGACGAGCAGCGAAAAGGCGGCCGGGTAGGCCGGGGGCGGGAGGAGCAGGGAGTAGTGCATCAGCCCCCCGAGCCCCAGCCCGTCATCG
>JAKAPW010000059.1 GCA_021811935.1 archaeon | reverse complement strand
GGGATGACCACGAACAGCTCCCGAGGCACGGGGTCGAGACGGACCGGCGATTTTAAAGCCTTGCGCAGGAGGTCAGCGCACCGCCCGGCCCCGCTCCGTCGCGGGCGGGGGCCCTTCCAGCTCCCTACCCTTCTGCAGTATGGTGCACGCCGGCACGAAGGAATAGGAGGCGCCGTAGAGGGCCAGGATGGGGACTATCCCGTAGTTCCCGGAGAGGGCGGCCGCCGCGATGGCGAAGAAGGCAAGCGCCGCGCAGCCCGCTTCGAGGGCGGTGGAGGGGTCCAGCGGGACCTGGTACCTCTTGTCGCGCCAGGAGCCCTCCCTCCCCAGGATGGCGTACTTGGGGGTCCTCCTGAAGGAGCCCGAACGCCTGAGCAGGAGCGCCTTGGCCGCTTCGATGGTGTTGCTCGCCGATATGCCGTAGCCCAGCAGGAGGAGGACGAAGAGGTAGGGGGCGCTCCTGAGGACGCCGTCCCCCCGGAGCCTCATGGCCGTGACGTAGTATATCCACACGGCCACGGTGCAGAAGGCTATGGGCAGCCCGATCAGGACCCACGCGACCCACGCCGCCGACGGCACCAGCGAGGGGAGGACGACGCCTATGACGTCCACCCCCGACAGGGCGGAGAGCACGGCTATCACGAAGGCGAAGAACATCAGCGGGTGGACGGCGTAGTAGGTCAGGTGGACCAGCGCCTCGAACTTCTTCTTCGCCCCTATGTCCGGCCTAGCCAGCAGCGTCGGCAGGGACTTCTTCGCCACCTGCAGGCTCCCTCTCGCCCACCTGGCCTGCTGCCTCTTGAAGCTGGAGACGGTGGGGGGGACCTCGCACGGAACGTCGTCGTCCACGTACTGGACCCTGTGCCCCCTGAGCTGCATGCGGTAGCTGGCGTCCAGGTCCTCCGCCAGCGTGTCCTGCTGCCAGCCGCCGGACTCCCTGAGGGCCTCGGTGCGTATTATGCCGGCGCTGCCGTTGAAGTTCAGGAAGAGGCCGCCGGCGCACCTGGCCGGCTGCTCTATCAGGAAGTGCGCCTCCATCCCTATCGAGACGGACTTCGTCACCCAGTTGTACTCCCTGTTCGTGTAGCTCCACCTGAACTGGACCACGCCGAGGCGGTCGTCGGCGCATATGTAGGAGACCGCCCTTTCCAGGAAGTCGGGCCTGGGGACGAAGTCGGAGTCGAAGACCACGAGCAGCGCCTCGCCCGTCTCCGCGAGCGCCCGGTTGAGCGCCCCCGCCTTGTACCCCGCCCTGTCCTCCCTGTGCAGCACGTCGACCCTGTAGCCCCTCTCCCTGTAGGACTCCGCGAGGCGGCGGGCGACCTCCGTCGTGCCGTCGTCGGAGTCGTCCAGCACGGAGATGTGCACCCTCTCCCTGCCGTAGCCGTCCGCGCACCCGGCGCAGGCGGCCAGTAGCCTCTCCACGACGTACATCTCGTTGTATATCGGCAGGTGGACGGCCACCTCGGGAAGGGCGTCGGCGGCCCGCCTCGGCGGGGAGTACCTGCGCCTGAGGCGCAGCAGGTAGTACATGTTGAAGCCGTAGATGAAGAAGGAGGCGGTCGAGGCCAGCGATACGACTAGCAGGGCTACTTCGAGCGGCCCCTGCAGGAGTGCCACCTCATCGTCCACGCGGGATGGCGCGCCGCGTAAAATGCGTTCCGATACTTCCGCACGGGACCTACGACGACCGCCCGTCCCGGCCTCGACGGACGACAAGGTGGAGCCTCTCCCAGTCCAGGAGGATCCGGCTTATGCTGTAGCCGCACAGCTCCACTATGCCAGGATAAGGGTCCGTGGTCGGGGCGACCCTGGCCCCGATGTAGTGCGGCGACAGGAAGAAGTAGAAGGCCCCGTACCCGAGCGTCACGGAGGCCAGTATCCCCTCGCGGCCGACGAGGAGCTTGAGGATGGCCTTCTCCCATACGAACACGGCGTCAGTCACCTCGCGGCATCCTCCTCCATCGCCCGGGGTCGAGGAATCCCCTGATGAACTTGGCGTAGAAGACGGGGATGTACAGGAAGTTCCTGACGCCGTGGCTGTTGAACGTGAGGAGGACTATCACCTTCAGCGCATACCACATCTCCTTGAAGCCGCCCAGCAGCCTGGTGTTCGCGCCCTCCCATTCGGGCTTGAATCTCCTGTACCCCGACCTGTGGACCATCGCGTCCGCGACATAGACGGTCCGCAGCCCGAGTTCGGACAGCCTCCGCTGGATGAAGAACGTCTCCCTCGCGTCTATGTAGCTCGGGATGGACTTTGCGGCGAAGTCCGCCTTTCTGAGGACGAGCAGTCCGGCGGGAAGGCCGTAGGCCAGGCGGTGCCCGGCCGACATGCCCACCACCGCCCCATATCGGGGGCATCCGAGGACGTCCGATGCCGCCCGGAAGAAGCGCGGGTCGGCGAGCAGGACGTCGCTGTCCACGAATGCGACGAACCTCGTCCTTGCGAGGTCGAAGCAGAGCTGCCTCGCGTAACCCAGCCCCGTGCTTTCGAAGTGCACCTCCGCGCCGAAGTCCCTGGCGATGCCCGCCGTCCCGTCGCTGCTCCTGTGGTCCACCACGAGCAGCCTGGCGGAGGGGAGGGCGGCGCGCACGCCTTCCAGACAGGGCCGGAGCGTCGGCGAGGAGTTGTAGGTGCACACGCAGACCGTGAAATCGGAGGCCGGGAGCTCATCGCCCATTCCTGAACACCGCGAGGAAGTGGTCGCCCAGCCCGTTGAAGGGCGCCGCGTTTCCGAGCGCCAGGTCGAGCCTCTTGAGCGCGCGGAGGAAGGGCTCCGGGGGCAGGTACTTCGTCAGGTTGGAGGGGGGCAGGAGCACCTCGACGCCCAGCACCCTCTCCAGCTTGAAGTGGGGGGAGGCGACCCGCGCCACCTCCCCGACGGAGTAGGAATAGCTCGAGACGCAGAACCTGGACTTGCCGACGGGGACGGGGCTCTTCAGGCGGGCCACGGACAGCCCCGGCTTCATCCTGAGGGCGTAGCCCAGTATCTCGTAGAGGCACCACCTGTTCCAGACGCCCAGCACGAGGGGCCCTCCCGGCCTGATGGCGGAGTGCAGGTCGGCGAGGAGCCGTCTCAGGCGGGGCTCGGTGTTGACCGCGCCGTAGGTGGAATAGGCGCCGTCGAAGGGGCCCATCTCCTTCACCCTGCCGACGGCCTGCGAGGCGCGCGAATGGACGGCCGTGACTCTGGAGGCCAGGCCGGCCCGCTCCGCCTTCCCTGTCAGCACCTTCAGCATCTCGGACGAGATGTCCGTCGCGACGACCCTGACGCCGTAGGACGCGAGCGCGAGCGTCTCCGTCCCCGTCCCGCAGCCTATCTCCAGTACGACGTCGCCCGGCGAAAAGAGCCGCCTCATCAGCCCGACGGAGACGTTCCTGAGCCACCTGTTCATCGGGTTGCCGAAGATGTGCCTGTCGTAGCTCCTGGCCACCGAGTCGAACGCCACCTCCAGGTCCCCGTAGATCAGCTCCTCGATGCTGCCGCTCTCCGTCTTCGCCGTCACCTCCACCTCGACGTACCTGCGCTGCCCCCAGTAGGTCTCCTTCACCCGCCGGATCCCGTACTTCCTCTGGAAGACCGCAAGGACGGGGTCGTCCAGCCCGGTCGCCTCCTTCAGGCTGGCCGTCCCTTCGAAGTTCCCGACGTCGCTGTAGAGCCTGACGGCCGGGTTGGCCAGGACGTTGGCCACCCAGTCCTGCCTCGCCGAAGGGTCGGGGAAGATGACCACCCTGCCGTCGGAGGCGGCGTACCTGACCAGCACGCTGTGCCGCCTGCCCGTCCTCCTTCCCACCGTCTCCAGCCTGATCACCTGGCCGCCGGACCACATGACAAGGAAGACGGCCCGGCCCAAGATTAATTCTTGCCGGTTTCCTCCGCCGGCAGTGGGGGCCCCCTGACCAGCTCCCTGAGGTACGCCACCCCCGCCGCCGTGAACGCCAGCGCGAACACAAGCTTCGCCGAATACCTCAGCGCCACGAAGAACGGGGTGGCCCCCGCCTCGAACGCCTGCCAGCCGGGGTAGACGGGGGCCAGGAACCTGACGAAGAGGAAGTTGTTCGCCAGCATGAAGCCCATCACGGAGGCCAGGACGAGCAGCAGGAGCCTCCGCCTCCCCCAGTGCCATACGGCCACGTCGAGGGCCGAGAGGGCCAGCAGGTATATCGAATACTGCTCGTTCACCTGGTACCTGACGAGGACGAAGACGAGCGACACGAGCAGCATCGACTGGACCACGCCTTGGTCCGTCCTGAAGCCGAACCTGCGGTAGGCGAACGCCGTGGCCACGAGGACGGCCGGGACCCAGAGGCTCCCCACGATTTCGCGCGCCCAGCCGGGCGGGTACGGGAGGCCGGCGTACGTGTTGAGGAAGAAGAGCAGGTCCCAGGCGGACATGGACTCCCCGCCCTTCGTGACGGTCGAGGAGAGGGTGGAGAAGGTGATCCCCATGTTCCAGCCCATGAGCGCGAAGACGGCCAGGGAGGAGGCGGCGGGGAGCAGTATCGAGAGGATGAGGCTCCACGGCCTGCGAAGGTCTCGGAGGGTGAGCGGTATGGAGAAGATCAGCGGGAGGGACTTGGCGAACGTGGCCAGGCCCGACCATATCCCGTCGAGGGGGGAGCGCCTCGCCGCCAGTGCCAGCATGACGAACGCCATGGCGACGGAGTCGAACATCCCCCAGAGCGCGGCGATCGATATCGCGACGGGCGAGAAGACCCAGAAGCGGAGCGCCCATCCCGCGCGCCCGGGATTGCGCTTCAGCACGAAGGCGTACATCAGGTAGGCGAGTGCGACGTCCGACAGTATGATCGGCTGCTTGAGCAGGAAGTAGTAGACGAACCTGTCGCCGGCGCCCACCGCCAGGTAGAGGAGGTAGGCCCCCGCCGCGACGAAGGGCCAGAAGGGGAGGTAGCCTATCACCGCGCTCCCGCCCTGCGGGGAGAAGTCGTCGGCGAAGCTAAGTCCGGGGGCGGGCGGCAGGGCGCTGTAGGGGTCCAGGCCGTGGGCGACGCCGTAGCCGAGCCGCACCCACAGCTCGAAGTCGAACGGGTGGCCCGTCCAGAAGGAGAAGGCCTCCCTGATCAGCAGGCCGGCGACGAGGGTGAGGGCGGGACCGCGCCTCGGGAAGCTGGCCACGACCCCGAGGAGGGGGAGGCGTATCTTAAGCTTGCTTTGCGCGGCCGGCCAGCACCTCCCTGTAGACCCCCAGCACCTTCGCAGCGACGCCGGGCCATCCGTAGCCTGACACCCTCTCGCGCCCCCGCCCTGCCATGGAGAGCGCCAGGCGGGCGTCCTCCAGGACGGAGCGGACGCGCTCGGCCAGGGAGGCGGGGTCGCCCGGCTCGCACAGGAGGCCGACTCCGTCCAGTATCTCGGGGACGCCGCCCACCCTGGACGCGACCACCGGGAGGCCGCTCGCCATCGCTTCGAGGAGGACCACGCCGAAGGACTCCACCCTGGAGGGCAGGACCAGGACGGAGGAGGAACGCATCGCCTCGACCAGCTCTCGCCTGGACGGCTGGCCTTCGACGGTCAGCCTGCCTTCGACGCCGAGCGCCGAGGCCATGGACCTCAGCCTGCCCCCCGCATCCTTCGGCCCGGGCCCCATGATTCGAAGCTTCACGTCCATCCCCCCGCGGGCCAGCGCGGCCAGCGCGCGCAGCGCCACGTCGAGCCCCTTCTCCTCCACGTCCAGCCTGCCTACGAAAAGCATCGCGCCTTCCTGCCTCCCCCCCGGGGGGGCCCCGAACTCGTCGAGGTCTATGCCGTTCGGGATGACGGAAATCCTCTGGGAGAGCCCCAGCGACCTCAGGTATGAGGCCTCGGTCTTCGTCAGGGCTATGACCCCCTGGGCGAGCCCGATCGTGAGGGGAGGGACCACCCGGTCGAAGAGGAGCTTCCGGAGCGTCCGGCGGCCGGGGGCCGAGTGGGGTGTCACCACCATCGGGATGCCGCGCGCCCGGCAGGCGTGGACCAGGAAGGTGGGGAACCTCCCGTACCCGTGCGCGTGGACGATGTCCGCGTCCCTGACGAGTGCTGGCATGCCGGGGGCGACCATGCCGAGCCCCTGCGGGAGGGGGAGCAGCCTGTACGCCCCGCACCTGGACACCCCTTCCTCGGGGGTCGGGAAGCGGGCCCTGACGAAGGGCCGGTAGGACAGGAGGTCCGTCGTGAGGACCCCGACGTCCACCCCCATCGAAGCGAGGTGCCTGGCGAGCCCGAAGACGTGGCCTTCGACCCCTCCCACCGCCGGTGGATATCTTTCGGTTACTTGGAGGACCCTCACGGCCGACCCCCGTCCACCGGAGGGCCGTCCGCGGGCCCGCTACGGAAGGCCACGCCCTGTTTCGACGGCGAGTCGTTGATTAATATTTTCACGGGGCGCGGTCGGGCGGCGCCCGCTCGCTCAGCCCAGGAGGGTGCTGTTGAAACCCATCTCCCTGGCCGCGCCGTGCAGCCCGGAGTCGCCCGTCAGGAACGAGTCCGCCTTGACATGGTTCGCCGTGGCGAGCTGAAGCGCGTCGGCTTCATAGAGATGTTTCTCTTCCAGCAGACGCCAGGCGTCCCCCAGGATGCTGGACTTCACGGATACGATCGAAGCCATGCCGCGCTTGGCCATCCTCCTGGTCTCGGAGACGAATCTGATTCTGGCAGTAGCATGGTCTTTCGCCTCCAGCCGCTTCATGCGTGCCGCCCTGTCCAGCGCGCCCAGGACTTCGCCGATGTTCCATATGCTGTAGGCCAGCGTCCTGTCGCCGGAGTATGCCCTGAGGTAGGTCTCCTTCACCTCCGCGCTCCCGGCTTCCTTGACATACCGCTTCACTATGGCGCTACTGTCCAGATAGACGACGGTTTCCATGGTCCCTTCCACCCCTGATCAGCTCGCTTACGCTCCCCGTCTTCGGCTCGACGGGCTCGAAATCCAGCTCGATCGACTCCTCCCTTGCGATCCTGTCCAGCTGTTTGTCAAGCGAATCTTCAAGCATCTCCTCTTCGATCATCTCCCCCATGAGCGACGTCATTTCCTTTCCCCGGCCGGAGGAGTATCTCTTGAACCTCCTCCACAGCGCTCCGTCTATGTAGATGCTCGTCTTCGCCTTTCCCGTCATTTCCACCATACCTAATGGGGGTGCATAGGTATTTAAGCATACGAAGGACGAAAAAGGAGCGACTCGGCCGTCGGGCATGGCGAGCTCCCCCGCCGTCCGGAGCTTCGTGGCCTGGTCCGGCCTCCTGTCGCCTCGTCGCCCGCCAGTGCCGTGAACGCGCGTCGGGACGGCCGTCCCGGACCGCCTTCTGTCTGTCGCGGCGGTTTTGGCGAAGCTCATATAGGCGGCGGTGTGGTCATAATGACCATGTTTTTGCGCGGGCACTCGCTGAGATATGATGCCGATTCGGACACTGCGTACGTCCGCCTGCACGGCGCGGGCAAGGCGGTCGACACGGTGGAGCTGGAGGAGGGCATGTTCGCTCACCTCGACGCGGAGGGGAAGGTGGTGGGGCTCAAGATATCGCGTTTCTCCAAGAGGGATGTCCGGCTGAACGCGTTGATCGCAAGGGGACTGGAGAATATCCAGGTGCCGCGCGCCCCGGCGTGAAGCCGCGTCCATATCTGACGATGGGCGCCGGATGAAAAAAAAGACGTGTGTAAGATTACTTGCCCGCAGCCGGACGCCGCCTAGAGACGACGCCCAGGCCTATCGCTATTATGGCGAGCACCGCTGCTATTCCAGCGACTCCGTAGAAGAGTGTCGGGCTGATCCCTGTGGACGGGCCCGTGACTGTCTTGACGACCGTCTGGACAACCGGTGCCTTCACGGTGAGGGCAACCAGGTCGCCGGGCACCAGAGGTGCGCCGAAGATACCCAGTCCACCCGCCGCTCCCACC
>JAKAPW010000058.1 GCA_021811935.1 archaeon | reverse complement strand
GCGCACAGGGCCGAGGCGTTCGAGGCCTGCAGGTTCATCATAGACAGGATCAAGCAGGAGGTGCCGATATGGAAGAAGGAGAGGCTGGCCGGCGGGGGGGAGAGGTGGGTCGAAGGCTCCCCCATCGGCGCGCATAAAGGGATAAAAGGAAAGGGGCGGGCCGGAAGGACGGCTTGACCGACAGACCCTTCCTTCAGGGAGTGAAGGTCCTGGACTTCTCCAGGGCGCTTGCCGGGCCGTTCTGCACGATGATGCTGGCGGACCTGGGGGCGGACGTGGTGAAGGTGGAGCCGCCCCCCGGGGGGGACGAGGCGAGGTCCTGGGGGCCGCCGTTCGTGAACGGCGAGAGCACGTACTTCATGAGCGTCAACAGGAACAAGAGGAGCATAGTGCTCGACCTCAGGAAGGAAGAGGCCAGGGAGGTCGCAAGGAAGCTGATGAGCCGGTCGGACGTCCTGGTCGAAAACTTCAGGGCGGGGACGACGAAGAAGCTGGGGATAGACTACCAGTCCGCCAGGGCGGTCAACCCGGAGATGATCTACTGCTCCATTTCGGGCTTCGGGCAGACGGGGCCGTACAGCGGCAGGGCGGGGTACGACATAATCGCCTTCGCGCTGAGCGGCATGATGAGCATAACGGGGGAGGAGGGGAGGCCGCCCGTGAAGATGGGCGTCCCCGTGGCCGACATAGGGGCCGGGATGTACGCGTCCTTCGCCATATCTTCGGCGCTCTACAGGCGGCAGGCCACCGGCCTCGGCGAATACATAGACGTCAGCCTCCTGGAGGGCCAGATATCATGGCTGACCTATCAGGCGGGGTACTACTTTGCCACGGGGAAGGACCCTGAGAGGATGGGTTCGGCGCACCTGACGATAGCCCCCTACCAGGCCTTCAGGTCCAGCGACGATTACTTCATAGTCGCGGCGGGGAACGACGAGCACTGGAGGAAGCTCTGCGACGCCATCGGGGCCGGGGAGATGAGGGACGACCCCAGGTTCGCGACCAACCCCGACAGGGTGCGGAACAGGGAGGAGCTGGAGAAGGGGCTCTCCGCGATCTTCGCCAGGGACAGAGCTGCGAATTGGGTCGGGCGCATATCTGCCGCCGGGGTGCCCTCGTGCGTGATAAACCCGCTTTCGAGCGTCTTCTCCGACCCTCAGGTCGAGTCGAGGGGGGTGGTGATGGACGTGCGCCACCCGAAGGCGGGCGCCACCAAGCAGCTGAATCTGCCCTACAGGTTCGACAATTACAGGTTCTCCGTGAGGTCCCCTCCGCCCGCCCTGGGCGCGGACACGGACGACGTCCTGCGGGGGATAGGCTACTCGGCGGAAGAGGTGGGAAGGCTGAAGGGGGCCGGGGCCGTCCTTTAGCATGCGAAAGTGTCCCGCGGGCCGAAGCCCCCGGTCTCGGACGCCCATGAAGCGGCGTGTCGGGCCGGGACCGATCGCTCCGGGCCCCCGTGGCCAGGGGGTCGGTAAGAGGCAAAGATGTGCCTGCTTCGTAGGGTTTCTACAAGGCCAGTAGGCAAAACAGCCTGTATAGGCACGTTTGCCTATCCACCAACAACATGGCCCAAAGGACAGCGGGGCATCCTCCGTTCATGGTCGGAAAGCCGGTCACGGGGGCGTATTTTGTGAACAGGGAGGAAGAGTTGAAGAAACTTGTAATCCTTGCGAGGGGGGTCTTGAATCAGAGTTCAAGCAACTCCATCCTGACAGGACTACGGAGGACAGGCAAATCCTCCATCCAGGAAAACCTCGCGATTCGACTGAAGCCGGATAAGAAAATAGTACCGGTCATAGTCAGCTGCTATGGAATATCCTCCAAAAGCCGATCGGCAAAGCTTCTTTTGGACAAAACGGTGGAGTCGTACGTATCGAAAACCGGCGACAGGTCGTACTGGAAGAGGCTGAAGAAAGGAAAGGAAAACACTCGAAAGAATAAGCGAAGTGACATTTTCAGAGCTTTCAATACGCCTGGGAGACAAGGAAGCCGAAGGAGACCGCTTGATCGAGGAAGCGTTGCAGTTCATCGAGTCCTTGGCCGAGGACAAGAAATCATTCTTCGTCATCATGCTTGATGAATTTCAGGATGTCATCAAGTGGGGAGAGGAAACGCTGAAACGTATGCGCACGGTCATTCGGTCGCAGAAGAGGACCTGCTACGTCATGCCGGGTTCCCGCACGTCGACTATGCGAGACTTGGTCTACAAGCGCAGGTCGCCATTTTACAAACAGCTGATCGAGATTCCGGTGAAGAAGATTGATTCTCGGATACTTGAAGGAACGTTTTGCGGCGGTCGGAATACGCCCGGACAAGGACCGGCTCCGCAAGATAACGACGTATTCGGACGGGTACCCCGACTATGCGCAAAGGATGGGTCTGGAGCTGTTCCTTGAGGTTGGGGAGGATGGCAAGATTCTGGATTCCTCAATCGACTTTGCATACCATGAGATGATACGGTCGCTCGATGGAGATTTTGGAAATTACTTTGCCGCATTCTCGCCTCTGGAGAGAGAAATACTGATTGCCCTCGCCACAGGGAAGAGGCGAGCCAACGAGGTAGCAACCGAAGTTCGGAACGACATGGCAAACATCTCAAAGACGCTCAAGAGACTGGTGAACTATGGCGTGATCGAAAGACCGCTCATAGGACAGTACAAGCTCTCGGACGCCGTCTTCTGCGGATGGCTGAAGGAAAGATATGGAACGTCGTTGGATGATTATTCCGTGTAGTGCTCCATGGCCGACCGGCGCGAAGGACCGCGACCTCTTGTCCCCAATGACGGTCGCCTCCCGGGGAAGGCCGCGCCGGTTGACAGCCCAAGTATTCGTCAAACCCAGAGGGACGTCGCCTCTGGATGTGGAGCGACGGCCCAGAAGGGGTGGGGAGAGCGGACGCACGCGAGCAAGAACTTTGCCCCCGACAGGGACGCGGCACACGACATCCCGGGGGGCGGGTCCGGAACGGCCCGTGTGGAGGGACTGCTTGTGCAACACGGGCGGATGGGTTCGCTTCTATCAGAAGAGCTTCCGGACAAGTCCGGCGGTTCACAAGAACTGCGATATCGGGGCGTACAGGTCCGGCCGCCTATCCCTGAGGAAGGGCGCCGACTTCCTCCTCTCTACAACCAGCCCCGGGTCGATGTCGACCACGAGCAGTTCCTCCGACGTGGACGCCTTGGCCACCACCTTCCCCGTGGGGTCGACGACGGTGGCGGAGCCGTAGTACGGGTGCTCCTGCCCCTCGTACTCCGACCCCACCCTGTTCACCCCGGCCACGAACACCGTGTTGAACGAGGCGTGCGCCCTGAGCTCGAGCTCCCACAGCTCAGGGTAGACGCCTGTGCACGTCGGGACGAATATCACCTCCGCCCCCTTCAGCGCCATTATCCTGGGCCCTTCCAGGAAGTGCCTGTCGTAGCAGACATAGACACCGACCTTGCGGCCGTCGACGTCGAAGACCTGATAGCCGAGGTTGCCGTGCCTGAAG
The DNA here is from genome assembly GCA_021811935.1 of archaeon. Taxonomy (GTDB): domain Archaea; phylum Thermoproteota; class Nitrososphaeria; order Conexivisphaerales; family DTJL01; genus JAKAPW01. Next base: position 4,800 of record JAKAPW010000058.1, on the reverse strand, counting down.
TAGTATTTTTCGTCGTAGCCTGGCAGCTGGGGCAGGTGCGTCTTCCTGTACTTCCCGAGCACCCTCCCCCGCCGGTCGATGACGACGGCCGTGTTGTAGTATGTCCCGGGGACTTCGGAATCGAGCTCGAACAGGGGGGCCACGATGGCTATGTTGTTCTCCTTCGCCTCCTTCGCCATCCTGTCGGTGGTCGGGCCGGGTATGCCTTCGGCCAGGTCGAAGAACTTCGGGTCCTGCGTATATGCGAAGTATATCGTCGAGAAGAGCTCCTGGAGGCATATCAGGTCGGCCCCCTTCGACGCCGCCTCCCTGACGTAGCGGGCGGCCTTCTCTATGTTCTCCCCCTTGTCTGGCGAGCACGTCATCTGCAGCAGCGCTATCTTCATGCCTTACATATGCCACGGCGCAACTTATTAGCGTTGTCGGGCCGCCTCCGCCAAGACGTTTTGTGCTCGACGAGAGATTCGTCTGACTCGTACAGGAGGTGGCGGTCTCAACGGACCTGGCCCGGGGACCAGCTGGCCTTCTTGACGGGTTCCAACTTTATCACCGCCGTCGTTTCATCGTTTTGCCATCCCTTCCTCCTTCTCATGTACTCTCTGAGTCTCGCGGCTTCATCGCCGCCGAGCATCCGTGACACGCATTCGATCATGACGCCGCTTTCGCTCTTCTCTTCATCTATGAGGATCGTCGCCCTGTTCGTCCCTCTCAGATTGAGTACCTTCTTCGAATTTCCGGAGGCGGGCACGTAGAAGGACCCTCCCAGGTACACGTAGCCGACCGGCACGCAATGAGGCCAGCCGTTTGGGCTCAGGGTGGCCAGCCGGCAGAGGTCGTTTTCCTCGACCAGCCCCTTCTCTCTGTCGTCAAACTCCATGTCGCACTTTCTGGGGCTTTTTTTGTTATAAACGTCCCGCCTCTACGCCCCCATGACTCCCTGCGCGGCGATGCAACCCATCCCGCTGTGATGGGGCAAGTTTATACTTGCCAAGATGCCGTCTCTCATCAATATGGTGATAAAGGTCGTACTTTTCGACTTCGGAGGAACACTGGTCCGGCACAGCAAGCTATGGCAAGAAGCGAAGCCGGAAGCGGTCATGTCGAGTTACAACACCCTGAAGCGTCGTGGCCTGAAACTCCAGTACAAGGAATACAAAGAGTTCAGCGAATCGATTTTCCAAGGATGCAAGAAGCTTGAGCTTGAAGAGAACCGAGACATACTCGACTTCGTTGTCTATCAGGAAATCGTCCGCGGCTTGTTCCCGTCCCATTCCGAGGCGTGGCACAGGAGGGTTGCGGCACAGGCGAACGACGCGTACTGGGCTGTAATAGATAGAAACTACGCTCTGAGCCATCACGCCAGACCGGCGCTGGCAAAGCTGAAGGCGATGAAGCTGCCCATGGCGATCATCTCGAACCACAGCAATCCGAAGGCGCTGGTCGCCGTCTTGAGAAGATTCCGTATCGCCCCGTTCTTCTCTAGAATCTTCGTATCTTCGGATGTTGGGATGCGCAAACCCGACCCTCGATTCTTCGAGGCATGCCTCTCCTCGATAAGGACGCGACCCGCCAACGCGATTTTTGTGGGAAATTCGCCGAAACACGATGTGGCAGGCGCGAAAAGTGCCGGCATGCGAGCGATTCTGTTGGTCAGCGAGGCATCGCTCGACCAGCAAGATCGAGAGAGCGTCGAGCCCGACTTCGTGGTGCGCGACCTCCTCGAAGTCCCGGGAATCGTCTCGTCGTTAGCATAGGCCCGTGACGAAAGCGCGGGTTGCGTCTTCTATCTCTGCGCGTTTCCTTGCTCCCTCGATAGCCGTGGGCCTCGGGATACCATTCATCATAACGGCCCTGGCCTCCTGGGGACCGGTTCAAGACTTATTAGGCCTGCGCGCAATATAACCGTGTTTGACGAGCCTCATAGTGAAGAACGGGACGGTGGTCACCGCGTCGGAGTCCTTCAGGGCCGACGTGAAGGCGGAGGACGGCGTCATAACGAAGATCGCTTCGTCGATGGACGAGGACGCGGACAGGATGGTGGACGCGAGAGGGAAGCTCGTGGTGCCCGGCGGGATCGACGGCCACACGCACTTCGAGATGCCGTTCATGGGCACCACCACAGCCGACGACTTCGAGTCGGGCACCGTCTCGGCCGCGGCGGGCGGCGTGACCACGGTGGTGGACTTCGCGGTGCAGCAGAAGGGTGGGTCCCTCCTGGAGGCGCTGGAAAGCTGGCATTCGAAGGCCAGGGGGAAGGCGGTGGTGGACTACGGCTTCCACATGATCTTCAGGGACCTGAACGCGGGGACGATGGGGGAGATCAGGCGGGTGATGGCCGCCGGGGTGAACACGTTCAAGATGTTCACCACCTACAGGCGCGAGGGGCTGATGCTGGACGACGGGGAGATAGCGGAGGTGATGAAGGAGGTCTCCTCGGCGGGCGGACTGGTCGCGATACACGCGGAGAGCAACTGGCTGGCCGAAAGGAACGTGCAGAGCTTCCTCGGGCAGGGCAAGACGGCCGCGCTGTACCACCTGCTAAGCAAGCCGCAGATAGTGGAGGGGGAGGCGGTGCAGAGGGCGATCACACTGGCCAGGTACGTCGGGGCCAGCATGTACATCGTACACCTGTCCTCCAGGATGGGGAGGGAGCTGGTCAGGGAGGCACGGCTTTCCGGCCTGCCGGTCTTCGCCGAGACGTGCCCGCACTACCTGGTCTTCAACGACTCCGTCTACAGGAGGGAGGACGCGGCCCACTTCGTGATGAGCCCTCCCATAAAGGCGGAGGAGGACAGGCTCGCCCTCTGGCAGGGGCTCATCGACGGGGACGTGAAGACCGTGGGGAGCGACCATGCGGACTTCACGAGGGAGCAGAAGGCGCTCGGGAAGGACGACTTCACCAAGATACCCAACGGCGTGGCCGGGACGGAGGTCATACTTCCCCTGCTCTACTCGGAGGGGGTGGGCAAGGGGAGGCTCTCGGTCAACAGGTTCGTCCAGGTCACGTCGACGAACGCCGCCAGGGCGTACAACATCTTCCCGAGGAAGGGGACCATAGCCGTGGGCAGCGACGCGGACATGGTCGTCATAGACCCCGACAGGAAGGTCAGGCTGACCGCGGACTTCCTGCACGCGAAGATAGACTACTCCATATACGAGGACTACGTCACGCAGGGGTACCCCGTCGCGACCATATCCAGGGGCGAGGTGGTGATGGAGGAGAACCAGGTGGTGGCCAGGCCTGGCAGGGGGAGCTTCGTGCCGAGGGGGCCGTTCCCGGGCAACAGGTGCCCCCTCTTCGCCTAGGCCGCCTCGTCCGCTGTCTTCAGGGCCGAGTCCAGCGCCTCCACCCCCCTCTCCAGGTCCTCCTCCTCCACTATCAGCGGCGGGGCGATGACGAGGTGGCTCACCCAGGCGTTGACGTAGACCCCGTCCTGCATCATCTTCTTCGCCACCGCGTCCACCGCGAGCGCTTCCCCGCGGAACTTCTGCTGCGCCGTGTTGAGCGGCTCCCTGGTCTTCCTGTCCTTCACCAGCTCGACCGCCCAGAAGAGGCCGATCCCCCTGACGTCGCCGACGGACGCGTGCCTCTCCTGCAGCTCGCGCAGCATCCGTCCCAGCCGCTCCCCCTTCCTCCTCGCCCCCTCTATGAGGTTCATGCGCCTGTATTCGCCGATGGCGGCCGGGACCGGGGCGAGGGACATGGGGTGAGCCTCGTACGTATGGCCGTGGGCGAAGTAGTTGTCTTCGAAGTGCGCCGCTATCTCCGCGCTGGTCGCCGTGATCCCCAGGGGCATGTAGGCGGCCGTCACCCCCTTGGCCGTCGTGATGATGTCGGGCACGACGCCCCAGTTGTCGACGGCGAACCACTGCCCCGTCCGCCCCCATGCGCTCATCACTTCGTCGGCGATCAGGAGGACGCCGTTCTCCCTCGTGATCTCCCTCAGCCTGGGAAGGTACTCCTTCGGAGGGACGAGCACGCCGTTGGTCCCGACCACCGGCTCTACGATCATCGCCCCGACGTTCTCCTCCTTCTTGATCATGTAGTCCACGTATTCGGCGCAGGCGACGCCGCAGCCCGGGTACTGGAGGCCGAGGGGGCACCTGTAGCAGTTGGCCTCCGGCGCGAATATCACCCCGCCCACCTTCCCCGTGGGCTCGGCGTACCACCTCCTGAAGTCCCCCGTCGCCGCGACCGACCCCGCCGTGGAGCCGTGGTAGCTCGTATACCGGGAGATTATCTTGTACCTGCCGGAATAGAGCCGCGAAATCTTGATGGCGGCCTCGTTCGCCTCCGTCCCCGAAGTGGAGTAGAAGAACTTGGCCGTCCCCTTCGGGAAGACCTCCAGGAGGGACTCGGTGGCGCGCGCCCTTATGTCGCACGTGAATGAGGGGCTTATGTAAGGCAGGCTTCGGGCCTGCTCCACCATGGCCTCGATGACCGCCCTGTTCTTGTGCCCCAGGTTGCTGCACATCAGCTGCGAGGAGAAGTCGAGATAGCTCTTCCCCTCCGCGTCCGTAAAGTAGCACCCCTCGGCGTCCACCACGTGGAGGGGGGACCAGCCCTTCTGCTTCCTCCACGTCCCGTAGGTATGCTTCCTGGTCGTCTCCACGACGTCGGAACCCATGCCTCCACTACGCGCTCGAAGACGGTAAAAGGATTGCTGACGTCCCGGGCGCGTCAGATGAACCTGGCGTCCCTCTTCTTCCCGGTGTAGTCCATGTAGACCACGACCTCTTCGGTGAAGAACTCGATGGCGCGCCTCCCCTGCTCCCTGATCCCCAGCCCCGACTGCTTGA
>JAKAPW010000057.1 GCA_021811935.1 archaeon | reverse complement strand
GTGACGCACTTCGCCACCCCCCCGCTCTCCTTCGGCTCGCCGAAGATCAGCGTCCCTTCGTCCGACGGCTTGAACGTGTTCCTGACCCTGACGGGTATCCTGGCCCTGGCCACAGGCTCCAGCGCCCTCGGGTGGATGTTCTTGGCCCCGAAGACCACCATCTCCATCGCCTCCGCGTAGGAGACCCTGCGCAGCACCTTCGCCGTCTTGACTATCCTGGGGTCGCATGTCAGTATGCCGTCCACGTCGCTCCAGAGCCATACCTCGTCCGCCCCCAGCGACGCAGCGAGGACGGTGGCGCTGTAGTCGGAGCCGCCCCGCCCCAGCGTGGTGACGTCGCCGTGCTGCGTCGCACCGGTGAAGCCGGCGACCACGGGCACCACGCCTTCGTCCAGCTTGGGCTTCAGCCTGGCGGACAGCTTCATCCTGGTGATGTCCGGCAGGGGGGAGGCCTCGCCGAAGTTCTCGTCCGTCACGATCCCCGCTTCGCCGCCGGACATCCCCTCCGCCTTCACCCCCGCGTCGAGCAGCGCGCCGCACAGGAGGTCCGAGGAGAGGACCTCGCCGAAGGAGAGTATCCTGTCCCTGACCCTGGGAGGGACTTCGCCGATGGTCATGGCCGCGGTCAGCAGCCCTTCGAGCTGCGTCAGGCGGGACTCGATCGCGTCCACCTCGCGGTGGAGCCTCCCGCGCGAGCGGAGGGAGTCCCGGGCGGCGTCTTCGTGCTTTATCCTCAGCCCCTTCAGCGACTCCTGCACCGCCGCGGCGTCCCCCTCCGAGGCCGACTTTGCCAGGCCGGCGAGCGCGTCCGTCACGCCGTGCATGGCCGAGACCACCACCACGCACGGCTCCATGGAGGAATGGCGTTTGACTATGCGTGCCACGGCCCTGATCCTGGACCCGTCGCCCATGGAGGAGCCGCCGAACTTCATCACCTTCATTTCCAGGCACGGCTCCTCTTCAGTTCCAGCAGGTCCCTGAGGACGGCCGACGCCGTCTCCATGCCGCCAGCCCCCTTCCCTATTATCACCTCGTCCCCGGCGAACTCGGACGAGAACTTGACGGCGTTCAGCGTCCCCTGGACGCAGAGCGGGTCCGTCCTTTCTATCGCCACGGGCCGGACGGAGGCCGTATCGTCGATGGAGCCGAGGAGCTTCACGCTCCTGCCCGCCCGGGAGGCCCCCCTCACCTCCTCGGTGGATATGCCCCTTATGCCCTTCACGTCGACGTCCGCCAGCGTCGTCTCCTTCCCCATTATCCAGTTGGCCATTATCACCACCTTGCAGGCCGTGTCCCAGCCGTCTATGTCCAGCGAGGGGTCGGCCTCGGCGTACCCCTTCTCGCTCGCCTCTGCGAGGGCGGCGTCGAAGCCCTCGCCCTGGGACTCCATCCTGCCCAGGATGAAGTTCGTCGTCCCGTTCAGTATCCCCTCTATCTTCAGTATCCTGTCCGACGACAGGCAGCGCTTCGCGAAGTGGAGGATCGGGGTGCCGCCGCCCACCGTCCCGCTGAAGAAGAACTCCACCTTGTTGTGCGCCGCCAGCTCGTTGAGCGCCGGGAGCGCCAGCGCCAGGGGGCCCTTGTTGGCCGTCACCACGTGCTTCCCCGCCCTGAAGGAAGCCTCCATGTGCCCCAGCCCCGGCTCCCCGTCCCTTATGTTCGTGGGCGTCGTCTCCACCACCACCTCGGCCTCCACCGACCTTATCACCCGCAGCGCGTCCAGCTTCGCCTGCCCGGCCCGGGGATGGTCGGCCACCGTCCCGCCGCCCTTCTTCGCGGCCAGGGCGGCGTCGAGGTCCACCCCCTTCGGGTCGACCGCCGCCCCCCCGGAGTCGACCACCGCCACCACCCGGGGGTTTATGCCGTACCCCAGCAACTCCCTCTTCCTGACGGAGAGGAGCCGGGCTAGCGACTGCCCCACCACGCCGAAGCCGACAAGGATTATCCGCAACTTTTGAATGCAGCACCCGGCCCTGTTTTTATGTCTTCACGCGATCCGTCTGAAGAAGCACGTCTCCGCCCCCGTGTGGCAGGCTGCGCCCGTCTGCTCCACTTCGTACATCAGCGTGTCCGAATCGCAGTCCAGCAGCACCCCCCTGACGCGCTGCACGTGCCCGGAGGTCTCGCCCTTCTTCCAGAGCGCAGCCCTGCTCCTGCTGTAATAGTGCGCCATCCCCGTGGAGAGCGTCCTCTCCAGCGCCTCCCTGTTCGCGTACGCGAGCATCAGCACCTTCCCCGACGCGGCCTCGACCGTTATCACGGGGACCAGGCCGCCCTGCTTCCCGAAGTCCACGTCGCCCAGGGAGGCGGTCTTCATCTCCTGACGAGCACCCCCCTCGCGGACAGGTATTCCTTCACCTCGGATATGGTGAGCTCCCCGTAGTGGAAGACGGAGGCAGCGAGGGCGGCGTCGCACCCGCCCTCCCTGAACGCCTCCAGGAAGTGCTCCGGCCTGCCGCACCCCCCGCTCGCTATCACCGGGACGTTGACGCGGCCCGTCGTCTCCTTCAGCAGCCGCAGGTCGTAGCCCGCCTTGGTCCCGTCCCTGTCGATCGAGGTCACGAGCAGCTCCCCAGCCCCCAGCCGCTCCGCCCTGGCGGCCCATGCCGCCGCGTCCATGCCCGTCCCGCTCGTCCCGGAGCGGCCGAAGACCTCGTACACGCCCGAGGCGGAGCGCTTGGCGTCTATGGCGACGACCACGCACTGCGCGCCGTACAGGTCGGAGAGCTCCGTCACCAGGGAGGGGTTCTCGATGGCCGCCGTGTTCAGCGATATCTTGTCCGCCCCGTTGTCCAGTATCGATTTCGCGTCCTCCGCCCCGGCGACGCCCCCGCCTATGGTGAACGGGATGTCGAGGTCGGACGCCACCCTCCTGATCAGCCCGGCGATGGGCTTCCTGCTGGAGATGCTGGCCGTGATGTCAAGGAAGACTATCTCGTCGGCCCCCTCGTCCCTGTAGCGGACAGCCAGCTCCGCCGGGTCCCCGGCGTCCCTGAGCCCCTCGAAGCTGACGCCCTTCACGACCCTGCCGTCCCTGACGTCCAGGCACGGGATTATCCTGCCTGCTACCTGCAGCCCAGCCTCACCCTCCCTTGGTAGAGCGCCAGCCCCACCACCGCCCCGTCGACGCCGGCCCCGGCGAGCGCGTCCAGGTCCCCGTCGTCCCTTATTCCGCCCGAGGCCAGCACCTCCATCCTGGTCAGCCCCCTGATCCTTTTGAGCGATTCGACGTCCGGCCCCCCGGCCGTGCCGTCCCTGTCCGCGGACGTGGCCAGCACCGCCGCGACCCCCATGGCCTCGAAGGCGCCGACGGACTCCTCCACGCCGACCCGCTCCGTCCGCGTCCACGCCTCGGTCACCACCCTGCCCCCCCTGTAGTCGACGGCCACCACCACCCTCTCCCTCCCCAGCCTCTCCAGCATGAGGCCGACTGAGGCCGGGTCCCTGTACGCGAGCGTCCCGACTATCACCCTGTCCGCCCCGAGCGACAGCAGCCTGTCCGCCGCGGCGAGGTCCCTTATGCCTCCCCCCACCTGGACGGGTATCCGCGCCTTCTCCGCTATCGCCCCGATCGCGCCCGAGTTGGTGCCGCTGCCGGACGCGGCGTCCAGGTCCACTATGTGCAGCCCGTCGGCCCCCTCCCTCTCCCACTTCGCGGCGGCATCCAGCGGGTCCAGCCCCCAGCTCCTCGCGCCCCGTATGTCCCCCTTCACGGCGGTCACCGTCTTGCCCCCCCTGATGTCTATCGCGGCCCAGACCTTCACCTAGACCAGCTCCTTCAATATGTTCCGGAGTATCCTCCGCCCCGCCGCCCCCGACTTCTCGGGGTGGAACTGGAGCCCCACCACGTTCTTCCTGCGGACCAGGGCCGGGTATTCGACGCCGTAGTCCGTGGTGGCCACCAGGCCGTCCCCGACCTCCGGGGGGTGGTAGGAGTGGGCGTAGTAGACCCAGGAGCCGTCCGCGACGCCGTCGGTTATCGCGTCGCGCTTCCTCACGGTCACCGTGTTCCACCCCATGTGGGGGACCTTCACCCGCGGGGGGAGACGCCTGACCTTCCCCGGGAAGAGCCCGAGGCCCGCGCCCGGACCCTCTTCGCTTTCCTCGAAGAAGAGCTGGAGCCCGAGGCAGATGCCTATCAGCGGCTTCCCCTCCCCCGCCAGCCGCCTTATCTCCTCCTTCGGGAGGGCGGACGACGCGGAAGCGAAGCCGCCGACGCCCGGGAGGACCAGGGCGTCCGCCTCCCGGACGCTGCCCATGTCGGCCGTGACCAGGCTCTCCACCCCCTCCCTGGAGAACGCGGCGCGCAGGCTGAATATGTTGCCCACGCCGTAGTCGAAGATGGCTACGGCCAAGCTACATTCTTCCCTTGGAGGAGGGCTGCGCCTTCTTCCTGCGCGGGTCCGGCGACGCCGCCTCCCTGAACGACATGGCGAAGGCCTTGACGGCCGCCTCGAACTTGTGGTGGTCGTTCCTCCCGTCCAGCACCTTCACGTGCACCGTGGACCGGAGGGACTCGGCCAGCGACGGGAAGATGTGCTCCAGGTCCTCGCGGGGTGCGTCCTCTACGGTCACCCTCTCCAGCCGAAGGTCGACGACCGAGAAGGGGCGCTTCACCAGGTCCACGGCGGCCAGCGCCAGGGCGTCGTCCATGGGCACTATGCAGTGGCCGAACCTCCGTATGCCTGCCCTGTCGCCCAGCGCCCTGTCCAGCGCCTGCCCCAGCACTATCGCCACGTCCTCCACCAGGTGGTGCTGCAGGTCGCCGCTCGCCTTCACGTCGATGTCGACCATGCTGTGGAAGGAGAGCGAGGTCAGCATGTGGTCCAGGAACTTCACGCCCGTCCTGACGCTGCTCCTTCCGCTCCCGTCCAGGGACACGGAGACCGCGACGGACGTCTCCGTCGACTTCCGCTCCACCTCGGCCCTCCTCGCTTCAGGCGTCGCGCAGCACCTCCTCCAGGCTCCGCAGCAGGCATTCGTTCATCTCCCTGTCGCCCACGGTCACCCGCAGGCAGTTCCTCATCCGGAGGACAGGGCCTATCTTCCTCGTCAGCACGCCCATCTCCATCAGCCTCTCGTGGCACCTCTGGTAGTCGGCGGGGAGGTCCGCCAGGAGGAAGTTCGCCTTCGAATCGAGCACCCCGGCCCCCGCCTTCCTGAGCTCCCCGGCCAGCCAGGCCCTCTCCCGCCTGACGGCCTCGGTCCACCTCTGCACCGTGGCGTACTCCTCCAGCAGCCGGCGGGCGACGGCCACGGAGACGCTGTTGAGCGGATACGGGTACTGCACCTTCTCGAGGAACTTCCCGGCCCAGCCTTCGCTGGCCGCCATGTAGCCCAGCCTCAGCCCCGCGATGCCGAACGCCTTCGAGAAGGTCCGCAGGACGGCCAGGTTGTCGCGCTCCCGGACCATCTTCACAAGGCTCCAGTCGGCGAAGTCGACGTAGGCTTCGTCCAGGACGACCAGCCCCTCGAACGAGTCCAGGAGGGCGGCCACCTCCTCCCGGCGGAACTGGTTGCCGGTCGGGTTGTTGGGGGAGCAGACGAACGCGATGCCGTCACGCCCCCCTTCGAGGACGCGGTCCACCGGCAGGGAGAGGTCGTCGCCCATGGGCACCTCTTCGTACCGCGCCCCCGCCAGCGCCGCCCTGACCCTGTAGACCGAGAAGGTCGGGCCCACGGCCACCACCCTCTCGCCCCGCTCCAGGAAGGACTGGCAGAGCAGGTCTATGGCCTGGTCCGCCCCGCTGCAGGGGACGATGCAGCCAGGAGGGAGGCCGAGGTGGCGCCCCAGCGCCCGGCCCATCTCGCCCAGGGCGTCCTCCGGGTAGCGGCGGGCGTCTATCTCCTCGGCCGCCTCCACCGTCAGCCTCCGGATCTCCTCCAGGGGGACCAGATGGTTCTCGTTCGCGTCCAGCTTCGCTCGGACGGCCGCCACCGGCGCGTTCGTGCTGTAGCCGGCCCACCCCTCCAGCCTCGCGAGCTTCTGCCCGAGCCAGTCCGCCATCGCACTCATTCACTCCCCGAACCTCGACGCGACGGAAAGGTAGTGGTTGGGAAGCCCCTCCGAGTAGGCCAGGCTCTTCAGCCCCCCAAGCGCCCTGCCCAGCCCTTCGCGCGAGCAGGAGAGCGACCAGTCCATCTTGACGAAGTCCAGCACGGAAAGGGGGCCCCTCGCCGCCGCCTGCCCGCCCGTCGGTATGACGTGGTCGGTCCCCATGCAGTAGTCGCTCGCGGCGCAGGGGGAGTCCGGCCCGAGCAGCTTGAGCCCCGCGGAGCGTATCCTCGGGGCGAAGTAGTCTTCGGACGAAAGTATCTCCAGGTGCTCAGGGGCGAGGGCCTCCACGAACCTGCACGCGTCCCCTGCGTCGCCGTAGACGGCCGCGAAGCCGGCCCGCAGCGCCCCCGTCACGTAGTCCCTCCTCTCTATGCGCGGGAGGAGCGCCTCCATTTCGGCGCGGACCTCGCCGGCAAACCCCTCCGAGTCGGTGACCAGGCCGCAGAGCGTCTCTTCGCCGTGCTCCGCCTGCCCCACCAGGTCCCACGCGGCCCTCTTCGCGTCGGAGCCCTCCTCCGCGACCACCACTATCTCCGTCGGGCCGGCGAAGAAGTCCGTCAGGACGTCCCCCGCCACCGCCCTCTTGGCCACGGACGGGTAGAGGCCGCCCGGGCCGACTATCTTGGCCACCTTCTTTATCTCCTCCGTGCCGTACGCGAGGGCGGCCACGGCCTGCGCCCCGCCCACGGCGTAGACCTCGTCCACGCCGCAAAGGCGCGCGGCGGCGAGCACCGCCTTCCCGACCCTCCCGTCCTTCCCCGGCGGGCTGCAGACCACCACCCTCCCCACGCCGGCCATCTTTGCCACCCCGGCCGTCATCAGCACGGTGCTGGCGTACGACGCCCTCCCCCCGGGGACGTAGCAGCCTACGGAGGGGAGAGGGGACGGAGAGACGCCCACCTCGAAGCCGTCCCCGGCCACCGACAGTGTCACGGCCTGGAGAAGCCTCCCCTGGACCAGCTTCAGGCGCTCCAGGGAGAAGCGCAGCGCGGCCGCCAGCTCCGGGGACGCGGAGGCGCCGCTCAGCTCCTCGTCCGCCACCCTGAGCCTCGGCAGGTCCGCCCCGTCGAACGACTTCTCATACCGGAGGAGCGCGGCGTCCCCCTCCCTCCTGACCGAGTCTATTATCGCGGCCACCGCCCGCTCGACGTCGGCGTGCCGCACCTTCCTTATCCCGGCGGCCGCCCGCTCGGCCTCGTCCCCCCGGATGCCGACGGACGGCAGCAGGCCGGTCATTCCTCGCCCCCCCTGATTTCGTCTATCGAAAGCACCTGCCTCGGCTCGTGGACGACCAGCCCCTGCGCTATCTTCCTTATCGAGGGGACTATCCTGTGCAGCTCCCCCTTGGTCACGACGGTGTTCACGGCCAGCCATCCCTTCTTGGACAGGGCGCTCACGGTCGGCTCCTTCAGGGCGGGCAGCACCGCGAGCAGCTCCCCCAGCTTCTCCTCCCTGACGTTGACGTATATGTGGACCCTCTTCCTGGCGCTGACCACGCCCTTCAGCATCGCTACCAGGTCGTAGACCTTCTCCTTCTTCCACCTGTCCTTCATCGCTGCCCTGCTCGCTATCAGGTGCGCGGTGGAGGTGAGGACGGTGTCCATCGCCTTCAGGTTGTTCTGCTCCAGGCTGGAGCCCGTCTCGCTCACGTCCAGTATGAAGTCCGCGTCGTCGGGGGGCTTCGCCTCCGTCGCCCCGAAGGAGAGGTAGACCGCCGCCCGCCTGTTCTGCCCCCTGGTCCACCAGGGAGTCACGAGCAGGGGGTCGGAGTCGCCGAACGCAGACCTGTAGGACGGCAGCGACTTCATGTATCTGGAGGTCAGGTTCAGGTACTCCGTCGAAGCCCTCACCGTCTCCCCCTTCTCCCACTTGGCCCCCAGGAAGCCGTCGACCGAATCGTAGCCGGACCCCTTCGGGATGGCGGACGTCACCCTGACCTCGCCGTATTCCAGGTCGAGGAGCTTGACGACGTCGGCCCCCGTTTCGGTCACCCAGTCTATGCCCGTTATGCCCACGTCGTGCACCCCGGCGGCGACGTAGAGGGGTATCTCCTGCGGCCTCAGTATCTTGACCTCGATCTCCTCGTCGCTCATCTTGGGCCTGTAGGTCCGCTCCTGCCCCGAGATCGTGTAGAACGCGGCCTCGAAGAGCGCAAGCGTGTTCTTCTCCAGGGAGCCCTTGGGCAGGGTGAGCTTCAGCCTGGGCGTATGGACCCCTCCGGGGAGCGGCGCCTGTCAGCAGAACATCGGGCACTCGACCGACGGACGATGAAATGAACCAACTCCGGTGAACACGGTCGACCCGAGTTCACTTTCCCCGCCCGTTCGGTATTTAAGCATTTCAAGGCCGGCCCGGAAGCCGCGCTCTTCGCCGGGGGCGAGCAAACACTAAAATACGGAGCGGCTGGACTGTCGGGCGAGACACATGCCGATAGCCGACCCGGCGAAGAAGCAGCTGGCCATGGAGAGGAAGCTCTTCTTCAAGATATGCATGAACTGCGGAGCCAAGAACCCGTACAAGGCAGACAAGTGCAGGGGATGCGGCAGGTCCAACGCGCTGAGGCTCAAGAACAGGCAGACCGGGCCCAAGAAGTAGACGCGACCCTCCGGGCTCCTGCACTAGATTTTTAAACCGGCGTCGTACGCGTTTCGACGACGGGTGTAGAGATTCTCAGATTGAGAC
>JAKAPW010000007.1 GCA_021811935.1 archaeon | reverse complement strand
AGGCACGCCGTCCGCCGCCAGCCTGGCCATGTAGGTCCTGCCCAGTGTGTCGATGGAGACCATCCGGGCGACCTCCGTGGCGTCGACATAGGAGGGCTCCTGCACCGCATAGAGCGCACCCTCCATCTTCTGCAGCTGCCTGACCTTGGTGTTCTTCGTGACGCCGACGAGCTGCGTCCCCCTGCGGGCGCACTCGGCCTCCACCGACCTCAGGGTGCAGGAGGCGGGCTCGAAGAAGGACTGCCGGAGAGAACCGTCCAGCGCCAGCAGCCCTCCCTGCAGCTCCCTGGACGCCTTCATGGCCAGGGTCCTCTCCAGTATGACCCTCAGCATCCTCATGGCCAGGGCGCCGTCCCTGCTCAGCACCTTCTTCGGCAGGTCCCTCCCGAGGAAGGAGGCTATGCCGTCGACAGTGGATTCGCCGACGTAGTATATGCTTGGCCCGAAGACTTCGGCCTTCCTGCGTCCCCCCAGGTTGTAGGCGGTGGTGGCCTTGGCGGCGAAGACCGAGCCGTCGTCCGTCTCCCCCACCTGGATGACGCTGGAGTCGATCGAGGCGACAGGTCGCCGCTCGCCGGACGCCATTATCGGCAGCGGCCGGAGGCCGGCGGCGCCACTCCAGCCGGCCAGCGGCTGCTCCTCCTGTCCGCCCCTGTAGAGGACCAGCTTCTTCCCCCTGAGCATGGAAAGGCTGTTGCGGGAAAGCGCGGCGAGCCCATGTTCTGGCTGCGAACCCAAAGTAATGTTTAATTGCCTGCTCATCTTGGCCAACAATAGCAGGCCCTTGAATGTTAATAAATGTTGCGCAACCGCATCTTGCGCAACAATAAGAGGCGGGATGGCGGCGTGAGCAGCTCCTACATACGCCTCAAGCTCAAGAAGGGGAGCTGGGAGATAGACCTCGAATGCCAGGAGGACAGGGTGACCGAAGCCATACAGAAGGTCCTGGCGGGGCTCAACGTGCCGCAGGGCATACCGCAGGAAGGCGCGGACGAACCGAGGGGGGCGACGTGCAAGACGCTCCTCGAACAACTGTGGCAGGAGGGGTGGTTCGCCCAGCCCAGGCCGCTCGGGGAGGTGGACGACGAGCTGGGCAGGAGGGGGTACCACTATGACAGGACCGCCGTGTCGCACAGCCTGACCGACCTGGTCCGCGAGCAGACGCTCAGCAGGGAAGGCGCGCCGAGGAACTACAAGTACGTGCAGAAGAGACCGCCGGAGGGATTCCGCGCGGTCGGCGCGCAGAATTTCATCGGTCCGTGAGCCGCCCGCCCCTATATTGCGTATATATTGTGATTATTGGTACGTGTCATGACCAACGTGACCTTCTCGCTTCCTGAGCGCACGGTGAAGCGCCTGCGGAGACACGCCGCCGACCTGGGCGGGAGGAAGGGGACGATTTCGGGCGCGGTGGACGAGGCCATATCCAGATACCTCGACAGCATGGAGCCGCGGGCGGGCCAGCCCACCTTCACTGCATTCAGGGGCGAAACCTGCGTCGCCAAAGCGAAGACGCTGGAGAAGTTGGCTGCCGCGCTGAAGGCGGAGGGGGTCGACCCGCGCTCTGTGAGGATAGTATCCTCCGAACCGCTGGAGCCGGTAGGCAGGGTCGGGCTGCGGGTCAGGACGCGATGAGCGCCTTCATCGGCGGCACGCCTGGTGCTTGGAATAGTTCTCAAGGACCCGTTCCTCGACCGGAGCTTTCCGACGCGCGGAACAGTGATGGCCGTGGTCGACACCGGCTACGACGGCTTCGTCGCGGTCCCGGAAGACGTGTTCGCCAAGGCGGGGTTCGCGCAGCTTTCCCCCACAAGGCGGCTGGTCGTCACAGCCGACGGCCACCCCCTTGAAATGGTATCGGCCATGGGGTCGGTCGGTCTGCCCGAACTCGGCCTGTCCGTCGGCGGTCCGGTCGAGTCGGCGCCCGGGATGGAAGAAATCCTCGTCGGGACCATGCTGCTGCGCGGATTCAAGGTCACGCTGAACTATTGCGTCTCGGCGGCGGGCCTCGAAATCTGCCGCTAGTACGGCATCCACCAAGTTCCTTGGAAACTATCCCAGAAATAAGTTGACGGCCAGGCTCGCTCGATGATACGCTTCTCGTGGATGGAGGATGGCACGAAGCTATTGGCAACGATCAGACCCATCCCGGACGACGTCCGGCCGGAGTGGCACCGCTGCTGGGAGAGGAGAAGCCCGGCACCAAAATGCACGCCGCCCGGGGGCGTCATCACGGGAGTCGGCACCCACGACATGAAGGCCGCGTTCCAGACCCTGGACGGCGCCGTGACGGGGAGACCTGTGCCTGGGCAGGGTATGATTTCCCTGAAATCGAGGCAGGCGTGACCGAGAGGCGATACGTCTCGCACACGCGACACAGGGGGGGAGGACCCTGTCAGGCGGTACAGGCAGGCCGAAGAGGTGGGTGGTGGAGAGGAGCGCGTCCTGGCTCAACTGGCCAAGGAAGCTCCTCATCGGGTGGGAGAAGAAGGCGGAGAACCATCCCGGGCTCCAGCCTGCGGCATCACTGTCCACATAACAATATTGGGGTAGGCTCTGAGGCACGAACGGGGAGGCGTGGTCGGTGCAGACACAGCTGGCCTGCATCCCATCCTTCTCTTTCTTCCAAAATGTCACAGAAGAGTTGTTTAGAGTCCCGTCTGCGAACCGAAAGCAAAGCTGACAGGATGGCCTATCCTATGTTTCGTTCATCGACGATGGTTCACCGTGTCACAGGACATTTCGCCCTACAGACTCGGTTCACCGACGTCTGGAGATAGGAGAATACGGGTGGCGTCTGTACCGATGCCACAGGGCCGATGCGGACTATCTTGGGGTTACCAATGTTGAAGACCGAGTTCGTATCTAGGACGGAAAGCATCAATCGTCAGCGAACCACGTTCTTGACGAAACTGGAGACCCTCTGATAGGCGTCATTACGAATCTCCCCATCCGATCCCATGAAACGGGCGACCGCGAAGCAGCCGTATCGCGTGGGGAAGGAAAAGCCGTTCCGGATGTTGCCCACGGCCTCCTCCATCACTGCATTCTTCGACTGCCCACTCGATGAGATGATACGCTTGAATTCATCCGAGGCTCTCTCCGGAGACCCACCATAGAATCCGGCCAAGGCATAGATGTCGTAACTGTCTTTGTCCTTTAGCCGGGACAAAGCGACCCCCTTGGTGGCAAGAGAGCCGACCAGGTTTGCTACCCTGACCACTGTTGAAGCCTGCCCTCCCCCCGGGCAAAGTTCCTTGGACACTTTCATCGTAACTGTAGTCGAAAACCAAGCTCACACCCCTTATGAGGCAAGCCCGCAGGTCTTCCTGCACATCGACCAAGAATTCCTGACCCGTTGCAGCCTGCGGCTCCGTCAGAAGGTCGAGCTCCATCGGGAACTCGCGGGATCCGTCGGCCGTTCTGAGGGTCCTGGAGAAGCGAAACGGATTCTTGGTGCGAGCGTACCCCAGTCCTTCGACTACCTCCCGTATGCTGGTGTATCTTTCCACTATCCTTGGCCTAAGCACCAGGTCTATGTCAACAGAGCCGCAGTGGTCGAAATGCCCCCGAGTCAGGAAGTACGGAGCCCATCCACCGGCGAGCACAAACTCTCCCTTGTAGAGGCTCAGTGCCATGCAGACCTCGACAAGTGCTCCCTTCGACGCTTCCGTCAGGTTTCTGTCATACATTTGAGGACCCACCCAGCAATTCTTTGCTCCAGGAACTCCGAATCAGCTCCAGCAGGGGTTGAGAGGCCTCTTCCCCCCTCGCTGGGTTGTTGTAGAGGTCGACGTAAAGCTGCACGTTGGATATTACCTTCACACCTGAAATGTCCTGTGCTCCATAAAAGACGCCCGCATCGTAAGGCAGCAGAAGCCTGACATTTCCGTTCTTCGGCGTCGGATTGATCCGTAACTGTTCAGCCAACGAGTCAGCTTGCTCTTCGCCTCCCACGTAGGCGTCGACGCTTACCGGTCTAACGTGGGGGGCCACAAGCCACGCACCCGACAGCCCCGTCAGGGCGTACCGGTCACTGGCCTTACGGAAGCCGGCGATCAGGGTGTCAATCTCCTTCTCGAATGAGTAGTACGCGAGAAACCTGTTGGCACTGCTGTACTGATGGTAGGCAGCCCAGCGCCGAAGCAGACCAAGCGGATCCACGACTCCGATCCGATTGGCCCCTCCCCTCGCAAGGTATCCGCCGATAGTAAGAGATGCACAGACTGCATGAGTGTAGCCGAGGCTGGTCCCGGACTCCGTCGCCAGTTCCCTCAGGGTCCAGGCTTTGCCTGGGTTCGAAAGAAGAACCCGGAGGGCCCTGGACGCCTTCGGCTCGAAGATGTTCTTTGTGACCCTCATTGTGCGGGATCGTGCTCGCTGGGGTTCGATAGAGGGCTGAAATCATGCAGGGGTTGTTTCTTTCCTTTCAACCAGTCATGGATAGTAGCGACAGAGGGCTTGCGTCCTGCTTCTTCACCTATGATCTTGCGAATCTCTCGAAGCGATCTGCCATGCTTTCTCAACTGGAAGACTCCGCGGTAGGTCGCTGCCTTATAGTAAGGCTCAGAGAAGGGTTGGGTGATAGTGATCAGCTCATCGTAGTATTCAGACCCATCGATGAACTTTTGTTCGGTTAGCCATGCACTCGTGGGATGTGTGTCGGCTTCGACAACCACTGCAAAGTTGTCTTTAATCGCGATAGCATCTGGAATGGGACGTTTATCCAGTCTGATGATTCTAGAGCCCTGCTTTTGGAGCTCTCTTACGCCGGCTTGGAGCAGTTCTTCGTGACTGTTCGCTCCCATATGTTCGATGTTCTGCTCTCTATTATTTATATGTTCGCTAATAGCGAACATTCCCTCGCACCACTTCAGCACCTATCAATCAGGTGCCAGCCGGTGGGTCTGGTTGGCATTCTGCGGATGGATTTGTCCCCTCGCTGTCATAGCGATGGAGCCTTCCTCTCAAGCTGCCCTTCTGCCAGAAGTTCATCCAGCTCACGAAGAAGCGGTCCGCAGGAACACCTGCGACGTCATCAGGGCGGCGAGCGAGTTCGTCGCAGAATACCAGAAGGGTCCCGTCCGCAGTCGACGCGGGCGGAATACCCGGGAAGGTCGCCAGGCTGCGAAGGTCGGTAGGGCGTGCTTCAATCTTAATGCCCCATCCGTCTGTGACAACACGCCGGTCAGGAGAAGATCGTCACTTCTTGCCCAGCTGCCTTTCGAGCCACTCCATCCCCATCGTGGTTATGAAATAGTACTTCCCGTCGTCCACCACCACCCGTTCCACCTGCCCCGCCTTCACCAGCTCGCTCAGCCTTGAGCTTATCGACTTCGGGTTCAGGCCGGTGGTCCTCTCCAGCTCCTGGAGCGTGACGCGGTGCGTGCTCTGCCTTCCCGACTCCGCGCTTATCTTTACGGCCACCAGCTGCAGCGCTATCAGGAACTTGTCGCTCAGCTGCTTCTCCGGCAGCACCCGGGGGCCCTCGGGCGTTATCCTGACGTAGGCCCCGAACTTCGTCACCATGTCGTTGAGCCCGTAGCTCAGGAGTATCTTCTTCGCCAGGTCGTAGGTCGGGACGACCTTCGCCAGCAGCCTGTTGAACTCGAGGCCGACTTCGTCCGGCAGCCCCTCTATGTCCGTCTCGAAGGCGTCGAGCTTGACGTGGACCTTCAGCTTCTTCTGCTCGCTGAGCATGGCCTACCCCTCGGTCACCTGCGCGTCAAGGGATAAAAGACTTGTCGAGGCGGTGTAGACGAACTCGCCGTCCGGCTGCTTGAAACGCCTGAGCTTGCCGTCCTTCGCAAGCCGCAGCAGCGCCACGGCCACGGACTGCTTCGGGTAGACCAGGCCGAACGACTCCAGCGTCTCCTTTACGTCGAGCAGCTTCCTCGGCTGCCTCCCCCACTGGGAGAAGAAGAGCTTGGAGACGATGGAGGGCAGTGACTCCCCCTTCTCGACCCTGATGTCGGGGAGTTCCCTGGGGACCGCCTCAGCCCGCCCAAGGGGGGCGGTGCCCATCCTGCTCAGGATGTCGGGTATCATCCCTATCATGCCTTCCAGCTCATCCTTCGGGGCCTCTATTTCCGCCTCGTTTGCACCGGCCCTGACCCTGATCCTTACGTTGGCCGAAGACATGGAAAACGCACATGTTACGGTGCATTATATCTATTCCTGTCCGGCGCCCAGTTTCAGCCTCATCTTCTCCCTGAGCATCCCGCTCACCGCGGCCCCGTCCGCCTTCCCCCTGACCTCCGCCATCACGCTCCCCATCAGCGCGCTGAATGCCTCCATCTTCTTCTCCTGGAGCAGCCTCCCCTCCGCCTCCAGCACGCCGTCTATCACCCTGCCCAGCTCCTCCCCGGATATGCCGCGCACCTGGAGCAGGGACACCGCCCCCTCCACGTCCTTCGCGTCCCCCCTGATCACGGCGGCCAGCACGTCGTGGGCCGCCTCCTTCGCCACCGCCCCCTGGGAGATCAGGGAGAGGAGGGAAGACAGGGTCGCCTCCGTGAGCGCGGACGCGTCCAGCCCTTCGCGCCTGAGGCTGACCACCGTCTCGGTCAGCAGCGTGGCGACGTAGGTGGGCTGCAGTCTCAGGTTCGGCACGGAACGGACGAAGAGCTGGTAGTGGTCGGAGTCGAGAATCCTCTCCGCCTGCTCCCCCCCCAGGCCGTACTTCTTCATGACGTCCCTGACCTGCTCCTCCCAGGGGGGAGGGACCAGCCCGTCTATGCGCCCAAGGAAGTCCGAGTCGACGGGGACGGGGGGGATGTCCGTCTCCGGGTACATCCTGGCCGAGCCGGGGCGGGGCCTGATGAACCTTGTCTCCCCGTCCTGCGTGGCCATCCTGGTCTCGGCGGGCGTCCCCTTCAGGGCCTGCTGGAGCCTCTTCGACAGCGCGTCCATGCAGAGCCTCACCCTGTCGGGTTCGCCCACAAGCAGCACGAACGCGTCCCCGGGGCCGCAGCCCAGCCCGTCCTTCAGCGCCTCCACCTCCCCCTCGGCTACCCCGTTCCCCGGCAGCTCGTCGGAGTGGAACAGGCCGCCGAGCCTGTAGAACCTCGCCACGTCGGAGAGCTCCCTGCCCAGCCTGACGCCCGGGACCGGCTCCCTTCCCAGGAGGGAGGACATCAGCGGGACGCGCATCGCGAGCGCGGCGCCCCCCTTCTTCAGCCCCGCCTGCACCACCTTGCTCCCCGTACCCTGGAGGACGCGGCTCACGTCCACCACCGGCTGGGCCAGGTCCCCTTCGGTGAGCCCGGAGGCCAGGAGGGTCCCCGCCAGCTCGTTGAGCCAGAGCTGCCGCCGCACCTCATATTCGAGCACCCTGGAGACCAGGTCCAGCTGCTGGACGCCCTTCACCTCCACTATCTGGCCGCCGCCGACCGACACGTTGATGTCCTGCCTGACCGAGCCCAGCCCCTTCTCCATCCTGCCCGTGGACTTCAGGAGCCGCCCGAGGGCCAGGGCGACCGCCTGGACGCGCCTGGGGGAGGCGGTCACGGGGGCCAGGGACACCTCTATCAGCGGGGTGCCGAGCCTGTCCAGCGCATAGAGCCTCTCCCCCGCCTTCCCTTCGAGGATGCGGGCCGCGTCCTCCTCCAGCGTAACGGTCTGGACGCCTATCTCCTCTCCCTCGTGGACGAAGACGCCCCCCGCCCCCACCACCATGGTCCTCTGAAAGCCAGACGTGTTGGACCCGTCGATCACGGTCTTCCGCATCACCTGGATCTCGTCCACCACCTCGCAGCGCAGCATCCTGCTCACCACGAGGGAGGCCTCCAGGGCGTACGGGTCGACCTCGTGGGGTGGCTCCTCGTCCGCCTCCACCAGGCAGCTTGAGGAGCCGCCGGCATGGTATGTGGCCCAGGTCTCCTTCCTCGCCTCGAAGACCGCCGCCGGGTCCACCTCGCCCAGTTCGCTTTCGCTCGGCCTGAACTTCCTGCTGAAGGACGCCCCGCCCTCTTCCCTGCCGGGGGGGCAGCCGCAGAAGAGCTTGCGGCGGCTGGCCACCTGCCTGTGTATCTCCAGCCCCACCTTCAGGCCGGTCTTCTGGGGGTCGAGCTCGGCCGTCACAGCGGTCGCCTCTCCCGGAGCTCCCCCCTGAGGTTCTTCGTCATCATGTCGGCGACCTTCGGGGAATCGTATCCCTGCCCGAGCAGCCACATCAGCTTCACCAGGGCCACCTCCGACAGCATGTCCCCCAGGGGGACCACCCCCAGCTTCGCCAGGTCCCTCCCAGTGTCGTAGACGGTCATGCGGACGCTGCCGTTCATGCATTGGCTGGACATGCCGACGAAGACGCCCGACTTCGCCGCGTCCGCTATGTCGGCGTACGAGGACGAGGGGGCGTGGCCCAGCCCGGTCCCCTCCAGGACGATGCCCCTGCACCCGCCCCTGACCAGGTCCCCTATCAGGGAGGAGTGGAAGCCAGGGTACACCTTCAGCAGGGAGGCGCGCCCGTCGAAGCCGGGAATGACGGAGAGGCCGGCCGCTCCGCTCCTCCTGGGGGGGAGGGACTGGTCCAGGCGCATCTCGCCGTCCTTCATCGTGCCGGCGGGGGCGCCGTTGACGGAGCGGAAGGCGTCCCTGCGGCTCGTGTGGAGCTTCCTGACCCTGACCCCGGCGTGGATCGCCAGCTCGTCGTCGCCCGGGCCGGCGTGCATCACCACGAAGACGCCCGAGACGGGCGCCCTTGCGGCGAAGGTGACGGCCCCGATCAGGTTTGTCGCGGAGTCCGACGACGGCCTGTCGGACGAACGCTGCGAGCCGACCAGGACCACCGGGACCGGGGGCGAGTCCAGGGCGAAGGAGAGGGCGGCGGAGGTGTAGTGCATGGTGTCCGTGCCGTGCGTCACCACTATGCCGTCGAAGCCCTCCTTCAGAGCGTCGCCCGCCCTGCGCGCCAGCGCGGACCAGTGCTCCGCCGTCATGTTTTCGCTGTAGATGTTCATCGTCGCCTCGGTCGATATGTCGGCTATGCCGGACAGCTCGGGGACGAGGTGATACAGCTCTTCGGACGAAAGGGCGGCCTTCACCCCTCCAGTCCTGTAGTCCACCCTGCTCGCGATCGTCCCTCCCGTTCCCAGTATGAGCACCTTCGGCAGCCCGGCCGTCGCCCGCGGCCTCGGGGGAGGGGAGAAGGACGGCTCGCGCCCCTTCCCCTTGACCCTGACGCCGGATATCCGTCCGAGCGCCATCCCGACGTTGTAGCCGTTCTTCAGCTTGAGGACCAGGTGCAGCTGGTCGGAGAGCTGGTACCGTGGCATGAGCGTCCCTTCCACGTCCCCGGAGGCGGTGGAGACCACCAGCTCGTCGCCCACCGAAGCCCCGGCCGACCTGAGCAGTTCCAGGAGCCTCCCCCTGTACCCTTCCAGCGACATCTTCCGACCCACTGGGTGCCGCCGTCTCTTCATATCCTTTTGCCACACGGCTAGGCGTGGAAGAGCGGGATGAACGGCGTCACCAGTATGCTGAAGAGGAGGAGGAGCAGGACGGCCAGGGTGACCACGACGTACGCGCGGTCCTTCTCGGCCGCGAAGATGAGCACGGACATCGCGACGCGGACCACGGGGGTGGCCAGGAGGACCAGGATGCCCACCTCTATGACGGAGAAGGGGTCCAGCGAAAGGAGGCCGGCCAGGATGCGGGCCGGGTCGACGCTGAAGTCGCCGTGGGGGACGCAGCTCCTGCAATACGCCAGGAGGGACGCCGAATCCGCGGAAGAGTAGCGCGCCAGGAAGAGCGCCGCCCCGACCGCGACTATCGCGCTCGAAAGCACGACGCCGTAGCGGAGGACGTTGCTTATCATCCCGTTCATCTCGTCGCTCTTCATAGCCCCGCCGCCCTCAATATCATCTCTATCGCCGAGAGGCCGAGCACCACGGCGAAGACCTTCCTCACGGTCGAATTCCTGGACCTCACCAGCAGCCTGCTCCCGATGGACGCGCCGACGAGTATCCCGAGCGCGACCGGCGCCGCGATGAACGGATTGACGTCGCCGCGCGCGAAGTATATGCCCGCGCTGGCCGCCGCCGTGACGCCTATCATGAAGTTGGACGTGGTGGTGGAGACCTTCATGGGAAGCTTCATGGCCAGGTCCATGGAGATGACCTTGAACGTCCCGCTGCCTATCCCGAGCAGGCCGGATATCAGCCCGGCGACATACATGCCGACGAGCCCCCTCTTGACGTTTGTCGTGTTGTAGTCCACCTGCCTGCCGTCGCGCTCGACGTACGAGCCGCGCAGCCCGAGCCTCTTTGCCAGTCCCCTGAGCTCCACGGGCGGCGGGAGGTCCTCCCCTATCTTCTTCAGGAGGGGGGCGAGGGAGACCAGAAGGACCACCCCGAAGACTGCCTCAAGGATCGTGGAGTTCGTGTAGGCGGCCACGGCGGCGCCGCATATGGCGCCCGTGGTGGTGGCCAGCTCGAGGAACATGCCCACCCTGAGGTTGGTTATCTTGTCCTTGACGTAGGTGGCCGCCGCGCCACTGGACGTGGCTATGACCGAGACTATGCTCGCGCCTATGGCGAAGTGGATGTCCACGCCCATCAGCAGCGTGAGCACCGGGATGATGATGACGCCACCCCCGAGGCCGACCACGGCGCCTATCGCGCCGGCCAGTATGGAGACCACGAAGAGCAGCAGCATAAAAGCGAATGCCAGCAACTTCCAGCCCGTCCTCGCGGACGGGGCTACCATGTATAAACGTTGGTCGGCTACCAGCCGCCGAAGCCCGTCGGCCTCCGCGGAGCAGGCGTCGACAACGGCCCGGGTGCGTCGTAGCGCCCGACGCTTTGCGGCTTCCGGCCGAAGAATGGGTCGGCCCCGTCGTTCCGGGCCGGGTCCTTCCGCTATCCCCTGTATGGGAAGAGGTAGGGCAGGTCCGGCTTTTCGCTCCAGTCCACGTAGCACGTCTTGAGCTGTGTATAGCACTCCAACCCGTATTTCGAACCCTCGGCCCCAAGGCCGGACTCCCTGAATCCGGTGTGCGCTCCCTGGAGCTGCTCCGGCCCGACCTGGTTTATGTAGCATTCGCCGAACTTTATCTTGTGCATCGCCTTCATCACCCGGGTGTTGTCCTTGGTGAAGACGTACGACGCCAGGCCGTACTTCGAGTCGTTCGCATAATCCAACGCCTCGTCGAAATCGTCGACGCCCAGTACGGGGACGACGGGACCGAAGATCTCCTCCTGGACCAGGGGAGACTCCTGCGGTACCCCCTCTATGACGGTGGGGGCGAAGAACCAGCCGTCCCTCCTGGGTCCCGAGCCACCCGCCAGTATCTTCCCGCCTTCTTCCCTGGCTTTCTCGACGAACCGTTCGCTAGTCTCTCTTTCTTCCTTGCTCACCATCGGTCCGATGTCCGTGGCGGGGTCGACCGGGTCGCCGACCCTGAGCTCTTTTGCCATCCTTACGAACGCAGGGACAAACCTGTCCCTCACCTTCTCGTCCACGTACATCCGTTCGGAGCAGATGCACGTCTGGCCGCAGTTCCAGAAGCGGGCCCAGATCGCACACCGCAGTGCCCACTCCATGTCCGCATCGTGCCAGACGATCAGCGGCGCCTTCCCTCCGAGTTCGAGGATGAGCTTTGCGACGTGGTTCGACGCCCGTTCCATTATCTTCTTCCCGGCCGTGGTGCTCCCGGTCATCGTTATCAGCCCCGTCTTCCTGTTTGTCACGAGCTCGTCTCCGACCTCGGCCCCGCCCCCCGTTACCACGTTCAGGACTCCCTTCGGGAGGCGCGCCTCTTCGGCCAGCTTGGCCAGTTCTATCGTGCTGAGCGGAGTGTTGCTGGATGGTTTCGTCACGACCGTGTTCCCCGTGATGAGGGCCGGTGCCAGCTTCCTGGCGACCGTAGCGGACGGAAAGTTCCACGGCGTGATGGAGGCGACCACCCCTATTGGGAGCTTCAGTATCATCACCGTCTGCCTTGGATTGTCGCTCGGGAGCACGTCCCCTTCGATCCTTCTGGCGTATTCCGCGTAGAATTCGAAGTTGGCCGCGGACCCGTCTATCTCCAGCCTTGCCTCGTAGAGCGGCTTGCCCTGCTCGGCGGTCAGTATCCCGGCGAGCCTCTCCCTGTCCCTTCTTATCAGCCCGGCGATCCGGTGCAGGTACGACGCCCTCTGAAGCGGCGCGAGGTCCTCCCACTCCGGCTGCGCCCTGGCGGCCGCGTCGAGTGCGGCCTTGGCTTCTTCCCTCGTCCCCTCCGGAACGGTCGCCAGCGTCACTTCGTTGGACGGGTTGACCACGTGAATCGTCTTGCCCGCTTCCGAGTCGACCCATTCGCCGTCGATGTACATCCCGTACTTCTGGACCTTCGGTGCCATGACGTTGGAACGCCACATCGCGTGCTTATAAAAATACGACAAGAAACCACCGGATTCGTTCGGCGGATGTATGCCGTTCCTGAATGGCCTCTGCTGAAACGTGGATGGTCGTTCCAGCGCAGTACGGCCGAGACCGAAGCCGCCATCCGCTCCGGACGTGCCGCAGGCGTCCGCTCTTCGCCAGGAGGCGGACCTCAGACCCCCGCCCTGACCCGCTTGACTTCCTCCATGAACGCCCTGACCCTTTCGACGTCCACGGGGTTTCCTATCTTGGAGCCTTCCTTCAGGTGGGTGCCCACTATGCCGCCTCCGGCCGCGGCAAGCAGCGACCTCGCGTTGCCCGTTTCGAGCCCGCTCCCGACGACGACGGGTGCCAGCCCCTCCGCCGCCTTCAGGTCGCGGAACGACGGGGGAGCACCAGTCCTCTCGCCCGTCACTATCAGCGCGTCCGCGAGGCTCCTCTGGACCATGTCCCTTGCAGAGTCCTGGATGCTCCTCTGGAATAGCGGGAACGCGTGCTTTACATGGACGTCGGCCCATATCTGCACCTCCTCCGCACCCAGTGCCTTCCTGGCCCGCAGGAGCCTCTCCGCGCAGCCTTCGATGATCCCCTGGTCCGTCACGAATGCCTCGGAGAGGACGTTGGCCCGTATGAAGCGGGCGCCGAAGGAGTGGGCCAGCGCGAGCGCTGACGTGCACGCGTTACGCAGGACGTTGACGCCGAGCGGGAGTCCGGTGGCCCCCCCGAGTTCTCCCAGCACGCGCGCCATCGACGCCACCGTCTCCGGGGGGACGGCGTCCTTGTGGTACGGCACGTCCCCCAGGTTCTCGACCAGCAGGCCGTCCACACCCCCCTCCTCCAGCGCGCGGGCGTCCTCCATGGCGCGCTTGACCACCGCGTCCATCCGCCCGCCGTACGTCGGGGAGCCCGGCAGGGGGGAGAGGTGGACCATCCCCACTATGGGGAGGGACGTGGAGAAGATGTCTTCGAGGACCATGCAGTTCGGACGGCACCTTGAAACCCGATTTAAAGTTGTGGGCCGCCGCGTCGGCGCGGGGCCCCGTCGTCCACGGACTCGACGTACATCAGGGGGTAGTCGATGTCCTCGACGTACCTGACGCGCAGCGTCGCCCGGGCGGTCCCGTACCTCACCATGACCGAAACGTCCAGCATCTTCCCCTGGAGCTCGTCATAGCCGTAGCTGCCCCTGCCCTTCTTCATGAGGTCCTCCCTTATCCTGGCGTGCACCTCCTCCTTGAAGGGCTGCTTCGACGCGCTCTGCTCGATGGCCTTCTCGAGGGACGACAGCAGCTCCTTGTCGGGCGTGACCGGGAGGCCCGTGAACTTGTGGTAGATCGTCGCCAGGGCTATCCCGCCTTCGAAGACGGCCCTCTCCCTGTCCGTGACGGACCTGTCGAAGTATTTCTTCGCCGGGTCCTTCATGCGGACCCCTCCAGCTCCGCGAAGGTCGTCCTCTTGAAACCTTTCACGTCGCTTCCTCCGGAGGTGGCGTTATATAGCGTTGCGTGCGAAGACAGGGCGAAGTCTTCCAGTATCCTCCCTGCCCACGCCAGCTTCCTCGCCTTGGCCGGCCAGGCGGGCGTGTCCCCTGTCAACGAGGGCTTCGAATACATCCCCACGACGCCGCCCAGGTCCATCCCGGCAAGCACTATCCTGGACGCGCCGAGACCTCCTGCGAGCAGGACCGCCCTGTCCCCGTCCGTGAACCCGCCGAAGTTGTGGACGTCCGGGAGGGGGTCCACCTGGGTGGTGCCGACGACCTGTCCTTCGAAGAGCGGGACGCATTCCTCCAGTAGCCGCACGTTGTCTCCGTGGGCGTGCACGACGGTCACCGCCCCCCTGGCCGAAGCCTCCAGGAGGCCCTCCGCCCCCCCGTCCAGGTCGGTGACCACCACGGAAGGGACGAGACCGTGCGACAGCAGGCAGCGCGCCGCCCCGTCCGCGGCGAGGCATGCGCCGCCCCGGAGACCGGTCGCCATGAAGAGCTCGGCGTCGCGCGGGAGGGACGGCCCCGCCCCGAAGACGAACGCGGAGGAGCCCCGCAACAGGGCGGACAGCCTGGGGAGGGCGCCGGAGTCCCTGGCGGCGCGTTCCGCCAGGAGCCCCGCCAGCAGGGCGGCCGCCTCCCCGTCCGTCCGCGGGTCGTAGTTGAACTCCGAAGCTATGCGGGGGTAGACCCGCCGCCAGTCCCGCCAGGCCATCAGCAGCACCGGGGAAGGGCACATATTTGAGGTGGGCGGCCCAGGGCTCCGTCAACTCTTCGGCTCATGCCGTCGAGCGACTTCGGCCCTGAGGATCGGGGTAGTCGTCCCGTTCCCCTTCACCGCCTCGCCTTCCTCCCCGCTTTCGCGGGGAGGAAAACTGTCAAGCCATGACAGCCGCCCGCGCAGCGTTCGCCGCGCGCATCGGCAGGCGACGAGATAAACACGGCTCCGCGCGAGCCGCCAACTTGAACCCGGCCCAGCTAACCTTAAATCGACTCGGAGGGCTGCGGGGATTGTTGGCGCTTTCCAACCTGGGGTCGGTGAGGGTGGGCGACGGTGAGCCCGTCAGGGTCATAGGTGTGATCAACCTGAGCCCGGAGTCCTTCTACGGAGGCTCCGTGGTGAAGGGCCCGGAAGAGGCGGTGGAGGCGGCGAGGGCCATGGTCGAGCAGGGGGCGGCCGTGATAGACCTCGGCGGCATGTCCACCGCCCCCTACAAGAGCACCATGGTGAGCGAAGAGGTGGAGGCCGGGCGGCTCCTGCCCGCCGTCCGCGCGGTGAAGAAAGAGCTCTCCGTGGACCTGTCGGTCGACACGTACAGGAGCGGCGTCGCGGAGTCGTGCCTTTCGGCCGGGGCGGGGGTGGTGAACGACGTCACGGGGCTCAGGGGGGACCCGCGCATGGCCGGGGTAATAGCCGACCACGGGGCGTCGGCGATACTTATGACCAGCAGCGTCCGCCCGGGCGGGCAGGACCCGCTGGCCAGGATAAGGGCGTCGCTGGACGAGAGCGTGTCGGCCGCCAGGGACGCGGGGGTGCCGGGCGAGAAGGTGGTGGTGGACCCCGGCATCGGCTTCTTCAGGGACCAGGAGATGAAGTGGCTGGACTGGGACACCTACGTCATCACCAACCTGAGGCGTCTGGCGCTGATGGGTCTGCCGGTGAACGTGGGCGTCTCGAGGAAGTCGTTCATAGGGTCGATATGCGGGGTCAAGGACCCGGCCGGGAGGCTCTACGGCTCGCTCGCGGCGGAGGCGGTCTGCGTGGCCAACGGGGCGCACTCGGTGAGGACGCACAACGTGGCGGCGACGGTCCAGGCGGTGAAACTGGCCCAGAGGGTGAGGAGGGAGCCGTCCACCACGGCGGCCGGCGGGATGACGGGGACCGCGCTGGACCAGGGCCTCATGGAAGAGGACGTGGCCTATCTCCTCAGGGGGCTGGGCGTGCATGCGCCCGGCGTGGCGGTGCTGGCCAGGAAGGGCGCGTTCAGGGTCTTCATGCTGAGGCGCATCCCGAAGGTCCTCGCGCTCGTTGCCAAGCAGGAGATGCTGTCGCTCGGGGGGGAGGTGGCGACGCCGAAGGAGACTATACTCGGGGGAGAAGGGGACGTCGACGTGCTGGTGATGGGGACTCTTTCCCACGTCCGGCGGCTGGCCGGGCGGCTGGAGGCGATGTCCTTCGGCTTCCTGAAGGAGAGGGACGCCCCGGACCTGGCGGCCCTCCTTCGCGAGCTGCTTCGATGAGCCTTCAGAGCAGGGCCAGACCTATCAGGAAGGCCAGAGCCAGGCCCCCTGAAAGCATCCAGACCTCCTTCACGTCCTGCGGCCCGTCCCTGGTGTATATGTAGGTCAGCATGCTGAAGGCAACCAGCTCGGCCCCGAGCAGCTCCCCGAACTGCGCCTGCTGCGACACCGGGTCGAAGACCCACAGGGCGGCCGAGACCACCGCCATGAACACCACGAGCAGGACCATTATGGCCCCCCTTGAGTCGGTCTTCATGAGCTGGTCACCATCGCCTGATAGTCCATCACGAGCCTGCGCATCAGCCTCAGCAGCGCATAGAGCGAGCCGAAGAGGACGGCCAGCCCCAGCAGAAGCGAAGCGATGTCGGGCTGCGGCGTGGTAGCCTGTCCGACCACCGTGGCCATCGAGACGGACGCCACGGCCAGGATGGCCAGGAAGACGAGGGTCGGCCCGCGGTGCGTGAACGGGGTCCTCAGGAACCGCATCCGCCCCTTCACCGCTTCGACGGTCACAGGGCCGGTCATCTTCTGCCTGAGCTTGAAGGTCAGCCAGAGCAATGCGGCCACCACCAGCGCCACCCCTCCCACGACCCCCACGGCCTCCATGTTGGGTATGGTCTGGCCGGGTGTCATGTAGCCCCAGATGGTGAGCACTACCAGCTCGGCTATTATTATCACGCCCAGCGTCGTGTAGACGGGCCTGTTCATCGGGTTCCTCTCCTTCTTCCTGTCAAAGAAGGGCAGGAAGAACATCAGTAGGGCCCCCATGGTTATCACGGCCAGGGCCAGGGGTTCTCCCGGCCCGGCGAAGACCTGGAACTTCAGGAGCTGGTACTGCCAGAGGAAGTACCAGTCCGGCTGGACCACGACGGCAGGCGCGTTGGCCGAATATTCGGGCGGGAGCTGCAGCGGGAACAGCGCCGACGCGACCACGACGGCGGCCACGAAGACGCCGGAGATCATCAGCATGTAGAGCAGGACGTCGGGGAACCACTTCACGGGCTTTGCGTCCCCCGGCTTCGCCCCCGAGGCCGGGTCGGTGGCGCCGTGAATCTCGAACATGTAGAGTTTCAGGACTATCAGCAGGAGCAGCGTGAACGGGAGGACGACCACGTGGAAGACGAAGAACCTGTACAGTTCCTGGGAGTTCGTGCCGACCCCAGCTATCAGGTACTTGACGAATATGTAGAGCTGGGGCGGAAGGACGCCTAGGAACCCTATCCCCACGTCCGTGGCGGACTTCGCGAGCACCGTCCACGGCAGCAGGTAGCCCGTGAAGGCCTGGAAGAGCACTATGGTCCCCATCACGAAGCCGACCACCCACATCGCCTCCCTCGGCCTCTTCTGGACGCTGGTGAAGTAGTTCCTCATCAGGTGGAGGAAGACTATGATGATCATGGCGTAGGCCATGTACAGGTGGAAGGTCTCGATCACCGAGCCCATGGGGACACTCCTGATGACGTGTATGGTAGACGAGTACGCTTCGCTGGTGGTCGGGATATAGTAGAAGAGCATGAGTATACCGGTCAGCCCCTGCGCGAAGAAGGCGAGCACCGCTATGGCGCCGAGCCAGCTGAACGGGTTCATCGCGTGGGAGGGCACCGGCCTCAGTATGGTCTCGGTGAAGCCTATCCTGGTGTCCAGGAAGGCCTGGATCCTGTCGACTATGCCTTTCTTGGCCAAGCTCAACCACTACTCGGGATCGCGGTGCCCTGGGTGATGATGTTGGCGTTGAAAGTATCGTACTCCAGCACCTGGCTCGGGTCGTCGGTCCGTCCCGGGCCCATGCCGTATATGTTGGGGGGACCCATCGCCACGGCCCATATGTCGTTGTTCGAGTCTATCTGAAGCTTCACCGGTGGCAGGTTGTACGGGGCGGGCCCGCCGATCACCTTGGCCCCCTGGACCAGGTCGTACTGGCTCCCGTGGCAACAGCAGTACGCCATGGGGAACTGCGCCTTGTACGAGGAGTTGCACGGCGGGGAGTCTCCCGGCGAAAGGAGGCCGGGGGTGCAGCCCAGGTGCTGGCAGATGGAACTGAAGGCGACTATGTCGCCGTCCGGCCCCAGCCCCCCCTCCGCCTTCACCCCGAGCTTCAGGAGCCAGTTGGGGGTGTCGGTGTCCGGGTACAGGAAGACGACCGGCTTCATCACCTGAAGCTGGGACACGTTAGCTATCCGGATCTGCGGCCACTGGCTGGCGAACTTTATCGGAGGGGTGAGATACTTCCCCACTCCGCCCAGCCCGCCTATGGTGGCTATCGAGCCTGCGGCGAACATGACCTTGATGAACTTCCGCCGGGGATTTTCATCCTTATCGTCCTTCTTTTGCTCTTCCAACAAGACCCCCCTTACGGAGGGCACCCGACGCCTGATTTATCAAATTTGCGGAAGGGTGCCGTCTGTGGGGACCGTTAGTCACCTTAAAAAAAGTTATATGGGTCTAACTTGTCG
The DNA here is from genome assembly GCA_021811935.1 of archaeon. Lineage (GTDB taxonomy): Archaea > Thermoproteota > Nitrososphaeria > Conexivisphaerales > DTJL01 > JAKAPW01. Next base: position 19,343 of record JAKAPW010000007.1, on the reverse strand, counting down.
TCGTAGCATGCGGACTTCGGCATGACCAGCGGTCTGGAGGTGTCGGGAAGGGGCAGGGGGTTCCTAGCGAAGCTGCTCGCCTACAGCGGCCCGGCGCTTATGGTGAGCGTCGCCTACATGGACCCCGGGAACTACGGGACGGACCTGGCCGCCGGCCATTTCCACTACGACCTGCTCTGGGTGGTCTGGCTCGCCAGCTTCATGGCCATGCTCCTGCAGTACCTCTCCGGCAAGCTGGGCATAGCGACGGGGAGGGACCTGGCCGAAGAGATAAGGCTCTCCCTGGGAAGGAGGAGGTACGCGGTCCCCTACTGGCTGGCCTCCGAGCTGTCGATCGCGGCCACCGACCTCGCAGAATACATGGGGACCGTGCTCGCGCTGAACATGCTCTTCGGCGTCCCGCTCCTCTACGCCTCCGTCTTCGGGGCGGCGGACGTGCTGATCATACTCGCCGCGACCTCCAGGAGGTTAAGGGTGATGGAGCAGCTCTTCGCCGTCTGGATCACAGTGATAGGGGCCGGGTTCCTGTACGAGATGGTGATCGTCCGGCCCGACCTGCAAGCGGTGGTGGTCCACTCCTTCCTCCCCGCGCTGGACGCGCAGACGATAGCCATAGCCGTCGGCATCATAGGCGCGACCGTGATGCCGCACGCGGTCTACCTCCATTCCTGGCTGACCAAGAACAAGGTGAAGACCGGGTCGGCCGAGGAGAAGAGGGGGCTGCTCGCCCTGCACAGGGCCGAGACCGTGCTGCTGCTCGTCCTGGCGGCCTTCGTCAACGCGGCGATAGTGATGATGGCGGCGGCGACGCTCGACTCCTCCAACGCCTACGTGTCCGGCGTAGGCCAGTACTACAAAATACTCGTGCCGCTCTTCGGCCCGGCGGCTGCCGTCATTTTCGCGGTGACGCTCCTTGCCTCCGGCCTCTCTTCCTCCACCACGGGGACGCTGGCGGGCCAGGCTGTCATGGACGGCATGCTGGGAACGAAGGTCAACCCCTACGCGAGGAGGGTCGTCACCAGGTTCCTGAACGTGATACCCACGACCGCGGCCATAATGCTGCACGTCAACCCGCTGGACCTGCTGGTTTACAGCCAGGTCGTGCTCAGCCTGATGCTGCCGCTGCCCATGATACCCCTGATAGTATTCACGAGCGACAGGAAGAGGATGGGGGAGTTCGTGAACAGGCGCGGGGTCACAGTCCTGGTCTGCGTCGTGGCCGCCGTCATAATAGCGTTCAACGCGTACCTGATCTTCAGCTTGCTGTGAGGCGCTTCCTTATCTCGGAGGGGATTTCGGCCGCGTTGACCCTCTCCTGCCTCCAGGTGTCCCTGTCCCGCACCGTGACGGTGCCGTCCTGCAGGGTCTGCCCGTCCACCGTTATCCCCAGCGGGACGCCTATCTCGTCTATCCTGGCATACCTCCTCCCTATGGAGCCGGATTCGTCGTAGACGGCCCCTTCCTTCCTGGCCGCCGGGAGCAGCTCCTTCGCCGTCTTCTCCATCTCGGCCCTGTTCACCAACGGGAAGACGCCGACCTTGACGGGGGCGAGCCGATACGGCAACTTCAGCACGGTCCGGTCCTCCTGCCGCGAATATGCGTGCACCATGCAGGCGAGCATCAGCCTTTCCAGGCCGAAGCTTGGCTCCACCACGTGGGGGACGAACTTCCTCGTCTCCACCACGACTTCGTCCTCCTTGGTCACCAGGAAGGAGGGCTCGACGCGGACCCCGGCGAGGCTGACGGGGGGCTCGCCCGTCCTGTCCTTTATGCCGCCGTACTCCTTCAGCACCTCCTTCCACCTTTCCGGCTGGGCGGCCTTCAATGCGCCGACGTTGATGGACCATATCCTCCTGCGCTCCCTGGTCGGGCGGGCCAGGCGGACAGACGCCAAGTAATCGGCGCCTGTCTTCTTCATGTGGGAGGCGACGTCGTAGTCCGTCCTGTAGGCGTGGCCCGCCACCTCGAGCCATCCCATCCCGTCCATCAGCACTTCATGGTCAAAGGTCTGAGCGGAATAGTGCGCCCTTTCCCCGGAGAGCTTCTCCCGGAACCGCTGGCGCTCGGGGGGGATGCCCAGCTCCGTCAGGAACCTCTGGGAAAGCGCCATGAAGAATGCCAGCCACTCCGTCTTTATCATACCCTGGGAAAGCGCGTCCTCCACCGAGGCCTCCCTGGGCTCCTCCGAACCCTCCGCCAGCCGGGCCCCGTCCAGCAAGAGGAGCCTCGTCCCCCGGACGTCCTCCATGTAGGGGCAGGTGGCGTCTTCGGGGTCCACGAACATCTCCAGCTCCATCATGTGCAGCTCCCTGAGCCTGACCATCCCCTGCCTGGGCGAAATCTCGTTCCTGAACCCGCGCCCGACCTGGGCTATCCCCAGCGGGACCCTCTCCCTTTCTATTTCGAGGAGGCGGTTGAACTCCACGAATATCCCCTGGGCCGTCTCCGGCCTGAGGTAGCCCTTGCCCTCCGCATAGGGGCCTATCCCCGTCTCGAACATGGTCAGGAACGGCCTGACCGTCCACGAGGACCCGCCGCATTCGGGGCATCTCACCTTCAGCCCCTCCATGGATGCCAGCATCTCGTCCGGGCTGGCCGCTTCGCTCACCTTGCCGCCCGCCTCCCCTATCAGGTGGTCCGCCCTGTACTTCCTGCTGCAAGAAGCGCATTCCGCCATGGGGTCCTTGAAGTTCGAGACGTGCCCGGACGCCTCCAGGATGGGGGCAGGCAGGAGGCAGGGTGTGTCCACCTCCATGAACCCGTACGGCCTGACGAAGATGTCGCGCCAAAGGTCGGCCATGTTGGCAGAGAGCTTGACGCCCAGGTCCCCGAAGACGTAGAGGCCGGCCGAGCCGCCGTAGGTCTCGTAGGCGGGCCAGAAGAAGCCCCGCCTCCTGGCCAGCTCCATGACGGCGTCCAGTCTGTCGGGCATGCCGAAGCGGTTTGGCGATTCCGCTCTTAAAGTTTGGCTCGGCAGAGGCCGCGACCGGACGGGTCCGGCGGATGTCCCGCTCGCTCCGTTTAAATAAGGCCGATGGTCGATAGAAGGCATGCCCATGATGCTGCTCACTTCTAACTACGCCCCGGGGTACAAGGTCGACAAGGTGCTGGGCCTCACCTATGGGATAACCGTCCGCTCCAGGGGGGTGGGCGGCAACCTGATGGCCGGGCTCAGGTCTTTGGCGGGCGGGGAGATAAAGGAATACACGGAAATGGCGCATCAGGCCAGGCAGCAGGCTCTGGACAGGCTCGCGGAGCACGCCCAGGGATTGGGCGCCAACGCGGTCATCAGCGTCATGTTCGATTCGACGGAGATAGGCAACACCATGGACGAGATAATAGCCTTCGGGACGGCGGTGGTGATTTCGCCGGCGCCTGACGGACAGCAGCTGGTCAGGCTTTCATGAGTCATTCTCTGCCGTAGGTCCTCCTTATCTCGGCCACGGTAGAGGGTTCGAGCGTCCTGACGTCGCCGACCTGCGCCATGGCGACGTATATCTTGGCCGACTCCTCGAGCACTTCGATCTTGGAGGCGGCGTCGTGCAGCGTCCTGGCGAACGCGAAGAACCCGTGGTTCCTTATCCCGACGACGTCGCACCCGTCCAGGTAAGGGGCCACCGCCGCCGCCCCCCTGGCCCCAGGGGTGGCGAAGTCCACGACCTTCAACTGTCGGACCATCACTGCATGCTCGGGCGTCAGGGGACTGATGTCCAGACCGGCGGTTATGAGGCCGACCGCCGTCGGAGGGTGGCCGTGGACGACTGCCATGACGTCGCTCCTTCTCCTGTAGGCCTCCAGGTGGGTCGGGAGCTCGCTGGAGGGCCCGGCCCCTTCGACCACGTTGCCGTCGAGCGCCACCTTCACCAGGTCTCCGCTGGCAATCCCCCCCTTGAAGTAGCCGGAAGGAGTTACCAGTATGTGCGCCCCGTCGTCCAGCCTCACGCTGGCGTTCCCGCCCACCCCGGAGACCAGGCCCCTGCCGTACAGCCTCCTGATGGTGTGGGCGACTTCTTCGGAAAGACGGTCTGGCATGGGAGAGCCGTGGAGCGGCTCTTCATATAGCTTTTCGGACCTCCCCGGAGGCGTCGCGGTTCGTTCTTATATCCACCGGACGGAACGGGGGCGTGGGCCCGTGGCCAAGCACGGATTAAGGCGTCAGCCTCCGAAGCTGAAGACCGTGGGTTCGAATCCCACCGGGCCCGCCATCGGACTTGCTTAAGCGAATCTTACTGGTTACAATCCGATATTCTTGCTGCGGTTAGGTTGAGTCCAGTATACGGCCGAATCTCGATTGTTAATGGAGATGGGCACGAGAATCATTGGGGATTCGATTCGTCTATGGGCTTCCCCGTCCTTCGGATACATGGTTAAGTGTCGGGATTGTCATGTGGACGGTCGAGCGATGTCCGAACACCGCTATCTCGATTCAGAAAAACTGGCAAGGGTGAACGAGCTGGTGCTCCGCGAAATCAAGGTTCGGAAAGCGGATCGTCCCCGGGTTTTGTCGAGGGCAAAACTGGAGAACATCTCGACGAGAGTACGTGAAACAGAAGGAGACCTCTATGACAAGGCGACGGCGCTTATCATCGGACTTATCCAAGGTCATCCATTTGCAAGCGGTAACAGAAGGACTGCATTTGTTGCGACCAAACTCTTCCTCGAACTCAACGGGGAGAAGATGATTGTCGAACATGACCCGAAGATTCTACAAAGCATCCGCGAAGGGTTTTATACGGCGTTGGAAGTGAAGTCATGGCTGAAGGGACGTGCAGTCAAGAGATTTACCCGTGGTTAAGGGCGAATTCGAGAGGCGTGTCCTTAAGATAATCGAGGAGGAACGCGCATTCCTAGAGCAAATTGGGCAATTGTAAGGATCCCGATCAAAAGGTCTGACGATCTGAAGACAATTTTCGAACCTCCCGTAACTGGGATTCGAGATAGGATTCGCTTAGATAATTAACCGAATCCCACCGGGCCCGCTATCATTTGATACTGGGCCCTGTTTTTCGGAATCGGCGTGGGATGCTGTTGTCGTCATGTCACTGAAGCTTTGGCACTGAACGCCCGAACGGACCCGGCCGATATCGATCGTCTCCATCTTGGGTTCGCGGACAGTTTTTGTCGTGGGTGATTCCGCCCCGTCCGTCTCCTTCTGCCTTCGCCCTGAGAGCCCGATCGGCGCAGAACGCCGTCTGGACCCGAGGCGACCGCCCCTCTATGGGTGGTGGAGCCGGCTGGCCGAACTTCGCCGGCAGCCTTGCTGTGATGGAGAGGTCCTTCAGCCCGAGCTCGTTCTTCTGCGCCCTCCTCTTCACCGTCGACACCGCGGTCTCCGCCAGGCTCCTCCTGCGGTAGCGCTTGTAGAGCTTCCTGCTCCGTCGGTGCATCACCAGCATCTGCCTTCGAGCCCTTCGCCCTGATCTTCTTGATGGAGATGTACGGCATCCCGCCGTGCCTGGCTATGAGGTCGCATATCTTCCGGGAGAGGTAGGCCTTGTCCGCGCAGAGCCTGCCCAACCGGCCGATGAACTTCAGGAGCTCCTCCACCTGCTTCGAATCTGCCTTGAACGGAGGGGTGACCTTGAAGGAGAGGATCAGGAGGCTCCTGCGGTCGACGACGAAGTGGAGCTTGAGGAAGTCCTTCCTTCGGCCGTGCCTCACGCCGAGCCACCTCGCGTACCTCCAGATCGAGAAGTCGGTGCTGTCTATGGCGCAGATCCTTCGGGTTCCCCACGGTAGCCCTGCCCGACGATGAACGAGTCGAGCGAGTCGAGGTACTCCCTTGTGAGACGGTTCATCGCCCTCTGCAGGTCCATCCTTCCGGGGAGGACTCCCAGGCCGATGATGGGCCAGAGGTATGTGCCGTCGGCCAGGAAGGAGACGAGGTCTCGATATGGCTTGCCGAGCCATATCTTGAGGAGGAGGCAGACGAGGACGGCCCTGGCGTCGTTCTTGTTCGGCCCTTTGGGGGTCGTGTTGTAGTAGATCGGTGGCGCCGGCCGGGCGTACGCGAATTCCCTCGCCTTCCTAACGAACTCTCCGTACTCCTTCTTCTTCCCGTCCTCGTAGTCGTGCCACTGACCTTTCTTGACCATCGGATGCATCAAACGACGATACGCTTGATAGGAATCAAGGTCAAGAGACATCGTCAGAAGGCCCAAATTATGTTGCGTGCCAACCACGTAATTCGTTCGGTGGACCCGCTCTGTCTCCCTCTGCCCGTGCTACACGAGGGTTGCACCATCGCGGCTTTATTCCTTCCCCTTTGGAGCGCGGGGTAGCGTTCGGGCCTGCCCCACCTTTTCCGCAACCAACCACAAGCGCTCGCCCCTTTGGCTGCGCAACCTGACGATTCAGCGGAGGCGGGACTCCGCATTCAAAGCCAAGAGCTCGGAGGCTCAGGGACGCAAGAGCGGTTGGGCCCGACGCTCGATCCCGCGTTACTCCGGGGCTTATGTGTCACCCCCTTCGTCGTCACCATCTCTGCCCGTGCTGCGAAGTCTGGACAGCTTCCCTTCCGTCAGCTCCCTCTTCTCGTACTTCCAGTTCTCCCGCTTCTTGAGCATGAAATACGTCATCCTGACGAGCTTCCTCATAGTCAGGACCTTCGCCTTCTTGGCCCTCCCCGTCCTCCTCAGGGCGGACTGATAGTACTGCCTGATGGGAGGGTTGTACCTGACCGCGTTGCCTGCCATTATGTCCAGCACCCACCTTCCGAGGGAGGGGCCGTCCTTGGACATCTTCCCCACCCTCTTCACGCCCGAGCTCTCGCCCTCCGCCGGTATCACGCCGAGGTAGCTGGCCAGGTGGTCGTCGTCCGGGTACCTGTTTACGTCGCCGATTATGGAGGAGTAGAGGGAGGCCGAATAGTAGTCCACTCCACCTATCGACATCAGGATCTTCACGCCCTCGCTCTCCCTGGCGAACTTCTTTATCTCCAGCTCCAGAGGAGGGCACTGCCCTTCCAGGAACTCCAGCCCGTCCATCATCGTCTTCATAACGAGGTACCTCACGTCGTCGAACTCCAGGGAGCGGATGGCGTTCCTCCTCGCGACGGAGAAGTTGTCCTCCGTCTTCGGCAGGCCCTCGTTCAGCCCCTCCCTCTTCAGGTAGCTCAGTATCCTCGCCTTCATCCTCCCGATCTCACGGCCGAGCAGGACCCTCTGCACGAGGAGGTCCCTCGTCCGCTGCTCCTCCCTGCTCATAAGGTGCGCCTCCGGCAGCATACCCACCATAAGAAGCCTTGCCAGCTTCTCCGAGTCCACTTTGTCGCTCTTCTTCTTGCTCTTCACTATCCACTTCAGCTGCTTGGGGTTGGCGACCGTGACGTCGTACCCGTACCCCTCGAGCGCCCTGACCAGGGGATAGGTCATCCCCGTGGCCTCGCAGGCTATCCTCGCCTCCTTCGGAACCCTCATCGAGGCGAACTCGTACCCCTTCGAGTTCATCTCGAACTCGAACCTGTCCACGAGCTCGCCGGACGGTGAATAAACGCTGGCGAGGCTCGTGCTGTCTCCAATGTCTATCCCGCACGCCATGCTGTTGGGCATCCTGGACCGCCCTGGGGAATGGTTGCCCGTGCTCTTCACCCTTTTCCCGTATCCTTTTCCTGCCGCCATATCTCTCACCATTCTTGTCGCGATGGGCAGCGGCGGCTCCCCCTGTCCTGACATGGGAGCCGCCAGGCAGGACCAGGCCGAACGAATTACCGGTCAGTCAAAGCCCGATGAGGGCAATTGCTTATGTTCTTCTTGGCCGAAACCCGATTGGCAACTCGTGCGGGCATTCTCCGCCCTCAAAATGGAGAAAACGGTAGCCTTACGTAAGGATTATCGGCCAACAGAAAACGAAGGCGACAACAGGTTCTTGGAGGCTGAAATGGTGAAGTTGAGGAATCAGAGACACAGGTGACGGTCGATTGCCAGACGATCCGGTCGTGGCCGTCTCGAAGGTCCTGCCCAAAGGTCCGGTCCAGATACCGCTTGAGGTCAGGGAGAGGCTGCGCCCGAGGCCCGGAACGAGGCTGATCGTGGTGGCTGCCGAGGACGCGGTGGTGCTCCAGGAGGCTGAGACGATATTCGTCAAGGGTCGCCCCAGGTGAGTGGTCAACAGGCTCAAGTCGATATTCTCGAAGGTGCCGATAAGGGATGTCGAGGAGTAAGCCGCGAGGTCGGTACAAGGGGGTCGCCAAGGAGTCTGAGGCTAGGTCCTCGGAAAAAGGTTCAAAAAGCACAGGGAAAAGGAGAAGAACATCCGCAACGACATATAGCTCCCCCTATATATTGGACAGCCTATGCACTTGCTTTCGCGAAGTAATCTCGAATGACCCTGTCCTCAATCGAGTATTCGCCGTCCTTCTTCCCTATCAGGTCGTACTCGATCAGCCTTCCCAGATACCAAGGGAGGTTGGTCAGCTTTATCCCGGTAGACTTCGAAATGGAAGAGACTGCGAGTGGCCCGGGGCCCAGTGCTCTCAATACCTTGACGAACCTGGCCCCCCCGGTCCCCGGTCCCAGGTCTTCGGCCAGGATGTAGTTGGCGTACATTCGTAACGCGCCAGTTGGAGAGGTGAGCAATCGGTCATACGTTGCCGCGACTCTTTCGCCGGCCTTCCTGTTCTCCGCCAGCGCAAGCAGGTAGAATGGATGACCGCCCACGAGACCGTACGCCTCACCAGCGTCACCTTCGGCGGCCCCAGACGCTTTCATGAACAGCTCCTTCGCATATCTCTCCCCGAGCCCTCCTACCTCCTTTATGTTGAACCGCCCGAAGAGCGGGCTCCGGCCATTCTCCAGAACGTCCCTCAGGAAGTGCACGCGGGAACCGCTCACTACGTATGAGACGTCACCGCGAGCGTCTACCGCCGCTCTGAAGACGTCGAGCGCTCCCCTGAGTTTGGGCTGGGAGTCGAACTCGACGAAATGCTGAAACTCGTCGAGTATAACGACGACCTTCCTGCCGCTGTCTTTGGCCAGGCCATCGGCATATCTGAAGGCCAGCTCCAGCCCTTCCCTCGGGTTGGATTCCACCCGCTCCAGGTGCACCATGACGGACGGAGGCTGGTCGGTCCCTATCTCAAAGACTGGCCTCACGTGCTTCAAGCCCTTCAGTCCCGAGAACAGACCCGTGGCCCTCGCAATCACCTTCTCAAGCGTGCCTGACTGGCTCGCGTACTCGTTGAGGAGGTTCTTGATCAGTGCCTCTGGGAAGTCGATTGGCGCGTACCTGTAGACGCCGAAGTCGAGATGGACCGCGACGACGCCCTTCTCTTCGAGCCGCTTTCTGAGCTCGCGAAGGATGGTGGTCTTTCCAATCTGCCTCGGACCGATCAGGGCGTAGTTCACGCTCTTCTTCCTGCTGGACAATGACTCCAGCAGTTCCCTTACCTCCTCCTGCCTGTCGATAACCTCAGGGAGCTTCAGGGCGGTCATGAGCATGGTCATATAGCCAATGCTATATATAGTGTTCCCTATACCGTGGCTCCGTAGAAACCCTGCGAACAAAGAATAGGCGAGGCTCACTATCCTCGCAGCGTTGCAGGAAATTATTTTCAGCCTCATCTCGTTGCCTTCACCTTCACCGACCTGACGTCGTCCTCTTGATGACGGAGAAGACCGTCTCCGCCTTCGACCTCTGGTGGTACTTCTTCTTCGCCCTCTTCATCTCCTTCCTGTACCTCCCATTCGTCCTCCAGACGGGGACGTCCTGGCCGGGATCATGGACGTCGCATGGAGCTCCTCCCTCCCGTGGTTCTTCTCGGAGTCGTAGCCCTTGTCGCCGATGCCCAGCCTGATGGGCCCTCCTCACCACGGGCTCGAAATCCCTGTTGTCGTTCGCCGGCCCTCTCCTTACCTTGATCGACGTGACGAGCTGGGTCCTCAACTCGGTTCAGATGGTGAGCTTGACGAAGCGTTTCGTCCTCGTCCTGGTCATCACTCCTCTCCTTCTGCCCGACCTGCTTCTCCATCCCCGAGAGGATGTCCTTCTTCGTCCTGACGACTTAGTAGGGGGAGGTGATGAGGGGAGAAGCCCGAGGAGTCGGGGGAGAAGACCTGGTACCTGACCCTCTTGAGGCGGACGAACCCGCCCAGGGCCCTCTCTAGGAGCGCGGCCTCAGCACGAACTTCTCTATGGTCGTGAAATGGGGGAGTCGAGGGCGGACACCAGCCCGTCCGCCACAGTCAGGAAGTCGTCGGTATACTCCCTGACCCTCTGCATCAATGCGACCAGGGCTATGTGCTGCCACAGGGCCTTCCTGGAATAGAGGGGTATATGCTGCCTTCTGCAGACCCTGAAGATTGCCTTCACCATCTTGCTCTCCCGACGCTTCCCTTCCTCTTCCTCATCCTTCCCGGTTTGTCTCGTCAACATCCATCGGGAGGGAGGGAATCACCGATATCCCGCTCGGAGAATTATTTCAGACCTTCCGAAGCAGAAAGCTTGGTCAGGCTTGATTTCTGAGCGTAGGGTTTCTACAGAGCCGGGCCCGATATCAGATGATACTGGGCCCCACCGGGCCCGTTCTGATATTACGTCCTCATATTTCATAATACTTGTATCTGAGGCAGAGGTCCCAATCATGAATTGCCGATAAGCAACTCTAGGCCTCTGATTCATCTCGCGCGCCCGGCCAAGCCTCAATGCGTAGGACAGGCGTTTCCTTCGTTAACCGTACCAGGCGGTGTGAGGCGTGAGACTATTGAGAAGGGGAAAACCTGTGGGTATAGTGACGCACTCCTACTCGAGAAACTCGAGAAGGAGGGATGGCTGAAGGTTGCCAAGCTCACTCGCCCGTCATCGGAGAAGGTTGCGCGGGAGTTGGCTGAGGTGGTAGGCAGAGGAGAGGCAGAAGCAACCGCTTTGGCAGTGGAAAGACAGGAAAGGTTGCTGATGGACGACCAAAAGGGAAAGCAGGTTGCCACCCTCTATGGAATCGAAACTGCGATGACGCTGGGTCTTCTCTTCGAGTTGTTGGTCAATGGGGTGCTGCCGAAGACAGACTACAGGAGGAATGTAAAGAATTATGCATCGCAGGGCTGGATTGCTCCCGACGTTGTTCAAGAATTCCTGGATGAGGGTGAGAGAGTCGAGTGAACGAATCTCCTTTGTTGTACCAAGGCAACTGAGAAAAGAATTGAGGGCGCTCCAAGAATTGACAGGAGAAGACCAATCGAGTCTATTGAGGCGACTCTTGTACAAGGGCATGGAAGAGGTAAAGACGGACATCGCCGTAGATACTTGCTTAAAGGGGAAGGCATCCCTGGAGAAGTCAGCAGGGATTTCCCGTTCATCTCTGTGGGATTTCCTCGATGAGCTGAGGAGAAGGAACGTGGCTCTGAAGTATTCGGTGGCCGATGCGGAGAGTGAAATCCGAAGGGCGATCGAGCATAGAAAGGCCAAATCTGCCTAGCATGAGGACCAGACCTCAAGAAAGGACCAGTAAGGTTTTAATCATTTGGTTTACCCCAGTAAACATATGACCGAATCTGTCTCGGTTGCCACGAAGCTCACCAAGAGGGAGGCCAGACTCATAGAGAGGATTTCGAAGGAATATGGATTCATGAACAAGAGCGAGGCCGTACGATCGGCCATTAGATTGTACATTAACCTGTTGAGTCTTCCTTCCAGGGAGAGGCTCAGAGTACTTCAGATTATCAACGAATTGATAGCCCCGAGCAGGGTGATTTCAAGCGAGCTCATAGAGCAGACACACGCAGAAGATGACGCCTTTTGAGATTATATCTGGAACCGAGCGTGTTGGTGAAGCTCTTCAAGCGCGAAAATGACAGTGACAAAATGATTGAAATCATATCGAGAACGGACAAGGATCGGACGTGGTCGGCATACACCTCAAGCTGGAGTTTCCTCGAAGTCGCGAGGGCATTGAAAAAGGATGGCAAGCCGAAGGAATTGATCGAACTCGATCTTAGAGAAATGCGCAGCCACAGGGTCGAGTACAAGCCGGTCAGCCGTGAAATATTGGCCGAGGCAGAGAGAATAGTCGCGGAGCACAACGTCTTCGCCTCCGATTCAGTTCACGCAGCCACATATCGAAACCTTGAACGCGCATCAAAGCTCGACGTATTCCTCACAGATGACAAGCACTTCCTTCGTCTTGGAGAGTTGGTCAACCCTAGGACGATTCGAGACATCGCGATCTAACCCCTCTCTTGCGGATGCCTTACCAAGCTGAGAGGCACTCCGTTTCCGGAACCTCTGTCAGCAGACAGAGGGGAGAGTTGCGCTTCCCGCTGTCCATTGAACTGACGGACGAGCGTGTGACTTCCACGGGCCCGCCTTCAACCGTATTTCGATACTGGCGACCTTCGCAATCCCCCGGAAATCCCTATCGCCCATGACAACGGGCGCAGTTTCGTTTGACAATGCTATTCCAGCTGTGAGGGCGTCGGACGCATCCACTGGCCTTCCCAGTCTGAGGAGATGGCCCATTATCCTTGGCGCCTCCGACAAGCTGCCGGAGAGGGGAGGATGTTTCGGGGCGAGAAGTCTGGACAGGTCGCCGATTCCCCGGGAGAAAACCTGGGCTGCTGACTGCCCATTTCGGCGTCAAAGGTCCGTACAGAAGTAACGATGCCGTCCAGTGCATCGACGACAAGCTCGGCATGAAGCCGTGGCTCATCAGAGGCTACAGGACGATGACGACTGCCAGGGAGCTCGACTCAATGGGGATGCGCAGTCGGTTCAGTCCTTTCTCACCATGCAGGGTCGAGCAGCATATGGCAAGGGACAACCGGGCAGGAGCAGACGTCTCAAGACCCGACCGGATGATATGCTCGCGGCATGTCGTCCGTATACCCATACGGCCCCGCCGATTCCATAAAGGTCTTCAAATATATGGTATTCCTCCCCGAATATGGCAATGACCGAGACCGTGACGAGCAAGAGCATGGTCAACATTCCCGCAAGCATACGAGAGAGATACGGTATCAAAGAACGCGACAGAATCGTCTTCCTCGAGACCGACCAAGGCGCGGTACTGCTCCGGGTCCCACCCCTGAACGAGTGCTTCGGAAGCGGCCGGGCTCACAGAGAAGAACTGATTCGGACGGTCAGGGAACTGGAAGCGGAGCATCGCAGAGAAGCCGAGAAATGACATCCTTCGTGTTCGATACGGGGGCCCTCTTCTACGCCGAAGACGAACGACTTCGCCCGCTGGTCGACCGCGTCCAGGCGGGGAGGGCCAGGGGCCTCCTCTCTTCGGTGACGCTCTCCGAGTCTTACTACAAGACATGCCAGAAATTCGGCCTGGATGTCGCTATCCTATGGACAAGGCAGCTGGCCGAAAGGATGGAGGTCGTGTGGCCCGACCTGGACCTGTCCATATCAGCCGGAGTGGAGAAGTGCAGGAACGGCAGACTCTCGCTGGCCAACTCGTACGCGCTCGCCCTCGCAAGGCGGTTCAACGGCGTCCTTCTGACCACGGACAGCGAACTGGCGAAGACGCCGAAGGGCAGGTACCTGGAAGTGTGAAGCGGCGGCCTCGCGCCCGAGGCGCGGAAGGTTTTATAAGTAACACATATGCTATCAATTCAGCCATGATGCCCGGCGGGGGGCGCGAGACCGTAGCAAGGCCGCCGACGCTGGCGAAGCTGACCCCGACCAGGCTGGACACGTCCCGAGGCGAACCGGCGAACAGGGGACCGGAATTCTACGACATCCTCCAGAGCTGCGTCCACGACGGCCTGAAGAACGTGCTCGGCGAAATAGGCATGAACGTGGTGCTGTTCCACCTGAAGCTCGACGGTCTGGTGAGGGAGCCCAAGGAGTTCCATGAGAGGCTGCGCTCCGTCTTCAAGGAGGGCGGCCTGACGCTGGAGAAGGTGATAGCCAAGGACCTGTACCGCCGGCTCGGCCTTTCCTACGAGGAAGGGAAGACCTTCGACTTTGAGGGATGGGTGGCGCGGGCGATGCGCGAGGCGTCAGCCGGGGGGAGATGACCTGCTTGAGCACGGGTGGCGAGATACTGAAGAAGCTGCTTTCTTCCGAGGTCAAGGGCGACCTCCTGGTACTGTTCCGCAAGAACCCCGGGCTCATAGACAGCATGGACGGCGTCGCCAGGAGGATCGGTCTGGTGCCGAAGTCGGTGGAAGAAGACGTGAGGGACCTGGTCGGCCTGGGGATACTGGCCACTAAACAGATAGGGAATTCGGAGGCGATATACCTCGACAGGGGCAAGGACAAGGAGATACAGGAGACGGTAGCCGACTATCTCAGGGGGCTGAAGAAGGATGGATAGGGTGAAGACAGGGATAGCGGAGCTGGACCGCATGCTGGGGGGCGGATTCATGCAGGGGGACGCCGTGATGGTGGCGGGCAGCGCCGGGACCGGGAAGACCACCCTCGGGCTGCAGTACCTCTACAACGGCATAACCAAGTTCGGCGAGAACGGGATATACGTCACCTTCGAGCAGCTCCCCGACCAGATCTACAGGGACGCGGCCAACTTCGGATGGGACCTCAAGAGATTCGAAGAGGAGAACAGGCTCCAGATAGTCTGCACCTCGCCGAACCTGCTGCTGGAGAGCGGCGGAGGGAGCCTGCTGGAGGGGCCGGTCAAGGAGATCAAGCCGAGGAGGGTGGTGCTGGACTCGCTGAGCCATCTCGCCATGTACGTGGGCGAGAACGAGCTCAGGAAGGAGGCCTACAGGACCATAATGTGGTTCAAGACCAGGGGCCTCAGCTCCATGTTCGTGTGGGAGTCCGCGCAGCTCGCCGCCCAGTCGTTCGCCGTGACGGAGGTCGGCATGAGCTTCCTGGTCGACACGATATTACTCTTCAGGATGGTCGAAATCGAGTCATCCATGAAGAAGGCCCTGGCCGTGCTGAAGATGCGCGGGAGCGACCACGACAAGAGGCTCAGAGAATACGAAATCACGCCGCAGGGGATAAGGGTCGCGGCCCCCTTCCTGGAGTACGAGGGGGTGATCACGGGCTCGCCGAGGCGGGCGGCCCCGGAGAACTTCATGGAGATGTTCAGGAAGGCTGCGAAGGCCAGGAAGTGATGAAGATGGTCGACACGCTCGTGGTCCAGGCGCTCGCCCTGTCCGCGGTGGTCCAGGTGGCGCTGTCGGTCGGGGCGGTATACTACGCATATCGCATAACAGGGATAGTCGGAAGCTTCGTGGCTTGGACGCTCGTGATAGTCGCGTTCGTGTTGTTTACGATAAGGAACGTCTTGAGTCTGCTGCTCATCCCGTTCATATCGCCCGCGGCGCTGGCCAGCATAATAGGCGTCATTTCCACCCCGACGCTGCTGGCGACGCAGGCGGTCAACATCGGGGCGTCGGTGATACTTCTCCTGGGGATGCGTTCCCTCGCCAAGATGTTCCAGAGACAGGCGCGATAGCCCGCGTCCGGCGAAGGACCCCGATAGCCTTTGGCAGGTAGCAGTTAAAAACCCCCGTGCCGCTGCCATGGGTCGGTAGCCCGTAGCCCGGTCGAGGCGTTGAGCCGCCGAATCTAGTGGCCAAGGATACCAGGCTCTGGATCTGTACGAGGTCGGCACAGACCTTGGTACACACGAGGGGAAACCTGGTGACGAGGGTTCGAATCCTTCCCGGGCTACCACGATTCGCCTTTGCCGCCCAGCCGGGGCCATGTGCGGGCTTCTTCAGGCTTCCACCAGGGCCGGCTCTCCGCCCTGGTCCCGCACGCCCAGTTCCAGCTGATGAATCTTCGCCAGCGAGGAGGCCTCCCATTCCACGGGGACGAGGCGGCCATACTCCTCCTTGAGGCGCTGAATCTTGCTCCTCAGCGTCTGGAGCTCCTTGGTCGCGCCGTCCAGGGAGCGGCTTTCGAGCGGGCGGGCGCCGTTCACGTGGCCGTTTATGGCGTCGGCCGATATGTCTATCTGGCGCATCGCGGCGTCTATGCGGCCCCTGACGTCCTGCGCGCTCGTGTCCAGGAAGACCATGCCCTCGGGGAATATCCTGTACCTGACCCTGCCCATGATCGGATGGGGCTGCCGTTCCAGGTATCCCTCCTTCCTCAGCGATTCGAAGGCGTCCACCATCTCCATCGACGTGAACGCCGTGCCGGCTATTATGCTCGGAAAATCGGTGTCCTCTATCTCTATCCACATCCCCGGCCTTGGGTGATAGGAGTTCTGGGTGAAGTCGTCGACAAGGCAGTACAGGATGTCCAGCTTCGGGACGAACGAAGTCAATGCGAAGAGGCCCGATATCGAGCTCACCATGGCGAGCATGACGGGGACGGTCGGCGGCACGGGGGAGCCGAACGGCACCTCGAATATGTTCAGCCAGAAGAAGAGGTCGACGAAGCAGGCCACCCCGGACGCCACCGCAAGGTGCAGGAACCTGCTGCGCACCGTCTCGCGCGAGACCCAGCCCAGCCTGAAGCGGTAGAAGGAGGACGGGGAGCGCCTGAGCATGTAATAGTAGACAGTGAAAGAGAGAAGAGCCAGGGTGAACCCGAGCAGGGCGTACTCGTCATATTGGGACAGAAGGGGGAAGACCAGGCCGAGAGGGATGCCCAGCAATACGCTGTAGCGGGCCGTCTCGACATGTCTCCTTTTGAGGAAGGGGGACGAGGGGTCTATCAATATCTTCAGAAAGATGACGGACCCGCTCACAAGGGTCGCGGCGACCGCTATCAGCTGAACCGAAAACAACAGCATCCCCCGTTCCCCTTTTAGTGTAGCTACTCGGTCTTCATCTTTATGTTGGGGAGGGCCCTGTAGAGCTGCCCCTTCGTCACCTTGGCCTTCTTCGTCTTCTTCACCTGCGACCTCTCTATCAGCGACTTCAGCACGGGTATCTCCTTCAGCCCGGAGAAGAGGACGCTGCAGACCAGCTCGCGGGAGTGAGGCTGGGGGTAGTCCCCTCCCCTGATCTCGGCACCGCCGGTCACCTCTTCGAGCCACGCCTTGCCCCTGTCCATCCCCTCCCTGTTCATCTCCCCTGGGTTCCCGGAGACGACCACCAGCGCCTTGGAGGCCGTCTTTATGTCGCAGTCGACCGACAGCCTTCCGGCCGCGGCTCCCTGGACGAGCGAGAATATCCTGTTGGCGGGGTCGAGCTGGTCGACCGAGGTCTTCTCCCTCATCAGGGCGCGCTTGCCCGTGTCCTTCAGCACGTCGGTCCAGGACTTGGTCCAGCCGCTGTAGCCGTAGGACGCGAAGCCCTGTATGCTGTTTATGACGTCGGAGGCGTCTATCACCTTGGTGCCGACGTGGCCGGACCCGGTGGCCTCGCCCGCGGCGAAGATGTTGTGCAGGGGCTTCACCACCTCCTGGTTCATCTGGTCGAAGCTGCTCTTTATCGCCGTGCCCTCCCTCTGCCAGATGTTGTTGTCGAAGACCATTATGCCGTCGGCGGTCTCCGTGAGCGCCCTCAGGCTGCGCGCCGCGTTGCCCGAATACAACGAGCCCTCGGACTCGCTGGGGAGCACCCCCATGACGTACACCGGCTCCTTGTATATCTCCTTGAGCATGCGGGCGATGACGGGGCTGGCCCCGGAGCCCGTCCCTCCTCCCAGCCCCAGGAATATCAGGAACGCGTCCACCTGGTGGGTCGCGCGCTCCGATATCGCCCTCCTGATGCTGCGCGAATCCTCCTCGGCCACCTTGGCCCCCACTTCGGGGTTCGCGCCGACACCATGGCCCTTGACCATAGTGTGGCCGATCAGCAGCCTGTCCTGCTTGGGGACGGAAGAAAGCCCCATGAGGTCAGACTTCGCCGCGTTCACCGCCAGCGTCAGCGGAAGGACATCCTTGTGTCCCGCGTAATAGTTCTGGTATACGAAGAGGTCGAGTATTCGACCACCGGCCTGACCGACACCGATTGCACCGACTCTCATTTCATTGAACCTGTGCCGCCAATTCGAACTGCGCAACTATATAGGTGTTACGAAACCAGAATCTATATTTCGGGTCTTTTCCTGCGTCCTCCGCCGGAACGATGGAGGAATAGCAATGGGGGAGCCGGACTCCTGCGCCTTCCTCCCTCAAGGCAGGAGGACCTTCACCCCGACGACCCGTTATATCTGTCAAAGAGGTCCTCCTCCTCCTTCTGGTGGCTGGCATCATGTGGCACGCCGACAAGGGTCGCCAACGCCCTGTGTTCTGCCTCCAGTGACAGCAGCACCATGGATTCCTTCTGGCAGGCGGATGACATGGTGTACCACCTGAATCGCAACGAAGCCACGACGGAGGCCAGGGGGGCATGCCTCGCGGCGAGGTCGGTCATCCTCTTCCCGGCCCCTTCAAGCCGGCGCCGAAGAAGGCCGACGTCGGGTGTCTCCCCCTGCGCCATGGACCGGAGACCCAGTTCCAGGAAGGAACGGCGATCGGTGCCGAACCTTTTGCATAGCCCCTTCACCCTTTCCTCCTGACTACCATTCAGGCGCGGAAGGCGCCTTCTGCGCCCAGGTAACCTCCACGTCAACGCTTCCCCACCTTCAAGGAATCCTTCAGCCGGGCGTTTTCCATTTCCAGCGATTCTATCCTGCTTCTCATCCAATCGATGTCCCGCTCTGCTTTGGAGACCAGTCGGTCGAGCCTGGTCCGCTCTTCTTCGAGCCGCGGTATATCCGACTCCAGAAAGGCCATCTTGGCCGTCAGTGACGTCAGTTCTCTTTCAAGTATCAACGCCTCGGCGCAGTCTATCGCCTTGCCCATCAGCTGCTCTTCCTGCATCCGGTCGCGCGTGGAGGCATCCCCGGGCAACGGTTCAAGACACCTCTGATCGCAGCATGAAGCACGACGCGCGCTGTCTCACCCGCCATCCTTCCCACTTGTCCACGGACCCCACCCATTACACCACTATTCGCAAGGAGTCATCAGCACCGGAAGGTGCGATTCGGACTGTTCAGGTCCAGGCGGAATCCATCGCCATCGTCTCCGACTTCTGTCCCATATTTAAGTGTGGGAAGCCCGTTCTATGGCCCACACGCACCACTTGTACGCAATTCTATCCATTCGCGTGAAGCCGGAAACCCACGACCCGGGAATCAGGTTAATCGTGGCGGTAGCGATCGTTCGCGGAAGCAAGGTGCTGCTGGCGAGGGAAGAGGACCAGCCGTACCATAAAAGCTGGGTATTGCCTAAAGGGGCGGGTCCGCTTATGCGGTGTTCCACTCATACAAAATTCGTACGCGCCGAACCTCTTTTATTACCATTTTGTCACGTAGGAGCCATGGAGCTGACCTACTGAATTGAATATTGCTCTTACTGCTGTTATAGTCGTTGTTGTCACCGTCATCGTAATCATCCTAGCATACCGCTTTCGCTTCGGGTATGGGTTCTCTCGACGACAGCAAACGGGAACAAATTCCGAGAGGAGTCAGCAGAGCCTTTCAGAAGA
>JAKAPW010000056.1 GCA_021811935.1 archaeon | reverse complement strand
CTTTGGGGAGGTCAGCAAGTGGTCTATTTCGTCGAGCAATTCCTGTATCAGTTTCACGACCCCCTTCTCTCTTGCCCTCCGCATCAGATATGTGTGGTCGAACTTCTTGGCGGCCAGCAGCGCCGCGCAGAACGTCAGCGCGGGGTCGGCTCCCGCCTTGGTCTTGACCCTTGTCAGGGTCTCCACGACGGTATCCTCAAGAGAGCCGTACAAAGTCCCTCCTTCGAGCCTTGCACGGGCTACTCCTTCCACGTCGGTCGCCCGTCTGACACTGGATTCGGCCGGGAGCGTCCAGTTGAGTCCATGGAAAATCAGCGCCTTCGCACCTGTCTCGACCGAAGGTCGGCTGTGCGCCAGTGAATACACCTGCGTTGGCCTGATATTGGGTTTCCCGCCGGACTTCGTGGACACACCCAGCAATCCCGAGCGCACCAAGGAATCGAGGTACGCCCTCAGCGACCTGTGATTGGAGAGGATCCTCCTTGACCCCAGGTATGCCAGGATAGCGTTGAATGTTGGCTCGGTACCCTCGTTCCTCAACGACTCGATGGAGTCGACGATGCTTTTCGCCACCAGGGCATTTCTGTTCCTCCCAGGCCGTCCCCCGCGCATGCCTGGTCAATCTCCTATGTACTATTATACATAGGATACTAATTATTAAAGCATCCTCTCCAAAAGGATTAGAGCGGAAATTGCGGTCCAGGATTCAGAAGAGACGCTCACCGTCAAGCGGGAGCCGCCACAGGTGGGGCCTCCATGCCGGGCAGCCCAACTCTGGGCCCGCCCTGACGCATGGACCAGGCGCCGGAGACAGCGTGTTACGCCGCGGGAAGCAAACCTTCCCACGCGCAATAGATCCCACGGTTGGATGCGGTGACGAAGTTCCTGATACATAGATGCAGCCATGAGATTCGCCGACATGGTCGGATTCTGCAGGGAGGGCAGCAGGGAATACACGGATAGGATATTCAAGGAAGAGACGGGCGGGACGTTTGTGCAGACGTTCGACCTGAAGACCGCCAGCAGCGGCCGTGCTCGACCCCGAAATCAATGCCCGGTCTTCGAGGCCGCGTCTAGTCCAGGTATTCCGTCAGCGAAAGCTGCCTTTCCGTGAGCGACTTCGCGCTGAAGCCCAGTCGCCGGAGCGCCAGGGCGAGCTCCGCCGAGGAGCCGTGGGTCGTGAGCACCTGCTGGGGTTTGCAGTCCCTGGCGAACGAGACCAGCTCCTGGTAGTCGGCGTGGTCGCTTATGGGTAGCATGTGGCCGTCGCCCCTGGACCGCCCCACGTCCATCGCCCAGCCCGTGAACCTTAGCGTGAGCGCCCCGAGCCTCCTCGCCTCCGCCCGCGCCTCCCCCCTGAATCCGGTGGCCGGGAAGATCAGGACGCCAGGCTTCCCGGCCATCTTCCTCAGGTCCGCCGGGCTCGACAGGTGGGCGTGGCATTCGGGCAGCTCGACGCCGAACTCCCTGTATATGTCGTTGAAGGGCTTGACGCTCCCGTACAGGTAGAGCGGGGACCAGGACTGGAGCAGGTAGGTGAGGACCTGGGACTTCCCCAGCGGATAGCCCTCGACCAGCACCGGCCTCCCCGACTCGCACGCGGCGGCTATCAGCCTGTTGGCCGCGGTGAGCACCGTGGCCAGGGGGGGAAAGGCGAAGTTCTCCCGCCCGTAGGTGCTCTCCATCAGCAGCGTTTCGCAGCTGACAGGCCTGGCCCGCGGCATGAACGCCCGGCGCCTCCCCCCCAAATCCCCCGTGTAATAGAAGACGCCGTCCGCCAGCATCCCCCTGGAGCCCAGTATGTGTCCTGTGTCCACCAGCTCGATGCCCGGGAGCTCCTCCGTGTGTCCGTCTATCTTCAGCCCCCTTTCCCTGGCGAGCCTGACGGTGGCGTCGGAGGCGATCACCGTGGCGTCGCCCACGGACGGCGGCAGGTGGTCGGAATGGGCGTGGGAGATGAAGACGTAGTCCGCCTTGACCTTCCGCGTGGGGTCCAAGGCGATCCTCTTCCCCCTGGCCTCCACGAAAAGGCCTGTCCGTGTCTCCCTCAGCATGCCGAAAGCGCCTTCGGGCAGCGGTTATCCCTGCGCCTATGCCTTTTCCTTCTCCAGCACGACCGCGCCGGCGGCCAGCTTGCCGAAGCGGCCGGCGTCCTCCGGGGTGCCGACTATCGCACCGTAATGCATCGGTATCGCGATTTCGCTCCTGATGGACCTGAGCGCCTCGGCCGCCTCCTCGGCGGTCATGACGTACGTCCCGCTCACGGGCAGCAGCGCCACCGACACGTCCCCCAGATCGGCCATCTCCGGTATGTTGTCCGTGTCGCCGGCGTGGTAGACCCTGGTCCCGTGCGCATCGATCAGGAAGCCGACGCCCAGGTACTCCTTGGGGTGGAAGACCTTGCCCGGCTCGCGGAACTTGTTCGTGTTGTAGGCGGCGGTGGCCGTGAAGGAAACGCCCTTTCTGGTGACAGCGTCCCCCGGCTTTACGAACACCTTCTCCGCGGCGGAGATGGACCCCAGCGCTTCCCTGCAGTTTACCGAGGCGATCACTATCGTCTCCGGCTTCAGCACCTTCTTCAGGTCCTCGGCGTTCATGTGGTCGAAGTGTTCGTGCGTTATGGCGACTATGTCCGCCTTCACCGGCTGCGGGGCTATCTTGAAGGGGTCCGTGTACACGTTGACCCCGCCCGAAGCTATCCTGAACGTGTCGTGTTCCAGATACGTTATTTCCGCTCCTTTATGCCTGAGCATGGGCAAGAAAACGGCCGGGCCGAATTAAAAACCTTGTCGGTCTAACCTGAGAGCGTCGGCTATCCTCTTCACTTCCTGCTGTATGTCGGAAAGGGACGCCGAGTCCTTGAGCCGGCTTATGGCCAGCCCGGACGCGACCATCACCGCGCCGGGCACGTCTGTCACCGGGTCGGGTATGGCTATCAGCGCCATCCCCGCCTTCGTCAGCTTCCTGCCGAGCTTGCCGCCGCCCTTGAGCCGTCCGACCGAGGTTCTGACGTCTCCCATGTCGGTGGCCGCCCTGAGGTCCTTGGCCGCTCCCAGCCTGCGCCTGACGTGCGACTTCATCTCCTTCGCTTCTTCCTCCATCCCGTCGCCTTCCCCGCCGTCCCGCTTAACGGTACCATGTGTGCAGAAGTTTTGACATCGAGCGCGAGCAAGGTTAACCGGGCGGGCGTCCGCGGCCTCGGAACAGCTTCACACCCTTCCTCCTGGCTATGGACATGGCCGACGCGATGTCCCGGGAGACCCGGCCCGCGGCCTTCGCCCTGGACGTCCCGCTCTCGTCCACCATCTCCACCTCCACCCCGTCGCCGGTCCTGGAGAGGATGGCGTGGGCCAGCCGGACTCCCCTGCTGTCCCCGTTCCCCACCCTCACCACCTTCCTGGCAATGGGCAGGGAGAGCACCTTGAGGGCCAGCGTCACCACCATGCTCTGCTCGCGGGAGGAGACGGCGGCCAGCAGCGCCCCCCTGTACAGGCAGGCCACGCCGGTCACCCCGCCGGGGTCTATCCCGACCACCACCTCGTCTTCGGCGCCCGGATACAGCCCGGATATCAGGGAGTACCTGGCCTTCGTCTGGTCGTCGCGCACGTCCTCGTAGAGCAGCGCTTCGCCCGCGTACCACTCCGGCCTTTCCCTGCGGGTGGTCAGCAGCAGCCCCGCGCCCGCGCCCACCTCCCAGGGAAGGGCGTCCCTCCTCTGTATCTTCATGTCGCGCAGCAGCGTGACGAAGGCGTAGTAGGCCCTGCCGTCGGTCGTGGCCACGACCACCGGGCCCCCGCGCTTCACGGGGACCAGCCCACCCCCACGTCGCAGAAGACGCGGTTTGCCACGGTCGAGAATCCGACCTTTTGGTAGGCCCTCTTCGCCGCCGCGTTGTCGCTCCTGACGAAGAGCATCACACTGTCTGTCTCCCTGAACGCCGCCTCCGCCAGCGCGGAGACGACGGAGGAAGCGTAGCCCCTGCCCCTGCGGTCCTGACGGGTGAAGACGCCGGAGACGCCCCATCCTTCCGGCATCCTGACGTGGGACAGCGCCCTGCTGACGAGCGACCCGTCCTCGTAGAGGCCGAACGCGACGTTCTCCTGCAGCAGCTTCGCCGCCTCCTCCACTTCCTTCGCGGACGGTCCGCCGTCGGCCGGGTCCGCGCGCAGCGTCGCCCACTGGTACGCGTCGTCGGCCGAGAGCCTCCTGACCCCGCCCGTCGGAAGGCGCGCGGTCAGCGGCCTGCGTGCGGCCATGACGTCGACCTCGTACCTCCTGTGCCCGGGGAGGCGGGACTCCACCAGCCCGGCGAGGGGAGGCTGCGTGCAGACTATCACCCGTTGCACGGGCTCCCCCTCCAGCAGCCCTTCCGCGGCCCTCTCCGTCCCCAGTATCCAGACGGACGTGTAGGGGTTGCCGCGGTAGAGCAATGAAACACCCTCCACGCCGCCCGGGCCCACCGCAGCCCGGAAACGGGCCCTCTTCCCGAGCTCGCGGCGGGCGTCGTAGATGAGGTAGAGGTTCGGGATGGTCTCCGGCGAAAGGTAGCCTTCCAGCTCGGGCAGGGACGGCTCTTCGTCGATTATCATTGGCCCCGCGAAGGATTGTGGTCGGCCCCGCCTATTAAATCGTGCCGGAGACGGTCAGGTCACGAACACGTCGCCGCCCCTGAGCACTTCGGCCACCTCGGGGCGGAGTATCTCGGTGGGCAGCGGCTTCCCTTCAGCCAGCCGCTTCCTTATGCCCGTCTGGCTGGTGTCGATGTGCTGCTCCTTCGGGTGGGGGCAGACCTTGGACGACGCCATCCATCCGCAGACCCTGCAGAAGAACGTCTCCATGTACCTGAGCGGCACCACCCCGACGTCGTACCTGTCGAATATCCTGTGCGCCGCGTAGGGGTCATAGTAGCCCCCCACGCCCGCCTGGTCCCGCCCGACTATGTAGTGGGAGCAGCCGTAGTTCCTCCTGACGATCGCATAGAAGAGCACCGCCTTCGGCCCCGCATAGCGCATGGCTATCGACAGCGCCGCCAGCAGCACCCTGTCCCTGGGATAGTAGTTGGCGACGAACGTTTCGTACGCCTTCATTATTATCTCCGGCCTGTAGTCCCCCTTCTTCAGCTTCCCCACTATGGGCTGCACCAGTATGGCGTCGACGTCCTCCCTCTCCAGCGTCAGCCTCTGGATGTATTCGTGGGCGGTGTGCGGCGGGTTGCGGGCCTGGTACGCGGCGACGCTCTTCCAGCCCATCCTGGCGAAGTACTCCCTGGTCTCCGCCGGCGTCAGCTCGAACCTCGACGTGGGCAGCTCCAGCCTGCGCAGCAGCCCCACCCTCCCCCCTATGGCCGACCCCCCCCATCCCTGAAGGTCGGCCACGTTCGGATGCGCCGGGTCGGTCGTGCCGAAGACCTTCTGGGCGAACCTGGACCTGTCGAAGGGGTACTTCTCCTCCACGTCCACCACGGCGAAGGGGCGCCCGTCCGTCCCCTTCAGCAGCGCCCTGTCCCCAGGGGAAAGGCCGTCCGCCCCCGCCCGGGGGGTCAGGACGATCGGGACTGTCCAGGGGAGCCCGCTGGAGAGCCTGTCGGCCTCCATCACGCTTTCGAGGTCCTGCGGGCCCATGAACCCCTCGAGCGGGCTGTACGCCCCCGTCGCTATCTTTTCGGCGTCGTAGACCTGCTCGGGGGGGAGGTCGAGCGACGGGACCGACCTATCGTCGAGCAGGCGGCCCGCCTCCCGTTCGCCGAGGAGGCCGTTCACGAGCCTCCCGCCGTATGGTTCGGGGATCATCAGGGTCACGGTACCAGACGGTGGACCGGCCGGGTGGACATGGTCCACGAGCCGGTGGCGGGGTCGTACCTGGAGTTGACGAAGACGTGCCACTCCTTGTCGTCCAGCTTCGGGCAGTCCGCCCTGTAGTAGTAGCCGGGCCACCTCGTCTCCCGCCTGTGGAGCGTGTGCCTCAGCACCGCCTCCGCCGTCCAGACCCTGTGGCTCAGCTCCCACGCCCTCTGGAGCTGGTGCAGGTCCTGGGCCGCCACGCGGGCCAGGTCCTCCTTCAGCATGCCCAGCAGCTCCAGCCCCCTCTTCAGCAGGACCTCGTTGGTGGTGTAGAACTGCCCCCAGCCCCCGCAGTATTCGTCCATCAGCTTCTCCAGCCTCGTGACGCCCTGGCCGGGGAAGATGTAGGTGGGGGAGACGGTCCCCCTGACTATGAGGTTCCTCTCCACTTCGTATGTCTGCAGCGGCGTGAAGACCGCCTTCCTCAGCGCTTCGACCTCCGCGTCGTCCACCTCGGGCGTCCCGTCCCCGTGGTCCAGTGCGAAGGAGACGGCCGCCTTGCCGGCCAGCCGTCCCTCGGCGAAGGAGCCGGAGGAGAACTTGTGCGCCGACCCCCCTATTGTGTCCCCCGCGCCGAAGAGGCCACGCACCGTGGTCATGCGGTTGTACCCCCAGAAATAGTCCTTGGGCGAGAGGTCGGAGGGGCCGCTGGCCCAGGCCCCCGAGCAGGTGGCGTGCGAGCCCATGATGTAGGGCTCCGAGGTCTGGAGTTCGGACGGCGTCACCTTGGGGTCTATGTTCTGCGCAGCCCAGACTATCGACTGGCTCATCGTCATGTCCAGGAAGTCCTCCCATCCGAGCTCCTCCTTCTCCCTGGTGTCCAGCACCTTCTCCGTGTGTATGTATATCGGGCTGTTCCCCGCCCTGACCTCCCTGAGCATCGAATCGTTCCTCAGGCAGGTGGGGAAGGGCTTGGAGTCGACGTAGTCCCCGTACAGCTTCCTCTGCTCCTCGGTGTATCTCCTCTCGTAGTCCTCGCCGTAGGCGTTGGTCGCCACCGCCTTCAGCGCCAGGAACCAGGCACCCACCGGCCCGTAGCCGTCCTTGAACCTGGTCACCACCAGCCTGTTCTCCATCTGGGTCATCTCGGCCCCTGCCTGTATCAGCAGGCCGTACGCGGAGCCGGTGCTCCAGGGGGAGTACCAGGTCCTCCCCGCCCCCTCCCCGACGGACCTGGGGCGGTAGACATGGGTCGCCCCTCCGGCGGAGACTATCACCGCCTTGGCCCTGAAGACGTAGAACGCGCCGTCCCTCACGCTGAACCCGGCCGCGCCTGCCACCCTGTTCGGGTCGTTCTTGTCGCGAAGGAGGTGGGTGACCATTATCCTGTTGTAGACCTCGGTGGCGGACTTCCTGGCGGCCTCCGCGACGATCGGCTTGTACGACTCCCCGTGTATCAGGATCTGCCACCTGCCTTCCCGCTTGTAGCGCCCGGTCTCCTTGTCGTATATGATGGGGAGTCCCCATTCCTCGAACAGGTGGACGGTGGAGTCGACGTGCCTGGCTATGTCGAAGACCAGGTCCTCCCTGACAAGCCCCATCAGGTCGGTCCTGGCGTACCTGACGAAGTCGTCCGGCGTGTTCTCCTTCCACCTCATCCCCATGTAACAGTTGATCGCCGAGAGCCCCATGGCCACGGCGCCGCTCCTTTCCACGTTCGCCTTCTCCACGAGCACTATCTTCAGCTTCCGCCCCCAGTACCTGCTTTCGTAGGCGGCTCCGCACCCGGCCATCCCGCCCCCGATTATCAGTATGTCGCTGTCGACGCGCCTGACTGCCTTGGACGACCTGACGCTCATCCTATTCCACCTTCTGCAGCCCGGGCAGTTTCTCCACCTTCAGGTATCCGGGCTCGTGCGCGAGCAGCTGGTCCCCCATGTCGCCCTCCTGCGGGAACGTGTCGGGCGGCCTTATCGAATTGGGCCTGGTGCTCCTGATGGGGAAGGTGAACTCCTTCGTCTGGCCGTTCCTGTAGGTGACCTTCCAGGAGACCCTCCCCTTGTCCTCTTCCCTGAGCACCGTCAGGCCGTGCCCGAGCGGGGAGAAGTCGGCGTACCCCCGCATGTCTATGGCGTGCTGGGGGCAGGCCTTCACGCACGAGTAGCACTCCCAGCAGTAGTCAGGCTCGATGTTGTAGGCCCTCCTGATGTCCCGGTCCAGGTGCATTATGTCGCTCGGGCAGATGTCGACGCAGAGGCCGCAGCCGTCGCAGGCCGACATGTAGACGAAGGTCGGCAACCCATCACTCCCCGCCCGCTTCCGTGGGCACGGGCAGCCGCGCGGGCCGCCCCTCGAGCTTCTCCTGGACTATCAGCCCCGCCTTGTAGAAGATGTGGGGGAACTTCGTCCAGGGGACGGACACGAAGAGGAACGCGGTGACCGGCAGGTACAGCGCCAGCGCCACCTCCGTGGACGGGACGGAGCCGCTCAGCATGGCGGCCTCCAGCCCGAAGCCGAGCGCCGCCATCGCTATGAGGTTGAGCACGAATACGTCAGCCCTCGTGAACCTGAGCAGGGGCCTGCCTTCGTACCGGACGTCCGCCCGCAAGGGGAGGAACCAGAGCCCCCCGACCAGGACCATCAGCCCACCTACGTTCAGGGGGACCAGGAACGCGGCCGCGAGCGGCGAGGCGTCCGGGAAGAAGAACGTCTGCAGGAAGACCGCGGCGCCGGAGAGGATGAAGCCCCAGAGCATCAGGACGTGCGAAGCCCTCCGGGACACCCCGCAGGCGGAAAGCTGGCGGGAGCCGGCAAGGTCGACCACGACCGTCCTGAGCAGCGCCGACGCGCTGAACCGGGGGGGTTCCCGCCCGGCATTCCCCTCCCATCTCATGAACGCCAGCTTCTTGCCGGCCACGAAGTCGTACGCCATGCCAGCCGCCCCCAGGAGCAACAGCGCGGCAAAATAGAGCTGGAGGTAGAAGGCGGGGATTATCGAGTGGAGGTCTACAACCGTCACGCTGTATGGATTGGCATATCTGCATTTTTTAATATTTCGCCGCCGTCCAGAAACGATAAATCATGCCCCGCTCTACGGGCGGCTGGAGAGGCGAAGGTGGAAGCCAAGTTCAGGGTCCCGATCTATGCGACGCAGAAGGGCTACAAGATACCGAAGGCGATAAC